>NZ_CP012646.1:0-167500 GCF_001281025.1 Streptococcus mitis
TTTGTTCAGGATTTAGTTGATAGAAAGCTCGAGGAGATAGTGAAAATTCATAATTGAGTACACCTTCTTGAATACTCTCTTCTCCCCATATAATCTCTGTCTTTTCACCATAAATCTCACTGGTTTTAGCTGTATTTGTATTAACAGCTACTGTCACAACCTCTGGAAAATCTTTAATTAAATCTTTTACCAGCAGGGTTAAATTAAGCTGGCGGTTTGTAACAACAATAATCTGAACCTGTCCAGTCTTTCTTGCTCGTCGGACCATTATAGTTCTAACACCTAGAACTTTTCTCTCATCCGTGATTGGAATCTGGTGATAAGTAAGCAATTCTGCTAGACGATTAGCAATCACTTGGGTTTCCTTGTCTTGTACCAGGCAGTCTTTCAACTCTACTAAATAGTGAGAGCTTTCTGCATACAGACCTGCCTTGACCTGATTTTTAAATTTTCGAGTCTGAAATTGTAACTTAGCACGATAGTACTTGGGTTCCTGCATACCAATCGTCGGGCGGATTTCATAGTTTTCATATCCTGCAGGAGCGAATTTTTTCAGCGCTTGGTGAAGTAAGTCCGTCTTGAACTCCAGCTGCTTATCATAATGCAGGTGCATGATTTGGCAACCACCACATTCATTATAGATAGTACAAGCTGGCACAACTCGGAATTTTGACTTCTTATTAACCTTTAGTAATTTTGCTTCAACAAAGTTGCGTTTAATAGAAGTAATCTGACAATAGATATCTTCACCTTTGAGTGCTCCAGGTACAAAGACTAATGTTTTTTGGTAAAAGCCGATTCCCTCACCATTAATTCCCATGCGCTTGATTTTTAATGGTATTTTTTGTTTCACTTTCAGATTCATACCCCTATCTTATCACATTTTGAGTTATAATAGAACTATGAAAATCACAAAACTTGAAAAGAAAAAAAGACTCTATCTGATGGAGCTTGATAATGGCGACAAATGCTACATTACTGAAGATACTATTGTTCGTTTTATGTTATCACGAGATAAGGTGATAAGCGAAGAAGAATTGAAAGAGATTCAGGACTTTGCCCAATTTTCTTACGGTAAGAATCTAGCCCTCTACCACCTATCCTTTAAAGCTCGCACTGAAAAAGAAGTCAGAGAATATCTGAAAAAATATGATATTGATGAAGACATAGTTTCTCAAGTAATTGCTAATCTTAAAGAGGAGAATTGGATTAATGATGGCCAGTACGCTTATGCTACCATCAATGCCAATCAACTTTCAGGAGACAAGGGACCTTATGTACTGACTCAGAAACTAGCACAAAGGGGGATTTCAAAATCTACTATAGAGGAGACCTTGAAAGAATTTGATTTTTCCGAAGTTGCTCAACGTATAGCTAATAAACTATTGAAAAAATATGAAGGAAAACTTCCAGCTCGTGCCTTGCAAGATAAGATTATCCAGAATCTGACCAATAAGGGTTTCTCATACTCTGATGCTAAAAGTGCCTTTGACGAATTGGATAGCCAAGTAGACGAAGAAACGACTCAGGAACTTATCTTCAAGGAACTTGACAAGCAATATGCCAAGTATGCTCAAAAGTATGAAGGATACGAACTTAAACAGCGTTTAACTCAAGTTTTAGCACGAAAAGGCTACGATTTTTCGGATATAGCAAGCGCTCTCAGAGAATATCTTTAATATTTTCATGTAAAAATCACAGATTTTAGGCAATTTTATGGTACAATAGTAAACGATAAACTTACAAATTGTAGAAAGTTGGTTAGTTATGAAGCTTCCAAAAGAAGGCGACTTTATTACAATTCAAAGTTATAAGCATGATGGCAGTCTCCACCGAACTTGGCGGGACACCATGGTACTAAAAACAACAGAAAACGCCATTATTGGTGTCAACGATCATACACTTGTTACCGAAAGTGATGGTCGTCGTTGGGTTACTCGAGAACCGGCTATTGTTTACTTTCACAAGAAATATTGGTTTAATATCATTGCCATGATTCGTGATAATGGAATTTCCTACTATTGCAATATGGCTAGCCCCTACTATCTGGATGAAGAAGCGCTGAAGTATATTGATTACGATTTGGATGTTAAAATTTTTACAGATGGGGAAAAACGTCTCTTGGACGTTGAGGAATATGAGCGTCATAAACGCAAAATGAATTATTCTGATGATTTGGACTATATTTTAAAAGAACATGTCAAAATTCTTGTTGATTGGATTAACAATGGACGTGGTCCTTTCTCAGAAGCCTATGTAAACATTTGGTACAAGCGCTATGTAGAACTAAAGAATCGGTAAAGTTGTCAAACTAGGGTGAAAGCCCTGGTTTTTTATTTGAAAAACCCAGCTTTTCAGCTGGGTTGGTCTCTATATATCTAATTTCGTAACAGTAAATTTAATGTGGGAATAGTCTTTTTCAACATCCTTATCCAGCAAGAAAGCTGTAGCATCTTTCTTAACCTGAACCAGGTCAATATTCTGAGCTTGGGCTGCATAGACGCATCCACAATAACATTGACGATATATATCATACTCTTCACACATCTCCACTGAACGTTTGTAGCCCTGATTTTTCTTGAAATCACTTGGAAGATAGTGGGTTGTATAAATTTTTTGCACATCGATTCCGATGCTGTTAATGGTTTGAGAATTCTTATGAGGACTAATGGTCAAGGCTGAGCCAAAATAATCAAAGCCCAGATCCATAGCCACTTGCGCTGTCTTATCCAGGCGGTAGTCAAAGCAAACCTTACAACGGTCGCCACCTTCTGGCTCTTCTTCCAGTCCTCTGACTAACTTACGGTATTCATTTGGTTCGTAGGGAGCTTCTAGGTACTGAACCGTATTTCCTGTTCGCTCATTGAAATCACTGACAAATTTTTGGGTGACGTAAGCCCGCTTGTGGTATTCTGCCTTGGGATGGATATTAGAATTGGCAAAATAGATTGTCACATCAGCATACTTTGTTAAATATTCTAGAGTATAGGTACTGCAAGGGGCACAGCAAACATGCATGAGAATGGTTGGACGTTGCTCATTTTTCTCCCATACTTGTACCATCTTCTGCATGACACGGTCATAATTAATCTTCTGATTGGGGTTCATCTTGCTCAGAATTTCTTCTACATCGATCATGTTCTTCTCCTTTTTCTAGTCTTATTTTATCATATAAGTTAGGAGAGCTCAAATCAATTTAGAAGTGAATATCATAAAAAGGAGGGGTAGGCATTCCCTCCTTTTGTGTTTTTTATAAGTTGTTTTCTATAGAAAGCTTACATCATGCCGCCCATCATGCTTGGA
This sequence comes from Streptococcus mitis, assembly GCF_001281025.1. Lineage (NCBI taxonomy): Bacteria > Bacillati > Bacillota > Bacilli > Lactobacillales > Streptococcaceae > Streptococcus > Streptococcus mitis. Next base: position 3,304 of record NZ_CP012646.1, read on the forward strand.
TCGATTGCTGGAGCCGGAGCTGCTGGTTCTGGTTTATTAGCTACGACTGCTTCCGTAGTCAAAATTAAGCTGGCTACAGATGCTGCATTTTGTAGAGCTGAACGACTCACTTTAACTGGGTCGATAATCCCTTGATCAATCATGTTGACCCATTCACCAGTTGCTGCGTTGAAACCTGTACCAAGCTCGGCATTTTTCAAACGATCGATAACGATAGATCCTTCAAATCCTGCATTGTGCGCAATCTGACGAACAGGTTCTTCCAAAGCACGGAGAACAATATTACGGCCTGTCGCTTCATCTCCTGCCAACTCCAAATCAGCCACGGCTGGAATAACATTGACAAGGGCTGTTCCACCACCTGCAACGATACCTTCTTCAACAGCTGCACGAGTAGCGTTGAGGGCATCTTCAATGCGGAGTTTCATTTCTTTCAACTCAGTTTCAGTTGCAGCTCCGACCTTAATAACCGCTACACCACCTGACAATTTTGCCAAGCGTTCTTGCAATTTTTCACGGTCAAATTCAGAAGTTGTGGTTTCGATTTGAGACTTGATAACCGCAACACGGTGAGAAATCGCTTCAGGATTTCCAGCACCTTCTACGATAACAGTGCTATCTTTGTCCACAGTTACTCTAGCTGCTTGACCAAGAGCTTCAATTGTCGCATCTTTCAACTCAAGACCAAGGTCTTCTGTGATAACTGTTCCGCCTGTCAAAATGGCGATATCTTCAAGCATGGCTTTGCGACGGTCACCAAAACCAGGTGCCTTAACGGCTACCACGTTGAAGGTTCCACGAATCTTGTTCAAAACAAGAGTTGGAAGAGCCTCACCATCTACATCATCCGCAATAATCAAGAGTGGACGATTGCTTTGGAGAATGCTTTCTAGAAGTGGCAAGATTTCTTGGATATTTGAAATCTTCTTATCAGTAATTAAAATATATGGATTTTCAAGGTCAGCCACCATTTTTTCGCTATCTGTCACCATGTACTGTGAAAGGTAACCACGGTCAAACTGCATACCTTCTACAACTTCAAGTTCTGTTTCCATACCACGTGACTCTTCTATAGTGATGACTCCGTCTTTGCCAACTTTTTCCATGGCTTCAGAGATGTATTCACCTACTTTTTCGGAACGAGAAGATACGGCTGCAACCTGAGCGATAGCTTCTTTGTTGGCAACAGGAATGGCGTTGTTTTTCAAGGCTTCAACTGCTGCAGCAACTGCTGTTTCAATCCCACGACGAATTCCGATTGGATTTGCACCTGCTGTGACGTTTTTGATTCCTTCACGGACAATTGCTTGGGTCAATACAGTTGCAGTTGTTGTTCCGTCACCAGCGATATCATTGGTTTTTGAAGCTACTTCTGATACCAATTTGGCACCCATATTTTCAAAATGGTCTTCCAATTCGATTTCTTTGGCAATGGTCACACCGTCATTGGTAATCAAGGGTGAGCCAAATGATTTTTCCAACACAACGTTACGACCTTTTGGTCCCAAGGTTACTTTAACAGTGTCTGCAAGGATATCGACACCACGGACCATAGCTGAACGGGCATCTGATGAAAATTTAATTTCTTTTGACATACTTACTTTCTCCTTCTATTCTTCAATGATAGCCAAGATGTTAGCTTCGCCTACGATGATGTACTTTTCATCGCCATCTTTGACATCAAGACCTGCGTGAGCTTCAACTAAGACACGGTCTCCAGCTTTAACACTTGGAGCAACCAAGTCACCGTTCAAGGTACGAACACCTTGTCCAGTAGCCACTACTGTAGCTGTTTTCGTTTCTTCTTGGGCTGATTTTGCGAGGACAAAGCCTCCAACAGTTTGTTCTTTTTCTTCAATTTTCAAGACCACACGGTCTCCTAATGGTTTCAACATCTGCTTTCCTCCATGATGAGATAGATATTATTAGCACTCTTTATACCTGAGTGCTAATTCATAGTTCTATTGTATCACTTGGTCAGAAATAGTCAAGAAAAAAGTCTGACTTTCTCAAGATAAAAAGCCTGAGACCAACTCAGACTTTTTAATGCTTAAAATGGCAATTCTTCCTCTTCCAAAACCAAATCCGCCAAATCTTGTCCTGCATTATTTTCACGCATGGCACGTTGAGCACGACTTTCCAAGAGTTGGAATCCAGTAACAAGTACTTCGGTCACGTAGTTCATCTGACCATTTTTCTCAAAACGACGGGTACGTAATTCTCCATCCACTGAAATAAGACTACCTTTGGTTGCGTAGCTTGCCAAGCTTTCTGCTAGTCTGCCCCATAGGACCATATTAACAAAATCAACTTCGCGCTCCCCATTTTGGTCTTTGTAACGACGATTTACAGCGATAGTTGCTCGCGCTACTGACTTGTCATTGTTGGTTTTGTGCAATTCTGGTGTAGACGTCAAGCGTCCGATTAAGATAACTTTATTATACATATTTTCTTCCTCCTACTTATCTATTCGTAAGAAATCAAAAAAAAGTTACAGAAATTTGTAACTTTCGAGGAATTTTTTAGTTTTTATGAACCATGAAACCTGTCGCCTGTTGATTAGCCATAATGGTCATATCTGTAATTTGCACACGACGAGGTTGACTAGTCACATAGACCACTGTATCTGCAATATCCTGAGCTTGCAAGGCTTCGATTCCTTGGTAAACGGACGCAGCCCGCTCTTTATCACCGTGAAAACGCACTGTAGAAAAATCTGTTTCGACAATTCCAGGCTGAATGGTTGTCACCTTGATATCCGTTGCGATGGTATCAATTCGCAGTCCATCTGAAAAGGTCTTAACTGCTGCCTTGGTAGCTGAATAAACTGCTGCACCTGCATAGGCGTAGATTCCTGCGGTTGACCCCATGTTGATGATATGTCCTTGATTGGCTTTTACCATTGTTGGCAAGAAACAGCGAGTGACTGCCATCAAACCTTTGACATTGGTATCCAACATAGTTAACATATCCAACTCTTCATAGTCTTGATAAGGTGCTAAACCTAGAGCCAGTCCGGCATTGTTGACCAGAATATCAATCTGACCTATCGTTTCTAGAATATCAGAGCAGACAGTCTTTACCACAGTCATATCCGTGACATCTAGTGGAAAGGTCCAGACGGTTTGATTTGGAAAAGTTTCTGCAAACTCCGACTTAAGGATTTCTAATCGGTCTATCCGTCGACCTGTTAGAACGACATTCTCACCCTGCTCCAGATAAGCACGCGCAATTGCTTCACCAATACCTGATGTCGCTCCTGTAATCACTACATTTTTTGCCATCTTATTTCCTTCTAGCTGGTCTATCAGATACTAACAAGTGCCTAGGCAGTCCAGTGTTTAGCTGGATCAAATGGTGTTCCGACAACTTGGTCTTCTGATAATTCGATAACACCACGTTTTTGCGGAGCATTTGGCAGATGCAATTCACGAGGGCTACACATCATACCAAAACTCTTTTCACCACGAAGTTCGCCTGGGAAAATGAGATTGCCTTTTGGCATCATGGCTCCAGGAAGAGCTACAATGGTTTTCAAACCGACACGCGCATTGGGAGCTCCTGCAACAATTTGCACTGTCTTGTCACTTGCAACTGCAACTTGGCAGATGTTAAGGTGGTCACTATCTGGATGAGCTACCATCTCGACAATCTCACCAACAACAAACTTAGGTTCCTTGTCATTGACAATTTCTTCTGCAAAACCTTCCGTTTGTAATTCTTGGTTCAAACGAACTACTTGTGTATCTGATAAAAAGACTTGACCGCGCTCTGCAATTTCAAATAAACTTGAAACTTCGAAAATATTCCAAGCCACTGTTTCCCCATTATCTTTGAGGAAAACACGAGCTACCTTGCCTTTGCGCTCCACATCTAGTTTGGCATCTCCGCTATTTTTCACGATGACCATAAGGACATCACCGACATGTTCTTTATTATATGTAAAAATCATTGTTTCCTTTTTCTCCTATTTCAGTCCTGCTAAAAAGTCGTTAATTTGTTGCTTGCTTTTACGGTCGCGATTAACAAAACGACCGATTTCCTTGTCTTTTTCTAGAACTACAAGGCTAGGGATTCCATAAACATCCCAGAGTTTGGCTAGATCCATATACTGATCTCGATCCACTCGAATAAAGTTGAACTCTGGATTGGTCTCCTCAATTTCTGGTAAGGCAGGATAGATATAACGGCAATCGCCACACCAGTCCGCCACAAAAAGGAAAACCTTCTTGCCATCTTTTTCTACTAAAGATGCCAATTCTTCTAAACTTGCTGGTTGTATCATAAGACTTCCTCCTCATAGACTAGGTCTTCATTTTCATAGACAAAGGTATAATGACGGCCATCCTCAAAAATGACGCCACCAACCAAGCTCTCCAGACTGCTTTCATAAACTTGAACATAGAGGGTCGCAATTTCCCCCATGTCTGAAAAATGGTCTCGCACAATCGCTGTCAACTCTTCCTGAGTCTTCATGAGTTTACGGTCATCTGCAACTTTTTTCGTAGCAAGGGCAAGGCTCCCAATACCAAGCAGAGCCAGACTTGCCATCCACATTTTTTTAGCTTTCATACCATTCATTTTAACACAAAAAAGGCTTTAGGACAAATGAAGAAGAAGCAGAAAAGCAAGTAAAAAGCCTCTTCCTTAAAGGAAAAGGACTTCTTATACTAGAGCAAACTAGGAAGCTAGCCGCAGGTTGCTCAAAGCACTGCTTTGAGGTTGTGGATGAAGCTCACGTGGTTTGAAGAGATTTTCGAAGAGTATTATTCTTATTGCCAGGCGCCTGAGTTACCAACGTAATAACCATCAGGGGTGTAGGTATTGCGAAGCATCTTACCTGATGAAGCCAGATAATACCACTTACCATTGTCTTTGACCCAATCATTCGCAATCATGGCACCAGAAGAACTTACATAATACCATTCTCCCTTGTCATAAACCCAAGTGCTTGCTTTCATGGCTCCTGAATTTGATAAATAGTACCACTTGCCTTGATCGTAAAGCCAGTCACTCGCAATCATGGCTCCTGATGATTTAAAGGCATACCAGTTGCTACCTTGATAAAGCCAAGTTTGATTGAACATGACTCCTTTATCATTCATAAAGTACCAAGTTCCCTTGTCCTTAACCCAATCTTTCTGCACTAATTGGCCTTGTTTTTGATAGTACCAGTTTTGGTTTGATTTTAGCCAGCTTTCTGCTTTTACAATCGGATAAAGTTCTTTGAAAGATCCTCCATCATATTTACGACTGATAGACTTTTGTTTTTCAAGCTTCAACTCACCATTGTCATAGTCTGCCCAAGCATAGACTTTTTGACCATTGACAGTCTCTGGTAAGGTAGCAGTGTAAGTCTTGGTTTGATAATCCCATTTAGCATCGAGGTAAGTGTATTGATCATTTGATTCTTCAATACGATAGTAACCTCTCTTTCCACTATCATTATGAATATCATCCACAACTTTCGTTGACCAGGTCTTTACTTCATTTCCGCTCTTGGCTTCTACCTTGATATCTCCTCTATAGCCATATGGAACATAGAAATTCAGGTAACGCCCCTCTACGCCCATCATAGACTTGTCCTTTTCTTGACCTAGGAAATTGACAGTTTGATCTTGACCATCGAGACTAACCGTCCACTCGATTTTCTCGGTTTTTGGCAAATCCAAGACTTTGATATCCACTTCATGACCATTGTTAAACCGAAGAATCTTGCCATCTTGATACTGCACTCCACACTTAACAACCCATTCTTCTTTAAGCTCAAATGCCTGCCCTGAATGTGGAAAAACCAGTAAAGCTAGACCAGCTAGAGACAAACCAAATAATGTGATTTTTTTCATCGTAGATCCTCCTTAGGATTTTTTATGTTAATTATATCACTATGTTTTTATTTTGCAACTCATATCCTAAATATGCAAGCAAAAAACCTCTGAGATTCTTCTCAAAGGTTCTGATTTTGCTAATTACTGTTCTCAACTGCTGCAGTAACAAAGGCAGTGTAGAGTTCTTCTGGGCGGTTTGGACGACTTGACAGTTCAGGGTGATACTGACACGCTACAAAGAATTTATTTTCAGGAATTTCCACGATTTCTACCAAACGATTATCTGGAGAAACTCCTGAAAAGACAAAGCCTGCTGCCTCAAACTGCTCACGGAAGGCATTGTTAAACTCATAACGGTGACGGTGACGGCGTTGTACCACTTCTTGATTGTGATAAGCAGCCGCAGCCTTAGAGCCACGTTTCAACTTAGATGGATAAAGTCCCAAGCGAAGGGTTCCCCCCATATCCTCAACATCAATCTGATCACGCATGATATCAATGATAGGGTATTTTGTTTCTGGTGCAAGCTCTGCAGAATTGGCACCTTCAAGACCCAAAACGTGACGAGCAAATTCGATACAAGTTAACTGCATGCCCAAGCAGACACCTAACATTGGAACATCATTTTCACGCGCATAGCGAATGGCTTGGATTTTCCCTTCCGTACCACGTTGACCAAAACCACCTGGTACGATAATTCCGTCCGCATCAGACAAGAGCTCCGCCACATTCTCTGCTGTCACATCATTGGCATTGATCCAATTTATCTTAACTTCTGCGTCGTTGGCATAACCAGAGTGTTTCAAGGCTTCAACCACAGAAATGTAGGCATCTTGCAATTCCACATACTTACCGACAAGGGAAATCTTAACTTGTTTCTTGAGGTTCATGACCTTGTCCACCATGGCTGACCATTCTGTCATATCTGCTACCGGTGCGTCTAATTTCAAATGGTCACAGACAATTTGGTCCATACCTTGTGCCTGCAAGTTCAGTGGAATTTGGTAAAGATGTTCGACATCCAATGATTCGATAACGGCTTCTGGTGCCACATCACAGAACTGAGCTAGTTTGTTTTTAATTCCCTGACCAGCTGGCTCTTCTGTACGAATAACCAACATATTTGGCTGGATTCCCAATCCACGCAATTCTTTGACAGAGTGTTGGGTTGGTTTGGTCTTCATTTCACCAGCTGCCTTGAGGTAAGGAAGCAAGGTTGTATGGATATACATAACATTATCCGCCCCCACATCTGCCTTCATCTGACGAAGGGCCTCTAAGAATGGCAAGGACTCGATATCTCCTACTGTTCCACCGACCTCTGTAATAATGACATTAGAGTCTGTCGTTAGAGCGGCACGCTTGATTTTTTCTTTCAAAGCATCTGTGATATGAGGAATGACTTGAACAGTTGCCCCAAGATATTCTCCACGACGTTCCTTACGAAGAACTTCACTGTAAATTTTACCAGTTGTCACGTTGGAATATTTGTTGAGATTGATATCAATGAAACGTTCATAGTGACCCAAGTCCAAATCTGTCTCAGCTCCGTCATCTGTCACAAAAACTTCCCCGTGCTGGTAAGGACTCATAGTTCCCGGATCGATATTGATATAAGGGTCAAATTTTTGAATGGTTACTTTGAGACCACGATTTTTCAAGAGACGCCCCAGACTTGCTGCGACAATCCCTTTCCCAATAGACGATACGACACCACCAGTTACAAAAATATATTTCGTAGACATAGATTCCTCTTTCTAAAATGCTCAAGGTCTTGTTAACTACGAGGGGACATAGAAAACAAGACCCTACTAATAAGAATAATCTGGGACGACTGCACCAGATTCACAACCAAAATACAAGAAGATAACTTCTTGAAAAAACAAAAATAGCTCCCTAAGAACTAGGGAGCCCCGACCTCTAAAAGAGGTGCCCGAACAATATGATACCTAAAAATAGGATAATTGTCAATAGCTAACTTTTATTCCTCGATGTTTTCAGTATCATCATCTGAAAACTCGTCATCTTCTTCGTTGAGATCCACGTCTTCACCCAAGTCATCAGGAGCAATTTCGTTGATTTCTGCATCGTAAGCTTCCACTTCATTTTTCTCATCATCTGGATTTTCATCATCATATGAAAGAGCTGGATCTGCTTCGTATGCATCTTCGTCTTCTGGATCATCTGCATTGTAGTCAATAGCATCTGAATCACCATCCATGAAGGCATTGACGCGTTTTTTCTTAGCTTTTGGTGCTACTTCATCGTCATCATTTTCTTCAAGAGCAATGATTTCTTCGTCGATTTCGTCCACACCATACCATGAACGAAGCCCCCATTTGTTGTCTCCAAGTGAGATGAAGCTACCGTCAAAGTTCAACTCTGTGTAGAACAAAGGCAAGGCTTCACGGATATCGCTGTTTGATGTTCCAAGGTAATTTTGAATTTCGTTTACAAGATCGCTAAAATGCATCTCATGATCGCGACCACGAAGTTCCAAGATAGCACGCGCTACCTCAATCATAGATAGTTCACTTTTTTCTTGCCCAGCAAATACTTCTAATTCCAAAGCGTTTCTCCTCATTTATACTACTATCGCCAGAGTAAACAGACTCTGACCTCATTTTATCATTTACTCTTTATTTTACGATAATTTTGCGGAATAGTCAAAGGTTAAGAAAAAATAAAGGTGAAATATTTCAGCTAATTGAAAGATCTGTATAACATGACCACAGGTATATTGATTTATTTATAACTCAAGGCTGCAACTCCAATACCAACCACAAACTGCAAGAGGATTCCTACAGAGATAAAGGATTATTTGTTGCGTCAAATCAAGTAAAAAATCATTTCAGGTCCTGCCAGTAACTTCATTTTCTTTCCTTTATTTCATTTTACCTAGAATAGTGAAAAATCCTTCTCTTGTTAATGAGTTTCATAAGAAAAAGGCTGGAGAATCCAACCTTCTCTATTTATTCAGCTAAGAGTACTTCTTTGATGGTTTGCTTTTGGAGTTTTCTGTTGGATAGATAAAAGAGGCTTTCATAAACCACAGCAAAACCGATCAAAGTCCAGAAGCAAACATTCCCATCAAAGTGATGCTCAATCTTTTCAGGAACCGTATCTTTGATCACACCAATCAAGATTTCCATGATAGCATACTGATAAGCCGTCCCAAGAACAAATCCTAGATAGGCCCAGAAACGATAGGGAGATAGGATATGACCTTGGCATTCACGATCTGTGTAGCCAAAAGCCTTCATAAGAGTCAGGGTTTCGCGACTTTCTGAGACGACAATCCCCAATGACAAAAAGAGAATAGAGAAAGAAAGGATCAAGCCAATCATGATCATCATGGTTTGGATGATGTCATCTATGTAGCCCCTTAGACCAAAGGACAATTGAACCATGGCCGCAAAACACATAGAGCCAAAGACTACAAAAAACAGGATAGATTTTCTCCCCAAAATTAGTGACAAAGACAGCTCTGTTAGGAAGTCTTTCTCTTTCTTAGGAGACCTCTTTCTCCTTTTGACCTTGATTGGTGTTGGGGACTTTTTCAATAAGCGAAGAGCAGGCGTTTGTAGTTGTCTTCTAGCATAACCAACCGCGATAAGCATAAAAAATGCCGTTGGAAGGACCACAAAAGCAAGCAAGAGCTGCCAATGAAAATGAATGGTGATTTCTGGCAGGATCCCCTTTTCATTCCGGAAGTCATAAAAATGCCCCATCATAAGAAAAGAAGCGAAATAGCCAAGAAGCGCTCCGGCACCAAAACTGAGCCCAAATGCCCAAAATCGTTTAGCCAACAGGCCATTGCTATAACCCAAAGCCTTTAAAATTCCTAATTGTTCCTTGTGATCATCGACAAATTGTTTGATATAAAAACACATGAGAAGGACCGACGTCAAGGACAAGACGACTCCACTGACCATGGCCACCATCCAAGAAAGCGAAATCTGAACATCATAGTAGGTCTGAATCATGGGATTGGTTTTAGAAATCTCCAACTGCTCGATGTCCAAGTAAAAATTCAAGAAAAGATTGGCCACAAAGACCGCACAAGCCCCAATTATACTGACGACAACTAATTTTCGAATATCTTTTACTGAAAACATGGCTTACCATCCAATCTCATAAGCAGTCTGAGGCTGATCATTGGTCACAACTTCGGTAATCTTTCCACTATTGACACGAATGATGGTTCTTGCCATATCCGCAATATTTTGGTTATGCGTCACCATGATGAGGGTCAAACCAAGCTTTTCCTTTAACTCCCAGATATAGTCGAGAATCTTGCGCCCCGTTTCTTCATCCAGGGCTCCCGTCGGCTCATCTAAGAAAAGAATCTCTGGCTTTTTGGCCAAGGCCCGAGCAATGGAGACTCTCTGCTGTTCCCCACCTGACAATTCACTCGGGTACTTGTCCAGCTTATCGCCAAGTCCCAAATCCTCGATAATCTGCAAAAAATCATGATTGTTTGCCAGGTCTGCCCCCATCTTTACATTCTGTCTGACTGTTAGATTAGGCAATAAATAATACTGCTGAAAAATAAAGGCAATCTTCTCACGTCTAAAGGCTGTCAATTGAGTATCTGTGAGTTGAGCCAAATCCTGTCCTTGAATAAGGATATGTCCCTCGTCTACCTTTTCTAAACCTGACAGAACGTTTAAGAGAGTTGACTTGCCTGATCCAGAAGGACCGAGGATAACCACATCATCCTGATCTTGAATCTGCAAATCAATCCCTTTTAAAACCTTGGTTTGGCCGTAACTTTTGTGCACATTTTCTAGTTGAATCATTTCTTTCCTACCATTTCTTTGATGAGAGATTGACAAACCTCTGTCAGTAATCCAATCACTTCTTCCATGCTGAATTGATAAATGCCAGAAGCAACCATTGAGGCCATCCCGTGTGAGTAGATAAATAGATGCTGGTACAAGCGACCAGCCTCCTCTACAGTCAAAGGATAGTCTGCGATGATCGAATCCAGAACCAATTGGTAACTATGATCCTTCATGGGAAGAAAATCTTGAAAGCGACGAATCGGATCTTTGCTGGGATTTTGGAAAAGCAATTGAAAGAGTTGGGGGTCTTTTGAGGCGAAAAGGATATAAGCAACCCCGACGGATCGAAAAGGCTTCTCATCTTCTAAGGCCTTACGAATATACTCCACCACGACCATTTCCGCAGCACCAATAACCTCTGCTTGTAACTCGGCCATATTGGCAAATTGCCCAAAAATGACTCTTGGTGTGGCTCCCAGTTGCTCCGCTAATGCTCGAGCCGTCAAACTAGCCATGCCCTCTTCTCTCACCAATTGTAAAGCTGTCCCAATGATAGCCTCTTTACTAAATTTAACCTTTGGCGGCATAAGACTCCTTTCACGTAACATTCGTTGCGCAACACTTGTTGCATAAAAGAATACCATAAAAAAGAAAGACTTGTCAAGAAAAAACTGTAAAACACAAAACAAAAAGACCGCGAACTTTTTATTTCTTTGCTACCCAGCCAATGGTATCGCTAGGTGGATTTTCGGTATCAATCCAGATGACTTCAATACCGATTTCCTCATTTTTAAACTTGGTCAATCGAATACCGTTGATTTCCAGTTCATTTAAACGTTGGCTTGTCAAGACTTCTCATTTTTTCAACTAGAAAAGTTAAGGGGGAACTAATACAAATCTTCTAAGCTTCTATATTCAATGATTTCATTTTTTATAATATTCTTTTTAAACTCAAAATGTTTTAAAGGATTATCGATTAACACTAACTTTGGAATATCATCTAGGTTGGTGACTAGAGATAAAATAAAATCTGATTTAAACTCTTTGGCTTTTTCATATTCTCTGGCAGTCAATCGAATGCGACCCTTAGATTTTCGAATCCCTTTAACTTCGGCAAGGTAGGAATGCTCTTGGACATCTACCTGAAAGTCATATCCATCACCATAAAGACGGGCATCAGTTAACTGTCCATCTCGGAATTTTTCTTCTTTATCAAAATGAAGGATAAAATAATTCTCTGCCTCCATCCCCGTTTCCTGTAGACGTTTGAATTTAGTTCGAATAATTGGTTTTTCAATGGTAGTAATGCCTGTTCGCTTTCCTTCACTGGCAAGTAACATTTTAACGATTTCAGCATAACTATGAACATCTTCATTTCCAAACATCATATCAATTAAATCTTTACGAAAACGGTAAACTTCAGCTTTCTGCCACCAACCTTTTCGATTATTGTCAAAATAAGGATCAAATAAATCCATTCTATTTTTTACAACTCCAGTTGTTTCAGCAACTCCCAGAGAAACCACATAGCGATAAAACTCCGACTTGCTAGAACATTGAAATTCTTTTACAAAAAGCTTATTAAACTTGGCAAGACCGTAGCCAATTAAATTTAACAATTCATAATGAGGGTGTTTGGACATCACTTTCTCCATCAATAAATATTGATTTCATTATACCAAAAAACACGGCTCATAACCGTGTTTCTATGTTTATTTCACGAGTTTCTTCATCTCATCAATACGTGCGACGGTCGCGTCGTATTTGGCTTGGTAGTCGGCTTGTTTGTCGCGTTCTTTTTGGACGACTTCTGGTTTGGCGTTGGCTACAAAGCGTTCGTTAGAGAGTTTCTTACCAACCATATCCAGTTCTTTTTGCCATTTAGCGAGTTCCTTGTCGAGGCGGGCCAGTTCTTCTTCGACATTGAGGAGGTCTGCCAGTGGCAGGTAGATTTCTGCTCCTGTGATGACGCTTGACATAGCAAGTTCAGGCGCAGGAATATTTGACGCGATCTCCAAGTGTTCTGGATTTGTGAAGCGTTTGATGTAGTTGACATTGCTGTTAAAGAAGGCTTCCAAGTCGCTATCGCTTGTCTTAACAAGGATGGTGATAGGCTTGCTTGGTGCAACGTTTACTTCCGCACGCGCATTCCGAACGGCACGGATCAAGTCTTTGAGACTTTCCACACCAGTATGAGCCGCAAGGTCTTCAAAGGCTGGGTTGACAGTTGGGTATTCTGCTGTAACGATAGAACCTTCTGAGATTTGTCCAAAGATTTCCTCTGTCACGAATGGCATGATTGGGTGGAGGAGACGAAGGATCTTGTCCAGAGTGTAAAGGAGAACAGAGCGTGTGATGACTTTCTCTTCTTCATTGTCGCTATAAAGGACTTCCTTAGTCAACTCAACGTACCAGTCCGCAAATTCATCCCAGATGAAGTTGTAGAGGATGTGGCCAGCCACACCAAATTCAAACTTGTCAAAGTTGGCAGTTGCTTTTCCGATGGTTTCATTGAGGTTGTGGAGAATCCAGCGGTCTGTGACATTTCCAGCTTCCTTGTTGGCAACTTTTTCGACATTAGCCATTGCTTGTTCAAGGGTCAAGCCTTCATTGTTCATGAGGATGTAGCGAGAAATGTTCCATATCTTGTTAATGAAGTTCCATGAAGCATCCATTTTCTCATAAGAGAAGCGCACGTCTTGTCCTGGGGCAGAACCGTTTGAGAGGAACCAACGAAGGGCATCGGCACCGTATTTCTCGATAACATCCATTGGGTCAATACCGTTTCCAAGAGATTTAGACATCTTGCGTCCTTGCTCGTCACGGATGAGACCGTGGATAAGCACGTTTTGGAATGGCTGACGGCCAGTGAATTCCAAGGATTGGAAGATCATACGAGACACCCAGAAGAAGATGATATCGTAACCTGTTACCAAGGTCGAAGTTGGGAAGTAACGTTTGAAGTCTTCTGAGTCGACATCCGGCCAGCCCATAGTAGAGAATGGCCAAAGGGCTGAACTGAACCACGTATCCAAGACATCTTCGTCCTGAGTCCATCCGTCACCTTCTGGCGCTTCTTCACCGACGTACATTTCACCTTCAGCATTGTACCAAGCAGGGATTTGGTGACCCCACCAGAGCTGACGTGAGATAACCCAGTCGTGGACATTTTCCATCCATTGAAGGAAGGTATCGTTGAAACGAGGTGGGTAGAATTCTACCTTGTCCTCTGTATCTTGGTTGGCAATAGCATTTTTCGCCAATTGGTCCATCTTGACAAACCACTGAGTAGACAAGCGTGGCTCAACCACTACACCTGTACGTTCTGAGTGACCAACACTGTGGACACGTTTTTCGATTTTAACAAGGGCACCGATTTCTTCCAACTTAGCCACGACTGCCTTACGAGCTTCAAAACGGTCCATGCCTGCAAATTCAAAGGCCAAGTCATTCATGGTTCCGTCGTCGTTCATAACGTTAACTTGTGGCAAGTTATGGCGTTGACCAACCAAGAAGTCATTTGGATCATGGGCAGGCGTGATTTTCACGACACCAGTTCCAAACTCAGGATCTGCGTGTTCATCTCCAACGATTGGGATCAATTTATTAGCGATTGGAAGGACTACATTTTTACCAATCAAATCCTTGTAGCGTGGGTCTTCTGGATTGACCGCAACGGCAACGTCCCCAAACATGGTCTCAGGACGAGTTGTCGCAACTTCAAGGGTGCGTGAACCGTCTTCCAGCATGTAGTTCATATGGTAGAAGGCACCTTCGACATCCTTGTGGATAACTTCAATATCAGAAAGGGCTGTTCGTGCAGCTGGGTCCCAGTTGATGATAAACTCACCACGGTAGATCCAGCCTTTCTTGTAAAGGTCCACAAAGACCTTGCGAACCGCTTTTGACAAACCTTCATCAAGAGTGAAACGCTCACGAGAGTAGTCTACAGAAAGCCCCATCTTACCCCATTGTTCCTTGATAGTAGTGGCATATTCGTCTTTCCATTCCCAGACTTTCGTCAAGAAAGATTCACGACCGAGGTCATAACGCGTAATGCCCTCACCACGCAAACGCTCCTCAACCTTAGCTTGAGTCGCAATCCCCGCGTGGTCCATACCTGGAAGCCAAAGGGTATCAAAGCCTTGCATGCGTTTTTGACGGATGATGATATCTTGCAAGGTTGTGTCCCAAGCGTGACCAAGGTGAAGTTTACCAGTTACGTTTGGTGGTGGAATAACGATTGAATAAGGCTTAGCCTTTTGATCGCCTGAAGGCTTGAAAACATCCGCATCAAGCCATTTTTGGTAACGACCAGCCTCAACCTCGGCTGGATTGTATTTAGGTGAAAGTTCTTTAGACATATGTTTGTCCTTTCTCTATTGTATTTATTTTATTTTGAATTTGCTTAGCAGCTTCTTCTGCAGATAAATTCGTATTATTTATTTTAAAGTAGTGGTGCAACTCATTCGGTTGATGTTGGGAATTTAATTGAATGGTTTCAGCTGTCTCTAAAATTTCTCTTTCAGATACCTCAATATGTCGTTTTAAGGGTTTGTGCTTTAATCGATTCTCCGTTCGATTTCGATGTAAGCGCTCTTCAAGGCTTGTTTCCAATTCAACAAAAAGAATCTCTTGATAATAGTCATTCAACAAATCTTGAATTTGCTTCAAATACATCAGCTGGTACTGATTTGAAAAATCAATTACGTCTGTTAAAATTACTGATCGCTGATTTCTTGCACTTGCTCCAAGGAAAGAAAAGGTAATTCCACGAACAAATTCCCACATCTCCTCTGTATAATCCTGATAGATTTCTAGTGCAAAATCGATAGCTTGATGGTTATAAAATAGTGTAGCATCTGTCAGTCGAGATAACTCTTGACCAATCGTCATTTTTCCTGATGCTGGAGCACCAATGATAAAAAGATGCATCAAATCACCTCCCACTCACTCCTCAGCAAGCCATATATCAAATCATCACAGCGGTTGCCTTGAGCATCTTTGCGGTCTCTTATGCGAGCTTCAAGGGTAAAGCCAAGCTTTTCCGCGACTCGTTGACTTTGAAGGTTATATCCAAAGCAAGTCAGTTCAATCTTGTGAAGACCCAAATCTTTAAAGGCTAAGTCAATCAAGGCAAGCGCTGCTTCTGGTACATAGCCTTGCCCCCAATAGTCTGGGTGCAAGGTGTAGCCAATCTCCAGTACATCATCTTCGTGACGGTGATTGAAGTCAACAGAACCAATGACTTTATCAGTTCCTTTGACGACAATTCCATAGCCAGCTGGGAGATTTTCCTTTTGATTACGCTCAGGAAGGATATGCTCTAGATAATAAATCTCATCTTCCAAGGTCTTGACGGGTGGAAATCCTGCTGGGTAGGCGACTTCTGGACGACTAGCATAGTCAAAGATATCCTCGGCATCAGCGACTGTGCGGACTCGTAACACGAGATGTTCTGTTTCCAAGCGTTCTGGCAGTTCAGCTCTTGTCATCTTTCTTCCTCGCTTTCTTTATGAAGCTCCCCATAGGGTCAACACGGTTATCTAAATAGCGATAAACGCGCTGGTGACCGTCCCCCATAAAGTAAGTCGGTGAAAAACGATCATTTTTAAAATGTCCCTTATCATCCAAAAGTTCTGGATCAGCAAGTCGCTCGATAATCTTGGCAAAGATGTGACAAATACCGTCTTCCTCGATAATCCGATCTACCTGACAGTCCAATACGACTGGACAGGCCTCTAAAATCGGAGACTGAGTCTGTTCAGAAATCTCGTAGTCTAGCCCCAGGTGTTTCAATTTCTCTCGATGACTGATAAAACCAGCCTGCTCCATCTCGAGCATGAGATTTTCATCAGGAATATTTACAGTAAACTTCTGGTAATGCTTGATTTGCTCAGCCGCATTTTCCTCAGCTCCGACACCAATGACTAGCCAATCTCCCAAACTATAAGAGGAGCTACAGGTCGTAATATCGTGTCCAAAATTCTGATCCTGATACCCCAAAATGAAGATAGGAAAACCATAATAGAGTTTACTTGTGTTAAAAGATTGCTTCATAACAACCTCCTTTTACTAAGACGCAAAAGAAAATCCCTGCCATCTACATGACAGGGACGAATGTATTTATCCGCGGTACCACCCAATTTCGGGCAGAGCCCGCAACTCTCGTCTTTAAAACAAAAAGACACTTTTATTTCAATTTTTCATCCATTAGCAACCAGTTTTGACACATTTATGGACTTCTCAGCACCGCCACTTTCTGTAAAATGTGGGATTCAAAACACCTCTAATGGCTATATTGTAGCAAGATTTTGACGGAAATGCAAGGGACAAGAAAGATTACTTGAATTTGATGCCGTTTTCTTTCAATTTCTTGATGGTAGCTGGGCCGATTCCTTTCAAGGCAAGGAGTTCTTTTTCAGTCCAGTTTTTGAAATCTGAAGCAGACTTGATTCCTTCATCATAGAAGGTTTTAGCACGGTCAAGTGGAAGTCCACCCAAGTTTGCTGCAAAATCTTCTACAGAATTGGCTACTTTTTGAGCTTGCTCTTTGGTAGCTTCTACTGCTTGCTCAACTTTTTTAGAAACAGCCTTACCAGCTTGGCTTGCTGATTGCTCTGCACGTTTCACGACTTTTTTTGTCTCTTCTACAACCTTAGTCACAGTACTTGAAAAGGCACCTGCGCGACGGAGGCTATTTCGTAATTGTTTTTTACGATTGAGTTTCTTTGACATGATAAAATCCTTTCAATAAAAAATCCCTGTTCTGACAAGGATTTAATATAAATATTCTATCAAGATTTTAGTAAAAAATCAAGAATCTATCTCGTTTAATAATTTCGCTCACCAAACAAGCCATCTGGCAAATCATGGAATCCCTTGCCTGCTTTGAAGTTTTCAAACTTACCAAGCAAGAACTGATAAGCATCCAAGCGACTTTCATAGCGAATCATGGCATCTTTGGCACGCTCGTCTTGGTCTTCTTCGTAGACTTTTTGGCTTTCCTTGTGCGCCATGTCGTTAATCATAATCTGGGTATTGACCCAGGCTTCAAATTCCTTCATAAATTCTTGTTCGTAACTCATTTTTTCTCCTTATTCTAATCCACGGAAATAGTCTGTGTCAATCTCACGGTAGGGTTGAATATCCTGAACATACTCCAGCACACCTTGGAATTCTCCCTCTTCATCGTGCACTGCTGCGTAGGTGATGTGGACAAACTTGCCTCGCGACTCAGACTTGAACCACATTTCATACTTATCCTTGGTTCCCTCACGAAGTCCCTTCATGATAGTTTTGACCTTGTCCAAATACTTGGGCGGATGGCAGAGTTCGACATTCCGTCCGACTTGGGACGGTGTCCGTTTGAAAATCATCTCATCAGCTGGCGTATTGTCATTGTAATACTGGAAAATATCATCTTTATTGACAAAGGTAATCTCCATAGGAAGATGATTGAGGATGAGATTGGCCTGCTCGACTGAAAGATAGCCATTGCCAAAAGCCTGTTGACTATGGCGGTCCAAAGCTGATTCCTTTTCCTTAGGGGTAAAGGTAATGGTAAACTGGCCTTCTGGCGTATCGATAACCTGCTGAACTTGTCCCTCTGCCGTATCTAGCTGAATAGGCTCCTCTGCAATCTTTTCCTCAACGAAACTTTGTCGTTCTGGTACCCATTTCTCAGACGGACGGATGATAGCATAGCCATAGGCATCGCTCTCCTCTGCAATCTGAATCCAGTCATCCTGGGTAAAGGATTCAAGGAGAATCATGAGAAGGATGGACTCTTCCTTGAAAATCATACTTTCAAACTCTGTCGCAAAGGCTTCAAAAGTTTCCTTTACAGTGCTAATCGACACTTCTGGTAGTGACTTGGCTGTCGTTAAAGCTGTTTGAAAGAGTTCCCTGATCTGATCATCCACTCCCCACATAACCTTAGGAGGTGAATCATGTCCATAGCGCTCCATGATAGGGAAGAAGAGTTCTTCTTTACGTTGGTAATGGATGTCAAATTGACCCACAAGTCCCATCTGACGCACCAAACCCTTACGCATCTCCGCCAGCATTTCCTCGTCTTCCATAGACTCATAGGTATCTAACAATCTACGAATGCGAATCAATGCCGCACGGAGGGCTAGATTTTCATCCTTAAAGACCCTAACTGGATGACCTGGATGCTCGGTATCCTCTACTTCGACACCTTTGATAGCATTTTTAAAAAGATTGGCATGGACATCACAGAGTTCCATGACATCTTCAAAGGTGACACCTGAGTCTGAGTTCATCAGCTCGTGCTCCATGAGGGAAATCTCGATGGCTGAAACACCTGTAAAGGTCGCATCAAAACGCTCCTGAACCGACTCAGGAGAGGCGCCATTATGCAATTCTAACAAAATATCCCGCAGGACATGAATTCGTTCATCTGCCATTAGTCTAACCCAATCACTTCGTAGCCATTCGCTTCCAGCGTGCGGACAATCTTGTCCATAGGTGTTCCTTCCAGCTTAGAACCTTGTTTGAGTGATACTTTACGACCAACAGTATTGCGCATCAAGGGATTGGCAAGAGGTTTAAAACCGAGCTCGACTAAAATTTCCAAGACTTCTGGATGCTTGTCCACTACTTCTGCAACAGGAATTGACACATCGATGATATTGTCCATGATGACCTCCATTGTATGTTCTAAAATGATTTTACTGCTTATATTATACCATATGGAGAGAGATTAAAAAACTAGCAGTGGAGTTCCTGCCAGTTCTCTGCGACTTGAATTAGCATCTAAATAAGTTTAAAGAGCCAATCCAATATTTTAAATAATAGCTTGTAAAACAACAATTGGACTGCAAAAGAGATGATCATCCAAAAGAATTTCACAATCCCCAAAATTGGTTTGATAAAAAGAATGGCAAGAAGACCCAAAAAAATTTCATTCTCTCTCCTCTGGCTTGATGAGCCACCGAGCCGTATCCATTAACTTGTCTGCAATAAAGAGTTTCCCAAAACCGACAACAGCATTATCATCTTTCTTTATCGTTTTCATTACTTTTACACCTTGCACGGTCAAAAAGTAATTCCCGTAAGTTTTAGCTAGAGTTTTTATAAGTCCCATATTACTCACCTTCGATGATTTCAGCTTCTTTTCGGATAGTATCAATATCTATTTGATACTGCCCTTCATTATAATTAACTAATTTGGATAATTCCTTTTGCAGTCTTTCCCCCATCGGCTTCATGGTCGCAAAGGTTAAGCCACCAGAAAGGACACCCCCTAAAATAGGAATCACTTTTCCCATTCCCTTAGCCAAGCCTTCCTTTGTCAAGCTGACTCCAAAAATTTTCAAAACTTTCTCCAGAATAGGATACCAAAGTGTCTTTTTCAAAGCTTTCTGCGGAATAGTCTTCATCACATGCTTGGCAACTGTCACACCTCCAGAGCGAAGTAAAGCCCCTGCTCCATTTACCCCTAGCATGACACCGAGATAAAGCAAGAGTGTATTTTGAGCATCCTCGCTCAATTCATCACGGGATTCCCAAAGATCATCAAATCCATAAATATAGCCTAGTTCTTGGGCCAACTTTAATGAAAAAGCATAAAACTGAACTACATCTGTTGGAATAGTGATTGCCATGGCAATACCGCCAGGTAAACCTGCCAAAATCGAAGTCCCGCTTGCTCGTAGAACATTGTCCTTAATACAGGTCTTAGCAACTCGATCCAAGCTTTCCTTTGTTAACAAAGAGGTCGGACCTTTTTCCAATAATGTAGCAATATCCTTTCGATCTAACTCTTTAGAAAATTTGTCAACTAAAAATTTTTCTCGATTAACTTTGACCATGGGTAATTTCACCACTTGTTGCAGCACTTGCATCGCTAACTCTTGTTTGCCCATCTCTATCTCCATTTATCATTCGTATTAAACTTTATCATATCATACTATAAGGTATTTACAAATTTTTTAAACTGTTTTTTGCAATTACAAACACAGCTATTAATATCTAGAAGAATCCAAGCACCAAAAAAGAGGGTTGCCCCTCTTCTTTAGTTTTTATCCAGATTGCGTAGCATTTCGTCAATCTTGTTTCCATACTCGATGGACTCGTCTTTGACGAAGGTCAAATCTGGGATTTTGTACAATTTTAAATTGCGACCAAGTTCACGTTTGATGGTACCAGTTGCTTTTTCAAGCCCGATTTGGGCTTTTTGATTATCTGAAGCAAGGTTACTCAAAATGGTGTAGTAAACCTTGGCAACAGACAAGTCACCCAGCATCTGAACA
Organism: Streptococcus mitis; assembly: GCF_001281025.1. Classification (NCBI taxonomy): domain Bacteria; kingdom Bacillati; phylum Bacillota; class Bacilli; order Lactobacillales; family Streptococcaceae; genus Streptococcus; species Streptococcus mitis. Next base: position 24,199 of record NZ_CP012646.1, read on the forward strand.
TCTGTGATGGTCACACCTTGGACACGCGGATCACGGACTTTCTTTTGCAAAATCTCATTGACTTCACGCTTGATTTCCATGCCCACACGATCCGTACGGAAATGATTTGCCATGATATTCCTTTCTCTACTTTGAACCAAAAGCTAGGCCAGCAGACCTAGCTATTTCTATTAGATAGAGGAACTAGAGCCATTTGAATCTAGGAAACAAGCCTTAGATAGAACTGAAGTTCATCAAGGCGCTGTTGACGACGAGTCAAATGAGCTATCGTTTCTCTATTATCTCTTGATTTCTTCCATGACATAAGCCTCAATCACATCATCCATCTTGATATCATTGTAGCCATCGATCATCAATCCACCTTCACGACCGTTTGTAACTTCTTTGACGTCGTCTTTGTAGTGTTTCAAGCTTGCGAGTTCACCGTCATAGATAACGACACCATCACGGATAACACGGACTTTAGAGTCACGGGTAACCTTACCATTGATAACCATGAATCCACCGATAGTTCCCACTTTAGACACCTTGAAGGTTTCACGGATAACTGCTTCACCGATAACTTTTTCTTCAAATTCTGGATCAAGCATCCCTTTCATGGCTTCTTCCATCTCTTCGATAACCTTGTAGATAATGCTGTGGAGACGGATTTCTACATCGTCAGCTTCGGCTTGTTGACGAGCTTGTGGTGTAGGGCGTACGTTGAAACCAACGATAAAGGCATTTGAAGCTTCGGCAAGGGTCACGTCTGATTCGTTGATGGCACCGACTGCCGAGTGAACGATGGTAACTTTAACACCTTCCACGTCGATCTTTTGAAGTGAGGCAGAAAGTGCTTCAACAGAACCTTGTACGTCTGCCTTGATGATGACGTTAACAGACTTAAGTTCACCAGCTTTGAGGGTATCAAAGAGGTTTTCAAGGCTGACACGTTGGGTAGCTTGACGTTGTTTCATAAGGGCACGTTTGGCACGCTCTTCACCTGCTGCACGCGCAGATTTTTCATCTTCGTAAACGGCAAAGTGGTCACCCGCCATTGGCGCTTCGTTCAAACCTGTGATTGAAACTGGTGTTGATGGTCCAGCAACCTTAACACGACGACCAAGGTCGTTGGTCATAGCACGGACACGACCGAAGGTATTTCCGACAACGATTGGGTCTTGAACATTCAAGGTACCTTGTTGAACAAGAAGGGTTGCGACCGCACCTTTTCCTTTATCCAAGCGAGCTTCGATAACTGTACCGATCGCACGCACTGTTGGGTCTGCCTTGAGTTCTTGGATTTCAGCCACAAGAAGGACTGTTTCCAACAATTCTTCGATGTTTTGGTTGAATTTAGCTGAAATTTCAACAAATTCAGAATCTCCACCCCAAGCAGTTGACATAACTCCATGCTCTGCCAATTCACCGATAACGCGTTCTGGGTTAGCACCTGGTTTATCAATCTTGTTAATGGCTACGATGATTGGAACGTTGGCCGCTTTTGAGTGGTTAATGGCTTCGATAGTCTGAGGCATAACCCCGTCATCTGCCGCTACGACCAAGATAGTAATATCGGTAACAGAAGCACCACGCGCACGCATAGATGTAAAGGCCGCGTGTCCTGGTGTATCAAGGAAGGTAATCTTCTTGCCATTTTCCACGATTTGGTAGGCACCAATATGCTGAGTGATACCACCTGCTTCACCTGTCGCAACACGAGAGTTACGAAGGGTATCTAGGAGTGTTGTTTTACCGTGGTCAACGTGTCCCATGATAGTTACAACTGGTGGACGCTCAACTAATTCATCTTCATTGAGATAACCATCTTCGACAAAGAAACGTTCGATGTCGGCATTGTCCACTTCAACCTTTTGTTTGGCTTCAATACCATAATCCACCATGAGGAGTTCAATTGTTTCCCCATCCAAAGATTGGTTTTGTGTGGCCATGACACCCATCATGAAAAGTTTCTTAACAATTTCAGCTGGTTCACGTTTGATACGTTTTGCGATTTCCGCAACGGTCATACCATCTGTATATTCAAATTCTGTTGGCAATTCATGGAATTTACGTTCTGTAACAGGTTTTGGAACCTGATTACGATTGTTCTTGTTATTGCCTTTTTTGTTCTTTTTGTTGTTATTCCAGTTACTATTCTTTTGATTTCTCACTTGATTTTGACTACTTCGATTCTTTTGTTGTTTTCTAGGACCATCTTCTTCGTGATCATAATCATCACGTTCTTTGTCTGGTCGAGCTTGTTTTTTACGACGTGTATCCACTGGTGCTTCTTTAGCTACAGGAGCTGGTTCAACCACTGCTTGAACTTGTTGCGCTTGTTCAGCTAACTTAGCCACTTCTTCAAAGATTTCCTCTGGCTCCTTGCGTTTGTTAGCTTGGGCTAAGGCTTCTTTGGCAGCCTGAGTCTGCTTGAAACGTTCCTCACTTGAACGGGCATATTCTGCATTTTGCTCTGCTTTTAGGGCTGCTGCACGGGCTTTAAAGTCAACACGTGGAGCCGCTTGATTTGGACGTTTATCCTCTTGTTGACGGCGATCGTTTCCACGATTTTGCTGACCTTGCTGTTTCTTAGCTTGGTCGTTAAAACGGCGATTGTCGCGGTTGCCTTGACCTTGTTTTCCACCATTGCGGCCGTCGTTTTTCTGACGGTTCCCATTTTGTTGCTGGTCACGGTTATTGCCCTTATTTTGCTTGCGTCGTTCTGCCTGCTCTTTGGCACGGGCTTCACGCTCAGCCTTAAAATTACGGCTTTGCGGTTTAGCTGCTACTTTTTCTGCCTTCGGAGCGACTGGCTCAGCCGGTTTTGCCTCTTCCTTAGCTACAGCTGGTTTAGCTGGCTCAGATTTCTCAGCTTTCTTTTCTGCACTTGCTTTTGGTGCTGCAGGTTTTACTTCTGCTTTCGGAGCAGCTGCGGACTTAAAGCTGGCAGCGATTTTTGCAGCGACAGCTTCTTCCACACTTGATGAGTGGCTTTTCACATCCAAGCCCAACTCTTTTGCACGCGCTACAACTTCTTTACTTTCTTTTCCAAGTTCTTTTGCGATTTCGTACAATCTTTTCTTAGACAAATCATGTCCTCCTCTTCTATTCCATAAGAGACCTCATTTTCTTTGTAAATCCAGCATCTGTTACAGCCAAAACCTTTCTCGATTTCCCGACTGCTATGCTTAATTCCAGTGTTGAAAACACGGTTACAATTTCTACTTGATAATAATGACTTTTATCTTGAATCTTCTTGGTCAGATTGGGTCCAGCATCATGGGCTAGAAAGACCAACTTGGCCTTGCCATCTTGAATGGCCTTGACCACCAATTCTTCACCCGATATAATCCGCCCTGCTCTCTGAGCAAGTCCCAAGAGATTGCTTATCTTTTGCTTATTCAAGTCCTAACTCTCTTCTTTTTACTTTGTGATCCACATAAGCGATCAACTCGTCATAAAAGCTTTCTTCCACTTCCATGTCAAAGCTACGGTTAAAGACCTTCTTCTTTTTAGCCTCTAAGGCTTCTGCATTGTCTAGCTTGATATAAGCGCCACGGCCATTGGCCTTGCCTGTCGGATCGATAAAGACTTGTCCTTCCTTGTTCTTAACAATACGGAGCAAATCACGCTTATCAATCACTTCGTTGGACACAACAGACTTGCGCAAAGGGATTTTTCTCGTTTTCATCTTTCCCTCCTCTAGCAGCTTTTATTCTTCTACAGTATCGTTTTCTGCTTCCAAATCTACCGAACCAGCTTCTTCCATGGCTTCAAATTCGCTAGCAGACTTGATATCGATACGGTAACCAGTCAAGTGAGCTGCCAAGCGAACGTTTTGCCCACGACGACCGATGGCAAGAGAAAGCTTGTTATCAGGAACAACCACCAAGGCACGTTTGCTGTCGTTTTCATCAAAGATAACTTGATCAACCTCAGCAGGAGCGATGGCATTGTAGATAAATTCAGCTGGATCAGCTACCCATTCGATAACATCGATGTTTTCTTCGATTGGGACCATACGGTCGCTCTTAGCATCGTAGCGAGCTGGGTGGAACTTACTAGTAATCTTCTTGATATTCGCTCCACCGCGTCCAACGATTGTACCGATAGCGTCCACGTTTGGATTATGGCTACGAACTGCAACCTTAGTACGGTCACCAGCTTCACGGGCCACGCTCATGATTTCAACAGTTCCATCATAAACTTCTGGAATTTCTTGCTCCATCAAACGTTTGATCATTTCGGGATGGCTACGGCTAACAAAGACGTTGACACCACGAGGGTTGTCTTCAACCTTGTAAACATATACTTCGATACGATCATGAGAAGCAAAGACTTCTCCAGGAATTTGGTCTTGTTTTGACAATTGGGCTTCAATGCTGCCAAGGTTGACATAGATGAAGCGGTTGTCAAAGCGTTCTACTGTACCAGACATGATTTCTTGCTCATGTTCTTTGTAAGTATTGTAAGTGATGGCACGTGTTTGCTTGCGCATTTTTTCCATGATGGTTTGTTTGGCAGATTGGGCTGCTACACGACCAAACTCAGCAGGTGCTTCTTCAAACTTAATCTTGTCGCCAAGCTCATAGGCTGAATTAATGGCAAGAGCATCTTTCAAGCTGATTTCCAAACGGCTATCAAATACTTCATCAACCACTTCACGAACAGTATAAACTGTAAAGTCACCTGTTTTTTCGTTGAAATCAATAGCTACGCTATCAGATTGACCATAGCGTCTGCGATAAGCGGAACGAAGCGACTCTACTACTGCGTCGATGATATCTTCTTTTTTGATTCCCTTGTCTTCTTCCAAAATGCGGAAGGCCTCTAGCATTTCTTTACTCATGTTTTCTTCACTTTTGAATTCTCAAAAGCTATCCTTTCTTTTTCTATAATTTAACTGCTAAACGTGCTTTTGATACTAAACTGTATGGAATTTGGACCGTTTTCTTACGCGTCTTGTCCATATATTCCATAGTCAACTCGTCCTCTTCGAAGGCCAACAAGGTTCCTTCAAAGACCTTTTGCTTATCGATGGCTTGGTAGAGCCCGACATGGATGTATTTCCCAACCGCTCCAGCGACGGCATCCTTGGTTTTCAAAGGACGTTCCAAGCCTGGACTGGTGATTTCTAGGAAATATTGTTCTGGGAAGGGATCTGGCTTGATGGTATCTAGGACAGGACTGATAATTTCTGTCAAGTCTGCCGTGTCGTTCAAGGTAATTCCTTCAGGTTTATCTACAAAAATACTGAGAATCATGTCACTGCCAATCTTTCCATACTCGATATCCACGAGTTCGAAAGGAGCTTCTATGACAGGTTCTACAACTTCTCTGACTAATTCTACGATTGTTGCGATTGCGTCCACCTCCTCATAAGCAAGAGGCGAAGATATTTCCCCGCCTCACTTTTCATATTCTTGCTACAAGTATAACACAAATCAAGCTAACCTGCAAGGATTTAACCTTGAAGCTTTTTGTCTGGGCTTACAAGACTTACTGCGCCGCTCCTAATAATCCCAGGTCGTATTTCCAAGTCAAAATGCGTCTGACAGACTCATCAATACGCTCTTCTGTCAGCTCTCCAGAGGAAATTTTCTTTAATAGATAAGGAATCTGGGTTTGATAGGAAGACCCTAGAATCAGGTCATTTCCAGCTACAATCACTTGAAAAGCAGCCTCTTCCTGACTGACAAAATCGGCTATTCCTGCCATATCAAAATCATCCGTCATAATGACACCTTTGAAATGCAGTTCCTTACGAAGAAGGTCAGTGATTTTCGGTGAGATAGATGATGGCACTGTATCAATTTTAGATAGGATATTGTGAGAGACTAAGATACTATCTGCCCCTGCATCTATCCCAGCTTGAAAGGGAAGAAAATCTGCTTGTCTTAATTCATCTAAAGAACGGTTGTCTTGGATAATAGCGGTATGACTATCTCCATTATCGCCATATCCTGGAAAATGTTTCAAGGTTGACCCAACCTTACTCTTTTTAAGTTCTTCTACGACCTGCCGAACATAGCTTGCAGTTGTTTGGGCATCTTGTCCAATCGTTCGATCATAAATGAAGGCTGATTGATTCTTTGCAAGATCCGCAACCGGGAAAAGGCCAGCATTGATCCCAACAGATTTTAACAGTTCTGCCTTTTGCTTCGTATCAGAAAGCACCGCCTCCATTCCCCCTTGCTGATAAAGTGCCCTAGGAGATTGAAAAGGAGTTTCTAAAATCGAACTGATACGAGTCACTGTCCCGCCTTCTTCATCTGAACCAATCAACAATGGAATCTTGGCAGCAGCTTGGTAGCCCTTTGTCAAAGACTTTATATCCTCTAAACTTCGTCCCTCAAAATCTCTGCCAAATAAGATATAACCAGATAAATGATAGGATTGAAGATCTTCTATCTGATGATTAGAAGGAACTCTGGCCCAAAATAATTGTCCCACTTTCTCTTCCAAGGTCATCGTGGCCAATCTGTCTTCGATAACCTTATTTTCCTCTCCTTCACTGGTTTCAATAGTTGTTTCAGTTTTTTCTATTTGAACCTTTTTTTCTGCTTGCACCTCTACTTGTCTATGTTGTTGGTAATCAGAAAAAATCAAACCAACTATCATAAGGAAAAAGAAAAGATAGAATACAAGAGGGTTTATACTATTTCTCATAACCTTTCCATTATACCACTTATCTGGTTGCAAATACACACTTAGCAAAAACCACCTGTTTTGAAATCAAACTAAAAGGACTTAATCCTGCGCAGTACAGAACTAAATCCTTGAAATATATGATTTGTTTAACTTTTTGAGCGGAGATCAGTTTTCTGACATCACTTTAGATTAAAACTGAGCCTCAACTCGGTAGATAACTTGCCCCTTGTTGGAGAATTTTTGCTCGTATTCTGTCATGACATTGCCTTCAAAATCACTGGCATGTAAATCAAGCCAGACACCATTGAGCTTCATGCCATACTGAGAAAAGCTCACTAGGCTGTACTCAAATAAGCCACGGTTATCCGTCTTGAAATGAATTTCTCCATTTTCAGGCAAGATACGCTTAAAGGTATCCAAGAAGGTTTTGTAGGTCAAACGACGCTTTTCATGGCGTTTTTTAGGCCATGGATCTGAAAAGTTCAGATACAAGCGATCAATCTCACCGTCTTCAAAGTAGTCAGTCAAGTCAGAACCATCTACCCACAAGAGCTTAATATTAGGTACTCCAACTTCAAGCACCTTGTCCAAAGCGTAGCTCAAAACAGACTTTTGAATATCAATCCCGATATAGTTGATGTCAGGGTTTTGCTTGGCCATACCTGAAACAAAGGCACCCTTTCCACTTCCAACTTCCACATGAATGGGATTGTCATTGCCAAACAAGTCCCGCCATTTCCCCTTGGCTTCTAAGGGATTGAGGACTACATACTGGGGATTTGCCTCTAGTAATTCTGTCGCCCCTTTACGATTTCTAACTCTCATCTTCTCGTTCCATACTTGTCTCGGAAGTGACGTAAGCCATGGATCTCCCGATTGACATTTTCTAAATCTTGGTTCATATAATACTTGGAAATCTGGCTCAAGTAAGACAATTGACCGTACCAATACAATTTATTTAATACCGTCTGATTGTACTTGTAACCGTAGTAGGTCAACCATTCCTTCCACTGATGTTCTGGAATATAATGGCAGAGCATATGGGCCACATCAAACATGCGATCGGTCAAGCGAACCGAATCCCAATCCACCAAATAAATCAAGCCACTGTCTGTCTCAATCCAATTACTATGTCGTACATCTCCATGGACAATGGTCGCATGGTCCTCTCTAAATCCTGGAATAGTCTGACGTAAATCAGCCATCACTTCACTGATAAAATGATTTTTACGCAAAGCATCTGGAGCCGTTTCTTGCCAAGACTGCAGTAAATCTACAGGTGTTTCCATGGCATACCCCAAACGACTCAACTGTGTCATCAACGGACGTGAGCGATGAAGACGGGTTAAAATATTGACGATTTGTTTACGATTCATATCATAGGGGGTCAATATCTTGCCTGTCAACCATTCTTGAGCACACATATCACGCCCATCTGCCAAACGGCGACTCCATAATAATTGTGGAGCAATTTGTTCTCTAGCTAGACCAGGTAGGATTGGAGAGGTGTTCATTTTTACAAAGATACGCTTCCCATCAGGATAGCTACCCATATAAGCCTTGCCACTTTTCCCAGGTATGGGAGTCAGTGTTAGCTCATTATCACCCAAATCCATTTCTTTCCTCCGTATAAAGTTTCCTTACTATTCTACTAATTTTTGCCCTATTCGTCAACCGCTCTAACCCGATTCTCAAAGAAAAGCATCTGGATTGGCTTGGGCTATCATTATAGAAAGAAAAAGGTAAGCACAATCTCCTACTTACCTTTTCATAATTTTTATAAATAATATAAGAGTGGCCAACTGTTGTAAAACATGTGGACTAGAGTAGAAACCCATAGGTTTTGGCTCTTTTTATAAGCAAAGCCCAGTAACAAGCCCCCAAGTAGATAAAAAATAAACGAAGGGATATTAGAAGGTCCATGCATGAAAGAAAAGAGAGAGGAAGTTAGCACAAGCCCTAACCAAGAATTGTCAAAAACCGCACCTTGAAGAAGTCCTCTGAAAATGAGTTCCTCCTGGATAGGTCCAAAAACTGAGGAAGTCAAAATCAAAGACAGAGAAATTCCTCTGCTGACTTCCGACAAGTGTTGAACTCCTGCGCCAGAAGAAACAGCAAAGAAATGAATATAAACCAGTGTCTCAAGTACACTTAGAAGAAAGATTGTAATGAAAAGCAAAATGTCTTTCTTCCTTAACATCCCAAAAGAAATCATTTCAAACTTTCTAGCATAAGTAACACTCAGCGAGGTTACAAGAAGACTTACAATAATCAATTCAGATTCATTTTGAAAAAAATCCCCGTGGTTAATCGTATAAGGAACTGTAATGACGATTAGTAGTACTAAAAATCCAAAACAAAAGGCATGAAATTTATCAAAAAACTTCATCAAATTATCCTCCTCAACAAACAAACTTCCCTACAAGTCATCCTTGAGCTCTAGTCTTTCCAAAACAAACCATTTGAGTAACCAAAATCCGACCACATAACCAGCCCCTAAGAAGATAGCCATTAAAGATAGCATGGGATTTAGGAAATAAAAGATCACAACAGATACAAAGGTTAGCACAAAAACATTAAAGGCAATGGTATCAGAAGCCAAGTCTAGAATATAGGGCGTCAACCAGTCTAGGGTTTTGGAATCTAGGAAAAATAAGTGTTTATACATGATGACCTCCTCTATGGCTGAAAAGCAAGGCTTTGGTTTTTTTACCCCAAGACCCTATGTAGAAAAGTGAGCAAAAATGGTAAGTTTGCAATGATATTATTAACAATATGAATCGAATAAGAAGGATAGATACTCTTCGTATAACGTGTCAGCCAGGCATATAGACAACCCACTGCCGTATAGACAAAAATATCTGCGAGACTTGGCAAGCTAGAAAAGTGGGGCAAGGCAAATAGGAGTGAAGGAAAGAGAAGATCCAGCCCCCATCTCGAGTCCTTAAAGAAGGCATGTTGAAGCAGTCCTCTACACACCAATTCTTCCATCAGAGGTCCTAGTACGATTAAGGTTAGGTAAACACCAAACTCCGCAAAATTTGTCTCACTATAGGCAATAAACAAATTCCACCCTTCATTAGTTCCCTGAACGTGTTTAGCTGTCAGATAGTTAAAACAGATAAGCACAACAGCTGCTAACACCGTCAGGACAGAATAGCTCAACCACTTTTTTCTAGGGATACGAAAGAGATAAGCATGGCCCGACCTGACCAAAATCCAAATCATAAAGCAGATAAAGAGAAGGCTAATGATGTTTCGAATCCAGATAAGATTTCCTACCCAAGACGAAAACTCCCAATAATTTCTCCAAAATTGGGTTGTCCAAAACAATCCGAAAAATAGAAACAAATAAGAAAGAATGGCACTCGTTTTGAAAAGAATAGGATGTTTTTTCATAGCTTTCTCCATTACAATTAAATGATATCTAATCATTTTCTAAAATTTGATAACATTTGTGAAATGTTTTAGCAGAAATAACTCTATGATTGGTGATATCTATATAATCACCTGGATAACCAAGAACATACATCCCATAACCAGCGAATCCTCCTCCAGCTGTTCCAACTAGACCAAACTTGATATTCGTTGCGAGAGAAGTGTTAAGACCTGCCATTAGAATGCGCACATGATTATCCAACCAAACCATATAATTTTTTTGAAAAGCTTCCTCTACCCAACTTGGTTTAGGAGTTGCTTGACCAATTTCCCAAACATCAACAATTTGATTCCCATATTTTGCCTTCATATCTTCAATCCTTTTTAAATACCATTACATGAGTTTGGAGTTTCCCCTATACCATAAGGACTACATGGTTTTGAAAGATGTATAATAGACCACTTACCATTTAATTGCTCCAAAATTGGGTTGTCCAAAACGGTCCGAAAAACAGAAACAAATAAGAAAGAATGGCACTCGCTTTGAAAAAAATAGGATGTTTTTTCATAGAACTCCTCCCTACTATCTACAAGACAGAGGCTAGCCTAATACCTCCTCTTGCCAGACCATAGACTAGTCACAGATTAAGAAGAAAGTTCTTCCCTACTTTTTATAATACTTCAAACCCCAAATGAGTAGAAGCATGATAAGCAAGCAGAGAATAGCGCCAATATAGGCAATTAATTGTTGATAGAATTCTCCTGCTGTGATACCTCTATACAAACATATAATAGACATAAAACCTGTCAAGCCGATATACATAAGTTGATTGGTTCTAGGACTAACCAAATCATCATCTTCAAACTCTCTTATCCTCATCTCCCTAGTGAGGTAAACAGTGACCAAAATAGAAGCCAAGTTAATAACCACTAAGAGAAATTGGAAAACCAAGGAAAAATTTAAAAACTGACGAGATAGAAATAGATAAGTAGAGACAATCAAGGGCAACTGACCTAGGAACAATCTCGCAAGGAAGATGTTCCGTTTTTTAGCAAGAAAAGTTTTCATTTCTTTGCTCCTTTCATATACTATCAGACGAAGAACTACACAAACTCACCGGTTCAAAACCTAAGTAGCTAGAAAAAAGAGACAGGTGACAGTAGCATTCATCAAACCATGTACAACTACACAGGAATATAGATTTCTCCGCTTTATATAGAGAATTCCTAATACAATTCCTGACACTAGATGTTGAGAGAGCATTTCTCCGTCATGAGCAAATCCAAAAAGAACAGCCGAAAGGATAATAGCAACTATGGGAGAATATTTTTCTAAACTTCCTAAAATGATTCCTCTAAAGAGTATCTCCTCCAAAAGAGGTTGAGTGAAAGTAGTTGACAACCAGAATAGAACTATGTACAAGAAACCACTTGTTTCCAAATGTTGAAAAAAGCTTAAAGAACTTGTATTATCATGGACTTTTCCAAGAACGGTCGTGAAAAATATAAAACCAACTACTAAAACCAGATTAGCCAGATAAGCAAGAACAATCCATTTCAATTCTACCCATTTGATTGGCAAGCAATCTAAAGTAGTCTCATCACCCCATCTCTTAATAAGATATACAAGAATGGTTAAGTATATAAAGAAAGATAGAAAGAAGACACCAACACTGAACACATCTCCCATCACTCCGTCATAAAATCGTCTCACAACAGTTAATGGCACAAGTTGAATAGCAAAAGTAAGTAAAAAACAAGTAATTATTTTTTTAAAGATAGAAATCGTTTTTTTCATAGTTTGTCCTTTTTTCAACTCCTTAATAAGATATTTTTTCTAATTTACTACTTCCACGAACGAAGCCCCCCGCTTCCTTAACTTGTGTTTTATCACACTTCCTGCTTCAACCTTTACACTGCTAGTATAGCACTCATTTTGACCTTGGATCACTCAAATCATAAATGGTCATCAAAACATCTTGAATTGTAAAAAATTAAAAAAGCAAGCATGAAAAACATACTTGCCCTTTACACCATATTGATACCAACTTAATTTGTAGATTTTTTATCCTGCTATCACATATCATTTTGACAGGCGAAACAATATTAAAGAAACTCCCCTGTAGATTAAACTAGCGATAAAAAATCTCTTTATCTAATTAGATCTATCTTTATTCTTCTTTGGAGATTTTAAAAATTTTTCCCTAATTAAAGAAGTAATATAAGAAACAAACATGCCAACAACAAAAGCAATAAGAAAACTTTTGAAATCCATAATTACCTCCAAGTACACAAGCTCAAGCCTTTAAGCAACCATAATAGCCAATTGTAACATTGTTTTTGCATTCACGAGGAATACCTCTTTTTACTTTCGTCCTATTACAACCTTAATAAGGTTAGTATACTACTATTTTTTAAAACTTTCCATCCAAATCATAAATGGTCATCAAAACATCTTGAATTGTAAAAAATTAAAAAAGCAAGCATGAAAAACATACTTGCCCTAAGGGAATTTAACAATGTGAAAATACAAAATAGAAAGCTATTCAGCCTTATTTCCGTCTGTTCTCATATATTCTCATAATCGCAACCAGGATACAGGCTGTCCCACTTGCAAAAGCGATAAGGGTAATGATAATGTTGAGGATTTCAGGCGTACTCCCTATTCTGTTGATAAGACGGAGTAGGGATATAACTGTCAACTGAATCAAGAGTATTGATTCTACTCTTACCAATGAAGTCAGTCTGTTCTCAACCACATATAAGAATGATGGTAACATAACACAGGCTATAGCAATCACAAACAGATTGCTCCCCGTTTCTTCTCCCTTGTTTACCACAGAAATCATGAGAAGGTTCGATGCTATAATCAACGTAGAACAGATGATAAAAAAGGATTTCTTATTCATATAGGATACCTCATATACTATGGCATTTTAATTGATGACTACAGGCAATACTTCTTTCCACAAATCTTCTAATCATCAACTGACATTGAGTGAACTGTTAAAACCTGACGAAAGACTTGATTTTGACAGGTGGTATTTAGACTGGTATTGGGATGGCTTTCCACAATTTTCATGACGGTATAGAGACCAACTCCTCTCTCCTCCCCTTTAGAACTGGCTCCAAAGGAGAAAATCTCAGAAATGTCTATACCCTCTTCTTTAATGGAATTTTCAATGATAAAAGTCTCCTGTGCTCCATTTTTTAAAAAGGCGATTGAAACATGAGGTTGACTGGCCTCTGCACTGGCTTCAATAGCGTTGTCACAAAGGATAGACACAATGGTTAGAAAATCAAGTAGACTCATCCCCTCTACCTGAATCTCCTCTGGAACTTCGACATTAAAGACAATGTTCTTATCTCTGGCTTTTAGAAATTTCCCTGCTAGGAGACTTTTGAGGGCTTTATCACGAACATTCACGAGTCGTCCAAGGTCATATTTATTGTCCTGCAATTTCTGACTAGAATCCTTTAAGACCGAGTCGTAGACCTCTTTTATCTGCTCCATATCCTCCTCTTCAATGCCCAGACGTAAACTGGTCAAGAGGTTGGTGTAGTCATGGCGAAAACTCCGTACTTCCTTGTAAAGTTCCTCTATATGCCGACTATAGCGTTCCATATCTCTGTAGCGCAAGGCCTGCTCTTGGTCCAGTCTCTCATGGAGTTTGTCCTTCAAATAGGTATCCAGCTTCTTGATAATCCCCATAAAAAAGAGTAGGTAAAACACTAGAATCAGATGGCGAACAGTCGTTGATTGAATACCTTGTACATTTTCAAAATAAGACAGACTTTGCATCACTAGATAGTAAGCCCCCATTATCCAGTTAATCTTAGTCAGGGACTTTTGAAAACCTTTATCGAGAATCTCCCTTCTCAAACTAGTAAAATCATAGTCTAACCATTTCAAAAAGGCTAGAGAAATAAAGCAAATGAAAATTTTTATACATAACCAAATAAAAGAGCGGTCATCATACACATGCCCTTGCCCCAAAAATGGAAGCACAAAATAGGAGACTACCCTGAAAAAAAGATTCACCAACATCATTGGAAAGAGACCATAAAAGAAGAGTAGTTTTTTAGGAAGCCCTCTTAACAATAAGAAAGATAAACCAATGCCGTACAAGGGTTCCATAAAATAAGATAGGTAAGTATTTCCTACTATATAGCTAATCGTTACAAAAACAACTGCTAAAAGTAGCTTAAAAAGAAAGGACTTAAAAACTCTCTCCAGAGTTAGAACAATTCCATCCACCTTAAAAAATATAAACAATTCCAATCCAGATATCAAAAACACATATACTATCTTCCAAACTAATTCCATTCCAGCACCTCACTCAATGTAAGTTATTGATAGCTTCAGACACTTCCCTGACCTTATAACGCGCTATCATACAGCTTCCGCCATTAGGAAAGAAAAGGAGTTTCTCTTTCTTATCCAAACGAACCACATTTGCAGGATTGATGAGAAAAGAGCGATGGCACTGCAAGAGACGGGGCTCCTGCTTGAAAACCTCCTCTAAACTCGCTGTAAATTCCAGCCTGTCTGTCTTGGTATAGAGAATAACACGATGGGCTCTGGGCGATGTTTCGAGATAGTAAACCTCTTTAAAAGGATACTGAAATTGGGCAAATTTTGATTTAAAGTAAAAGCAATCTTCCGCCAGACTTTTACTATCTTGACTATTGGCATAGAGGAGGGCTGTCTCGATCCGAGATTCAAACTCCTCTGCCGACAAGGCCTTATCAATGTAGTCCAAAGCTGACACTTGATAGCGAAAGGACAGGGGCATAAACTCCGAGTGAGTCGTCACAAAGACAATAAGGGCATAAGGATCCCGATCCCGAATTTTTCTAGCCACTTCCAGCCCCTTCATCTCCTCATTTCGAATCTCAATATCCAAAAAGAATAGTTGATGCGCCCCCTTCTCATGGACTTCAGTCAGCAGTTGATCTGGCTTCCCAAATACCTCAAAAGAACTGGGAGTGATCTGATGTTCCTTCAAGAGTTTCTCAATCGTCGTTTCAATCCTAGTCTGTTGGGAAAAATCATCTTCTAAAACAAATATTCTCATCTTCTTACTCTCCTTGTTTCGATTTCTTCCTAAAAAGAGAATAGCAAAAATACTATGATACAAGCCCACCAAATCCTAAACAGGCCTTTAACGCTCCTGAAGGGTAGCTTGTTCCTCAAATAAGCATGATAATCTTACAACTATTTTATCATAAAATTTTAACAGTACCATTCAGGAAATTTCAAGGACAATTAAAGATTTTATGGTGAAAAAGGAGATAAAAGTGATAAACTGACAGTATCAAAACACAATTGCTAGAACCAAGACTAGCACCCAGATTAAAGGAGGAATTCTCATGACAGATACAGACCCTATCAAAAGAGCTCAGACTTTGATTACTGACTTAAACAAAGCCTACCAAGCATGCAAACAGGCAACCGCTGACGACGTCCGCTTTCAGGAGCAATTAAACTCTATTCTTGGTTTTCTAGCCAAGGCTGAGACAGTGGATAATCGAGTCTTGATTGAATTGGAAAAATTTTACCAGACTTCCAGTCTTCTCATGGGACTCAGTGCTCTTGATCCAGATGCTCCAACTCGCGCCGCTTGGCGGGCCTATGACCGATTCCACTTTGACCAAGTCAAGACCAAGTTGAGCCTCTACGGGCCAACCATTATCTTGTAGAAAATAAAAGAAGTTGAGACAAACTGAACTCAACTTCTTTTTTAGTATCATATAGGCAAGATTAATCCTGCATCTGACGTTTTACCTGATAAGGTAAGTACAAGACTAGTAAAACCAAACCTGCACCCAGCAAGGCTAGAAGGGCTAGTTTTTCTTGGAAGGTAATCAACCCGACAACTAATTCCACTACTAAGACCAAACTGGTCAATCCTCTGACCACTGCCTGCAAGCCTTTTTCCTTTTGCCCCTTGTCCAGTGGAAAGAGTTGGGTTAAATACTGGTAGTCAAAGGCATGATAGAGGGCCAGCAACTGGAAGAGCAAGAGGTAGTTAAAGAGAACCACCACTGCTGTCGCAATCCAAGCTTGCTCGATAAAAACCTGCGCCAGTATGGAAAGCAAGAGCAGACGGAGACTGAGGGCAAAAAGGTCTCCATTTCGCAGATATGAACGCAGATAGAGATTTTGCCAAATCTTTCCAGGCACCTTCTGAACAACCTTTAGGATAAAGTCCAGATAGGCACGACGCTTAACGCTGTTTGAAATTCCCTTTACCTGGGTAAAGAGGGCAAAGAAACGAAGCAAGACTTGCTTACGCTTGCTTTCTTGAGAAATGACATAGTCCCAGTCCAGTCCAGTTTCAGTAAAAAATTTGCTGGCTTTTTGACGAAAGAGGAAATATTTTCCTACCCCCAATAAAAGCACATAGACCAGAAAAACAGGCAAGCCATAACCCATGGCTAAAAATAAGGGCGCAAATAAAAGCAAGAAAAGGGTCTGTATAAAGAGCCAAAAGACTAGGGAAATGCCAGTTTGACGCTTGAGATGGAGTTTGATTTCCTCTTCTCCGACTAAGAGAAAGAGCTTGTCTGGAGCCTCCATATAGGTGGCAATTCCTCCCCAAAGCAAAAGTAAAACAGACGTAATTCCTACAAATAAAAGGATAGGCCAATGATTTTCAGGAAAATCTTGCAAGAGTTGACTGTACTGGTAGGCTAGAAAGCCCAGCAGGACAAGCAGGAACAAGACAAAGTGGTCATTGAGAACATAGCGCAAATAGCCAAGACACTCCTTACGAAAAGCCTGCTTTCTCTTTAAAAACAAGTCTTTCATAACTCCTCCTCTTTGGTCAGAGCCAAGTAAATATCATTCAAACTAGCCTCAGGCATATCAAAGGCTTCGCGCAGTTGCAGGAGATTTCCCTTAGCACGCACTTCCCCTTTGTGAAGAATGACAAAGGCATCACACATCTTCTCCGCTGAATCCAGCACGTGGGTACTCATGAGAATGGACTTGCCCTTTTGCTTTTCCACTTCCAAAAGCTGAATCAAGTCCGCAATCGCCAACGGATCAAGACCAAGGAAAGGCTCATCCACGATGAAAAGACTCGGATCCACCACAAAAGCACAGATAATCATGACCTTCTGCTTCATCCCTTTTGAAAAATGAACAGGAAACCAGTCCAATTTCTGGTCCAAACGGAACATTTTTAACAAAGGTTCTACTCGATCAAAAGCCACTTTCTGCTCAATACCATAAGCCATGGCAACCGTTTCGATATGCTCTCTGAGGGTCAATTCCTCATACAAGCTAGGTGTCTCAGGAATGTAGCCAATTTGCTTGCGGTAGCTAGTCGCATCTTCTTGCAGGGTCAGGCCATTGATATTGATGGAACCACTATAAGGTGTCAACAGACCGATAATCTCATTAATAGTCGTCGATTTCCCAGCACCATTGAGACCAATCAGACCGACCAGCTGCCCACTTTCAACAGTAAAGGACACATCTTTCAAGACAGGGACATGAACATAACCACCTGTCAGGTTTTTAATTTCTAACATATTTTCTCCAAATCTGGTATAATGTAGCTATATTATATCAAAATTCAATACAGTAGAGGTAGATTTTATGTCAGATTGCATTTTTTGTAAAATCATCGCAGGGGAAATTCCTGCTTCAAAAGTATATGAAGATGAGCAGGTTCTTGCCTTTCTTGATATCTCTCAAGTGACACCAGGACACACCTTGGTCGTGCCAAAGGAACACTATCGCAATCTTTTAGAAATGGATGCTACTAGCGCCAGCCAACTCTTTGCCCAAGTACCAAAAGTAGCTCAAAAAGTCATGAAAGCTACCAAGGCTGCTGGTATGAATATCATTGCCAACTGTGAAGAAATCGGTGGTCAAACAGTCTTTCATACCCACGTTCATCTCGTGCCTCGCTACAGTGCGGACGATGACCTCAAAATTGATTTTATCGCCCACGAACCAGACTTTGACAAACTTGCTCAAGTCGCTGAAACTATCAAAAACGCCTAAGGAGTTGCCATGAAATTATCCAACCTACTGCTATTTGCAGGAGCTGCAGCCGGAAGTTATCTGGTCACAAAAAATCGCCAAACCATCACAGATGAAGTCTTGAATACCACTGACCGCGTTCAAGCTATCAAGGATGATGTGGATATTATCCAAAACAGCCTGCAAATCATCGACCAGCAAAAAGAACTCATCAAGGAATACCAAGAAGACCTGACTTACAAATTTAAAGTCTTGGAAAAAGATATCCAGACTCGAATGGCGCTTCTCCAAGAAGAAAAAGCAAGGAAATGAAAGTCTCCAACTTTACTGGAATCCCCTTAGCTACATTTGGGATTACTAGATCCTAACAGAATAGAAAGGGAATAATCATGAAAAACTTCTTAAAAGATCTGGCTAAGATCATCCTGATCCCTTGTGGTTGCCTTACCCTTCTTGCCGCCCTAGCATTTCTACTACTATTCTTTACTTTCAGAGCCTCACCGAGTGACATCCGAAAAGGGAACGAAGACTTAAAACAAATCTTTACCTCTCTTGACATGCCTCCTAAGAAAGTAAAATCAAATGGAAGATATAAATACGAAGGTGGGGGCTTAATTTTTTATGTTACTTTCTCAGATGAGGTCATCAATAGTCACCCTGTCTTAAAAGAAAGTCCAAAACTCACCAAAAACCAACTCGAAGTCTATGTCGTACTGACAGGAGATATCTCCTACTATAAAGTAGGGGATAACTTGTTCAATCATGGTTTATTGCAATTTTTAGAGAAGGAAAGTAGGAATTATTTACAAGAAATCAGAAAGAAACCAAATCCTGATTACTCAGTTCTATATTGGAAGGATCAGGAAAGTCTAAAAAAGGGAATTGCTTTCTATGAAAAAGCCTTGACTTTAGTGGATATTCAGGATAACTCTGCAATCAACCATATTGATACCGTTACTATTAAGCCTGGTAAAGAAGCGGAAATCAAGCAACTCATCCAAGATATGGATGCAGCTGGCTTGCTCAAGCAAAAGTATAAATAATAGGCTAACTGGAAAATGATTTTTCGACGCTAAATCTTCAAAGACAAGACAAAAAGAGCTCGACGGCTCTTTTTGTTTATTCTCCTTCAAAGGCATCTTTAATATGGTCAAAGAAGCCTTTTTTCTTTGGATTGACTTTTAAATCACCAGCAGCTGCGAATTCTTTAAGCGCTGCTTTTTGGCGTTCGTTCAAGCCTGTCGGTGTTACGACATTAACGGTAACGTATTGGTCACCAACTGCACCGCCACGGAGGCTCGGTGCTCCCTTGCCACGTAGGCGGAATTTCTTACCAGTCTGAGTTCCCTCTGGGATAACCAATTCAACATCACCGTGAACAGTTGGGATATCTACTGTGTCACCAAGAGCTGCTTGGACAAAGTTGAGGTTGAGACTGTAGAAGATAGTCGTTCCTTCACGTTCAAACTTATCGCTGGCTTCCACAGAAACTACTACATACAAGTCACCGTATGGTCCACCGTTAAAGCCTGCTTCACCCTGACCAGCTAGGCGAATTTGTTGACCAGTTTCCACACCAGCAGGGATTTTCACATGTACGCTATGAGCTTGTTTTTCATGACCTGTTCCGTGACAAGTTGTACATGGATCTTTGATTTCTTTTCCGCGACCATGACAGACATCACAGGTTACTTGGCGACGCATCATACCAAGCGGAGTCTGCGTATCGACGTTAATAACACCAGCGCCATGACAGCGTCCACAAGTGACTGGACTTGTTCCTGGCTTAGCACCTGAGCCATTACATGTACTACAGCTTGCTTCACGATTGTACTTAACCTCTTTTTCAGCTCCAAAAATAGCTTCTTCAAAGGTCAAATTCACACGGTATTGGAGGTCATCCCCCTGACGAGGAGCATTTGGATTGCGTGAAGCACCGCCTCCGCCGAAGAAACTTGAGAAGATATCTTCAAAACCACCGAAGCCTCCTGCCCCATCGAAACCGCCGAAACCACCAGCTCCACCAAAACCACCGTTGGCTCCAGCAGCACCGTATTGGTCATAGGCAGCCCGTTTTTGGTCGTCACTCAAAGTCTCATAGGCTTCCTGAACTTCCTTGTATTTTTCCTCAGCACCAGGCTCCTTGTTGATATCTGGGTGGTATTTCTTTGAAAGCTTACGATAAGCCTTTTTGATCTCGTCTGCCGAAGCGTTTTTTGACACCCCCAGACGATCATAAAATTCAGTATTGTTCATAATTCAAGATACAAAGGGCGTCAAACGGACACAGCCAAAATAGGTTTTTTGACGACGGACGCTTGCGTCCTAGAAAAAACTATCTTTTTGGCACAGTCCGTAGCCCGTGTTCAATTCCCTGAACACCCTTATTCCTTTCTGTTATTGTTGCGGAACGAAACCACCATTTAGGTCGGGGTCAATTCCTTTCTTTTATATTGAGTAAGAAATTTGGGAACCCGTGTTCAATTCCCTGAACACCTTTGTTCCTTTCTATAATTTTCATGTAAATCTTTAGAGGCTGTTTTCTATACTCTGCTTCACTTGATTAAACTCTTCATCTGATAGAGTAAATATCAAATCCTCTTCAGCATACTCGTTCTGTTCTTTAAAATAATTATCCGTATTCTCTGCCAACCCTAAACCGAAAATCACTTTTCTTGCAAACTCTTGATGTGCAAAACCAATAGCCGTAATGATTTGTTTATCTTGGACAAGAACTTTCGGTTGAAAATTCTCACATGGAAGAAATTCAAAATAGTCAAAGAAGTTTTGCCAAATTCCACCTGTAAATTTCGTGTCGTTCAACAAGCCTGCTTTCGCCAATAAAAGGGGCGCTGAAGAAATGGCTGCAATTAGGATATCTTGCTCATCAAGACTTCTCAAAAACGAGATCAATTTCTCATCTTGTAGAGTAGGACCTATATTTACCATTCCTGGCAAAATCACACAAGAATAATCTTCTATACGGATTTGAGCCAATGTTTTCGTCGGTTGACAGGGCAAACCATCCTCAGAGACCACCATCAAATGATCTGAAGCTACATAATCAATCGTGATATCAAAAGACAGAGCTAAAGTACTTGTTAAAGAGGCTATCTCATAAAGAGAAAAATTAGGATAAATGACACAAAGTACTTTTTTCATACGCAACATCCTCTATTTTATCGAAAAACAGAGGCTGGGTTGCAACCTCTGGATTTCTTCTTATACTCGCCTGATTTTCAAGCTCGGGATAAAATAGTCCACTGGACTATTTTATTTCTCCGTAAACTCTCCGTCTACGACGTCATCACCTGCGTTTCCTGTTGCTTGTGCACCTTCTGCTCCTGCTTGAGCTTGTTGGGCTGCTGCGGCTTGTTCGTAAAGTTTAACAGCAAGTCCTTGAGCTTTTTCGTTCAATGCTTCAAGTTTTGCTTTCATGTCGTCCAAGTTGTTGTCTTCTTGCGCTTTCTTAAGGTCATCAAGGGCAGCTTGGGCAGCGTCACGTTCTGCGTCGAAACCTTTTCCTTCAGTTTCCTTGATAGTCTTTTCAGTTGCGAAGATAGCTTGGTCTACTTCATTACGAAGGTCAACTTCTTCTTTACGTTTCTTATCTGCTTCAGCGTTTGCTTCTGCATCTTTCATCATGCGGTCGATTTCTTCATCAGTCAAACCTGAGTTAGATTGGATCACAATAGTTTGTTCTTTTTGAGTTCCAAGGTCTTTGGCCTTAACAGACACGATACCGTTCTTGTCGATGTCAAATGTTACTTCAATTTGAGGAATACCACGAGGTGCAGCTGGGATATCTGTCAATTGGAAGCGTCCAAGAGTCTTGTTATCTGCTGCCATTGGGCGTTCACCTTGAAGAACGTGGATATCAACGGCTGGTTGGTTGTCTGCCGCAGTTGAGAAGACTTGTGATTTAGATGTTGGAATTGTTGTGTTACGGTCGATGAGTTTTGTGAAGACACCACCCATTGTTTCGATACCAAGTGACAATGGGGTTACATCAAGAAGGACAACGTCTTTAACATCACCAGTAATGACACCACCTTGGATTGCAGCACCCATGGCAACAACTTCATCAGGGTTTACTGATTTGTTTGGTTCTTTCCCAGTTTCAGCCTTAACAGCTTCGACAACGGCTGGGATACGAGTTGAACCACCAACAAGGATAACTTCATCGATTTCTGACAAGCTCAAACCTGCATCTGAAAGGGCTTGACGAACTGGAACTTTTGTACGTTCTACAAGGTCACGAGTCAAATCGTCAAATTTCGCACGAGTCAAAGTCATTTCCAAGTGAAGAGGTCCAGCCTCACCTGCTGTGATAAATGGCAAGCTGATTTGAGTTGAAGTCACACCAGAAAGGTCTTTCTTCGCTTTTTCAGCAGCATCTTTCAAACGTTGCATTGCCATCTTGTCAGTAGACAAGTCAATACCGTTTTCTTTTTTGAATTCTGCTACCAAGTGGTCGATGATTTTTTGGTCAAAGTCATCACCACCAAGTTTGTTGTCCCCTGCAGTTGACAATACATCGAAGACACCGTCACCCAATTCAAGGATAGAGACGTCGAATGTACCACCACCAAGGTCAAATACCAAGATTTTTTCTTCTTTGTCAGTCTTGTCCAAACCGTAAGCAAGAGCGGCTGCAGTTGGTTCGTTGACGATACGTTCTACTTCAAGACCAGCGATTTTACCAGCGTCTTTTGTCGCTTGACGTTGAGCATCGTTGAAGTAAGCTGGAACTGTGATAACTGCTTTAGTTACTTTTTCACCAAGGTAGTCTTCAGCGTAGCCTTTCAAATATTGAAGAATCATAGCTGAGATTTCTTGTGGAGTGTATTCTTTTCCGTTAGCAGAAACTTTTTCAGAAGTTCCCATTTTAGATTTGATAGAGATGACTGTATCTGGGTTGGTAACTGCTTGACGTTTCGCAGCATCCCCAACGATGATTTCTCCGTTTTTGAATGAGACTACAGATGGAGTTGTGCGGTTTCCTTCTGGGTTTGCGATGATTTTGCTTTCAGTTCCTTCAAGAACTGCAACTGCTGAGTTTGTTGTACCTAAGTCAATACCGATAATTTTAGACATGTGTTTTTCTCCTTAAATTTTATATTCTATTTTTCTTTTTGATACTCTTCTTAAGTGGCGGCGCCGTCAGAGCTTGACTTCGTCAATCTCTTTGACTAAACTTTGAGCCTAAGGTCTCAAAGTTTGCGCAAATAGCGCCACGGCGAAGAGTATCGTCTTTGGTTCGCTTCGCTCACTATTGCAAAGCCAAATATATTTTATCTTTCTTCATAGTTTATTGTCGTTTCGGACAAGTTTTTTTAAGCTATCTAGCCTAGTTATAAACCACTACCATTGCTGGGCGTAGGATGCGGTCATGGAGCTTGTAGCCTTTTTGGAAGACTTGGGCGATGGTATCTGCTGGGTGTTCATCGTCTGCTGGGAGAGTTTGGATGGCCATATGGTAGTTATGGTCAAATTCACCATCAGCTGCGATTTCTTCAATTCCTTCTTCTTTCAAAGCATGAATCAAGCTTTCTTGCACCATCTCCAATCCCTTTTTGACATCGTCTGTCAAGCCTTCAACTGCGAGTGCACGCTCAAGGTTGTCAAGCGATGGTAAGATTGCTTTTGCCAAGTCTTGGCTACGATAACGTTGCAAGTTTTGACGCTCTTCATTGGCACGGCGTTGGATATTTTGCATTTCTGCATGAGCACGAAGGTATTTGTTCTCAAACTCATCTGCACGTTCATTTGCCAAGTCCAACTCAGATTTCTCAGAAGTCATTTCTTCAGTTGTTTCCACAACTTCCTCTTCTTGAACTTCTTCTACTTCTTCATTTTTTATATCTTGGGCCATTTTCGCCTCCTTTAATGATTTCAATCTTAATGTACTTCGTAATGATTACTGCTGAGGTAGCGGTAAAAATCTGTCAACTTCATAGTCAAAACACGATTGACTACATTGACTTGGTTGATTAGCTGTTGGTAATCCAGATTAACCGGACCGATAATGGCTAGAATTCCAACTCCCCGATAAGGAATGAGGAACTTGCTACTAATCACCGCTAGGTCAGCTAGACAAGACTCTTGACTGTCCGCAACACGAACATTTTGCATCTGATCCTCATGCAGCCCCTCACGAATCTCCAGAGCCACCTTTTGAGGTTGGTCAAAGAACTGATAGGCCGCTAGATTAGCAAAATTCAAGAGATTGACCTTGCCCGCCACCACAATGTTTTCGTTGAACATTTCCTTAAAAATGTGTTCAAAGAGATCCATGACATTGTCCGTCGTTGTAAAGTAACGCTGGATAATCTGCGGAATCTCCGTCCGAATCTTGTAGTGAATATCTAGAACGGTGTGACCGAGAAAACGTTCCTGAATGATGCTCTTCAGTTTCAGCAAGTCCTCCTGTAAGAAGTTCCTTGGAATCAGAAACTGACTGGTAACCGTTCGCGACTCGTCTAGGGTGAATACTGCCAAGGCTGTATGTTGCCCCAAAACAACGATATCAAAAGCTGTCAAACGTTGCCTGCTCGGCTCAACATCCAGTGCTACTACCGTACAGCCACTCAAGTCTGTCAGTAGATTAGCAGCCTCTTGCAGAATATCCTCCAATTTGAAAAATTCCTGATCAAAGGCTTTGACAATCTCATAAACCTCATTTTCAGCTAGTCGGTCAAAATCCAGTGAGTGTTTCACATAGTACTGAAAACCAGCAACACTTGGCATTCGACCACTTGAAGTATGGGCCTTTTCAAGCAAACCTTGCTTTTCTAGAGCTGCCATATCATTACGAATGGTTGCACTGCTAGAGTTAATAGACTCTTGCAAAGCTTTGGATCCGACAGGTTCGTGCGTTTTGGTAAAGATGTCAATAATCAGATTTAAGATATCCTGCTGACGCTCTGTAACCATCTCATCACTCCTCTCTGTCTGATCAATTAGCACTCAACACGTCTAAGTGCTAACTCATGATTCTATTATACACCCTTAAAAGAGAATGTCAAGACAAAAACTCAAAAAATTAGCACTCTTTTATCAAGAGTGCTAAAAATCAGTCTGAAGGCCTAGAAACTCACTGTTCATCTACTTGATATTTCCTTTTAAGTCTAAAAAAACCATAGATTAGATAAGAAATCAAGAGAGCATATAAAAGAAAAATAACGAAGAAAGACACAGAAAGTTCTTCTTTAATTAAACTCATACAAACAACCAAACCACCTAAGAAAGTAGCTGTACAAGAACGAAGTCTAGATCGCATAACTTCCCACCTGAGATTATTACTCATGTAGACTTGATCCTCTGAAAGTAAATCAGAAGACGATTTACGAAGAATTGAACAAGAACCTGCTCCTACCAATTCCCAACCTCTATTTCTAAAATCTTGCAGTTCATGCTTATATTTTTTAAGAAATCTAGAATCATAGATACAGTAGATGACATTGTCTGGTTGACATTGGTCAAAATAGAAAAAACCAAAACGACTAGTTCTATACCTCCACCCTTTCAAATGCATCTCATGTAAATATTCTTCCTCCTTGTCCAAATCAAGAATAGTAAAAATCCGAAATTATAGTTTACTTTTCATTGTCTTGCCCCAAAATTAGAAAACACGCCTGGTGTTATTTATTAGATAATTCTTTCCACTTTTGACTCAATCTCCAAAAAAATATAAGAAATCTGAATCGCAAAAACTATCAATAAAACCCAATCTATTATGAAAATCAAAAACACTTCCCAACTGAAAGAACTACCTCCACTGACAAACTTTGAGAAAACCGGTAGTAGAGCTAAAAAGAGAAGCAAAATAGGAAGCATCCGCCTTGTTAAAATCCGTTTGACATAAAAAATCTTTATTTAAACGAAAATATTATGGTAAAATTTACGCCAGTTTTTGAACGGCTAATGTAGATATTTTATACTTTCAAAATGTTTAAATGTGATTATTTATTTTTGAAAAATAGCTCACCAGCCCGACTGAAAGTGCTTGTAGAATGATAATAAGTCGACTGCCGAAAACAGCGAAAAATAGCGGTGTTATGCGGAGATAATCTGACGCGATGCCAAAGTATATTGTATACTTATTTTCAACAATTTAGCAGAGTGTTTTTATAAGTATGATATAATAGAATTATAATTTGTTCTGATAGTTTATTTTATGGAGAAGTAGATTTTTAGAATGCGGAGGGTTCAATATGGTTGAGTTTATAAAGTCTAAGAAAGAAATGAGTGAGGAGGATATTAAAGCAAATTTCATCACTCCTGCTATTGTATCCAAAGGATGGAAAAATGGTGAGCATATCGCTTACGAAGAATACTTCACTGATGGTCGAATCGAGGTTAGAGGAGATAAAGCTCGTCGTAAAGAAGGAAAAAAATCAGACTATTCACTGTATTACCAATTTGGAACTCGAATTGCAATTGTTGAAGCAAAGGATAATAAACACAGCGTTCGAGCAGGATTACAACAAGCTATTGAATATGGAGAGATTTTAGATGTTCCATTTGTTTATTCTTCGAATGGTGATGGCTTTATTGAACACGACCGTATCACGAGAGAAGAACGTGAGCTGGAGTTAGACGAATTCCCTACTCGTGAAGAATTATTTTCTCGTATGACGAAGGAAAAAGGATTGACGTACGAAATTACAGAAGCTATCTCAACTCCATACTATACAGACGCCTTCTCAATGAAAATGCCACGCTATTATCAGCAAATAGCTATCAACCGTACTATTGAAACAGTTGCCAGAGGACAAAAACGAGTAATGTTTGTGATGGCAACAGGAACAGGGAAAACGTTCATGGCTTTTCAAATTATTCATCGCCTTCGAAAAGCTGGTTTGGCTAAACGAGTTTTATTCTTAGCGGATAGAAACATCTTAGTAGACCAAACGATGGCTGAAGACTTTAAGCCATTCGAAAAGGTAATGACGAAAATTACACCAAAACTTTTGACTGCTCCTGAAAAATTAAATTCTTTTGAAATTTATCTAGGGCTTTATCAGCAACTAACTGGTGAAGATGGAACTGAAACACACTATCAAAAGTTTGACAAAGACTTCTTTGATTTAATCGTAATTGATGAAGCGCACCGTGGTTCAGCTAAGGAAGACAGTAACTGGCGTAAGGTGATTGATTATTTCAGTTCTGCGACACAGATTGGGATGACCGCTACTCCTAAAGAAACCAAGAATGCTTCCAATACGGAATACTTTGGTGAGCCAATCTATACTTATAGTTTAAAACAGGGAATCGAGGATGGTTTTTTGGCTCCATATCGTGTTATGAGGGTTAATTTAGATGTGGATGTGGATGGTTATCGTCCAGAAACTGGAAAAGTTGATTCTAACGGACAATTAATAGAAGATAGGTACTACGGCAGGAAAGATTTTGACAAAACCATTGTCATTGATAATAGAACGCAAAGAGTTGCCAAGTTTGTTTCTGATTATATGAAGCAAAACAATACACGATTTGATAAAACAATTGTTTTTTGTGTTGATATTGACCATGCCGAGCGAATGCGTGCTGCACTTGTAAAAGAGAATCTAGACTTAGTCCAAGAAGACTATCGTTATGTCATGCAAGTAACTGGTGACAACGCTGAAGGTAAAGCTCAACTGGATAACTTTATGGATGTCAATTCTAATTTTCCTGCTATTGTAACAACGTCTAAATTATTAACGACAGGAGTTAATGCTAAAACATGTCGTTTGATTGTTTTAGACT
Organism: Streptococcus mitis; assembly: GCF_001281025.1. Taxonomy (NCBI): domain Bacteria; kingdom Bacillati; phylum Bacillota; class Bacilli; order Lactobacillales; family Streptococcaceae; genus Streptococcus; species Streptococcus mitis. The sequence continues at coordinate 51,962 of NZ_CP012646.1, forward strand.
CTAATATCCAATCCATGACTGAATTTAAACAAATTATTGGTCGTGGCACACGTCTTTATCCTCAAAAGGGGAAAGAATTTTTTACGATTATTGATTTTCGAAATGTTACCAATTTGTTTGCTGACCCTGATTTTGATGGAGAACCAGTGAAGGTTCTGGAAACGGGCGCAAAAACAAACAATGGTACTACACCTGGTTTTGTAAACGAAGGTAGTGACCCAGTAGAAAAATATATCGTTACAGACAAGCAGGTTACCATTCTTAATTCTACTGTTCAAGTATTGGACGAAAACGGGAAACTGATTACCGAAAGCCTGACCGATTACACTCGGAAGAATATCTTAGGTAGCTACGCCACTTTGAACGATTTTATCACAGTTTGGCATACGGCAGATAAAAAGAAGCTTATCTTAGACGAACTTTATAAAAAAGGAGTTTATCTAGATGCTATTCGAGAGTCGGAGGGAATATCAGAACAAGAAATCGATGATTTTGATTTACTCCTAAAACTTGCCTATGGTCAAAAAGAATTAACCAAAACAGAACGTATCAATAAACTCAAACAAAGCGGATATTTATATAAATATAGTGAGGAAGCGCGTGCTGTTTTGGAAATTTTACTGGACAAATACATGGATAAAGGTATTGGAGAACTCGAAAGCATTGAAACATTAAAACTTCCAGAATTTCAGATATATGGTGGAACCTTCAAAATCATCAATACTTATTTTGGAGATAAAAAACGATATTTACAAGCAATTAAAGAATTGGAGCAAGAGCTATTTACAGTAGCTTAATGAAAGGAAAGTATGTCAATTACGTCATTTGTAAAAAGAATTCAAGATATCACTCGAAACGATGCTGGTGTTAATGGTGATGCTCAACGTATTGAGCAAATGTCTTGGTTATTATTCTTAAAAATTTATGATAGCCGTGAAATGGTTTGGGAATTAGAAGAAGACGAGTATGAGTCAATTATCCCAGAGGAATTAAAATGGAGAAATTGGGCTCATGCTCAAAATGGGGAACGGGTATTGACAGGCGATGAATTACTTGATTTTGTCAATAACAAGTTATTCAAGGAGTTGAAAGAGCTTGAAATAACTTCAAATATGCCTATTCGAAAAACGATTGTTAAATCAGCTTTTGAAGATGCGAACAACTATATGAAAAATGGCGTCTTGTTACGCCAAATCATCAATGTTATTGATGAAGTTGATTTCAATAGCCCTGAAGATCGTCATTCGTTTAATGATATTTACGAAAAAATTCTTAAAGATATTCAAAATGCTGGGAACTCAGGAGAATTTTATACGCCACGTGCAGCGACTGATTTTATTGCCGAAGTTCTTGACCCAAAACTTGGAGAATCAATGGCAGACCTTGCTTGCGGAACAGGAGGATTCTTGACTTCAACTCTGAACCGTTTAAGTAGTCAACGTAAAACTAGTGAAGATACCAAAAAATATAATACAGCTGTTTTTGGTATTGAAAAGAAAGCATTTCCTCATCTTTTAGCAGTTACAAATCTGTTTCTTCACGAAATTGATGACCCTAAAATTGTTCATGGAAATACTTTGGAGAAAAATGTTCGTGAATATACGGATGATGAAAAATTTGACATTATTATGATGAATCCACCTTTTGGAGGGTCAGAATTAGAAACAATAAAAAATAACTTTCCAGCAGAATTACGGAGTTCTGAAACGGCTGATTTATTTATGGCTGTCATTATGTATCGTTTGAAAGAAAATGGTCGTGTTGGAGTTATTTTACCTGATGGTTTTCTATTTGGTGAAGGTGTAAAAACTCGCTTGAAACAAAAACTGGTAGATGAGTTCAACTTGCATACGATTATTAGGTTGCCTCATAGTGTCTTTGCACCGTATACAGGAATCCATACGAACATTCTTTTCTTTGATAAAACAAAGAAAACAGAAGAAACTTGGTTTTATCGTTTAGATATGCCAGATGGTTATAAAAATTTCTCGAAAACTAAGCCAATGAAGTCAGAACACTTCAATCCTGTTCGTGACTGGTGGGAAAATCGTGAAGAGATTCTGGAAGGTAAGTTCTACAAATCTAAATCATTTACACCTAGTGAATTAGCTGAGTTGAATTATAATTTAGACCAGTGTGGTTTTCCAAAAGAGGAAGAGGAAATCTTAAATCCATTTGAGTTGATTCAGAATTATCAAGCAGAAAGAGCAACTTTAAATCATAAGATTGATAATGTATTAGCTGATATTTTGCAGTTGTTGGAGGACAAATAATGACACCAGAACAACTTAAAGCAAGTATTCTCCAAAGAGCGATGGAAGGGAAATTAGTGCCGCAAAATCCCAATGACGAACCTGCAAGTGAATTGTTAAAGAGAATTAAAGCTGAAAAAGAAAAACTTATCAGTGAAGGAAAAATCAAACGAGATAAAAAGGAAACCGAGATATTTCGTGGTGATGATGGGAAACATTATGAGAAGTTCGCTGATGGAAGTGTTCAAGAAATTAAGGTACCTTATGATATTCCTGAGAATTGGGAGTGGGTGAAGGTTGGTAATATTTGTACTACAAATATTGGGCTGACTTTTAAACCGAGTGAAGTTCAAGAAACAGGAATACCTATCTATAAGGCTAATAATATTAAAAACGGGAAAATTAGCACACTAGATTTAGCCTTTGTATCTGAAAAAACGATAATAAAGGAAAATGAGTGGCTAAACAAAAATGATATTTTAATGGCTGTTAGAAGTGGTAGTAAGCAGCTTGTCGGAAAGACAGCTATTGTCGGAAATTTAAAGATGAAAACGAGTTTTGGTGCATTTATGTCAGTAATTCGTCCTATATCCGTCTCCTCCACTTTTATGAACTATTTTTTTCAATCAAGTCATTTCAGAAGTCAGCTTGACGATGCAAACACAACTACAATTTTTCAAGTTACTCAAAAAATGTTAAAGGAAACTCTCCTCCCCCTTCCACCTCTCGCCGAACAAAAACGAATTGTTGCTCAAATTGAACGAGCCTTGAAAAAGGTTGAAATTTACGCTGAAAGTTATAATAGATTAGAACAGCTAGATAAAGAATTTCCAGATAAACTAAAAAAATCTATTCTTCAATATGCTATGCAAGGAAAATTAGTTGAACAAGACCCAAATGATGAATCAGTCGAAGTTTTACTTGAAAAAATACGAGCAGAAAAGCAAAAACTTTTCGAAGAAGGCAAGATTAAAAAGAAAGATTTAGAGATTCCAATTGTTTCCCAAGGAGATGATAACTCTTATTATGAGGAAGTTCCTTATGAAATACCAAAAAGTTGGGAGTGGGTGAGGTTTTCTACATTGGTTGAAATTGTTAGAGGTGGTTCTCCACGACCAATCAAAGATTATCTTACTTCTGAAGTAGATGGAATAAATTGGATAAAAATAGGTGATACTGAAAAGGGTGAAAAGTATATAAATAATGTTAAAGAAAAAATCAAAAAATCAGGGCTTAACAAAACTAGATTTGTAAAAAAAGGTACATTTTTGTTAACTAATTCTATGAGTTTTGGTAGACCTTATATTTTGAATGTTGATGGTGCAATACACGATGGATGGTTGGCTATTTCGAACTATGAAAACTCTTTAAATAGAGATTACCTATTCTATATCCTTTCATCAAATGTAGTTTATTCTCAATTTTTATATCTAATTAGTGGAGCTGTTGTGAAAAACTTGAATAGTGATAAAGTTGCTTCTATTCTAATCCCCCTCCCCCCACTATCCGAACAAACTAGAATCGTTGATAAAATCGAACAATCTTTCGCCCATATTGACGCACTAATTTAGTATAATAGTTTTACGTGCGGTGGAATTTCTATCAAACATAAGATAGGAGTTTTGCGTTGAAAGATTTTGAATTACATTTGAAGAAAGCTGGTTTAGCTGAAAATACTGTGCGATCATACCTTTATGGTGTTCGAGTTTTCTTGGAGAATTACGAACTCAAAATGGAAGATTTATTTGAATACAAGGGATATTTATTAGACAATTTTAAACCTAAAACTGTCAATTTGAGACTACAAGGAGTAAATAAATATCTGGCCTTTATTGGTCATGATGATTTGAAATTAAAATTTGTCAAAGTACAGCAAAAACCGTTTTTAGAAGATGTCATTAGCCATGCTGATTACCTTTTTCTTAAACGTAGTTTGAAAAAAGATGGTATTTTAAAATGGCATTTTGTTGTTTGGTTTTTAGGTGCAACTGGGGCTCGTGTAAGTGAACTTATTAAACTAAAAGTGGAGCATGTAGAAATCGGTTATTTTGACATTTACTCAAAAGGTGGTAAAATTCGTAGACTGTATATTCCTAAAAAATTAAGAAATAGTTGTCTTAATTGGTTAGAATCAGAAAATCGCCGAAGTGGTTATTTATTTTTGAATAAATTTAATGAACCAATTACAGCAAGAGGAGTTGCTCAACAGTTAAAAAATTATGCTGATAAATACAAAATGAATCCTAAAGTAATTTACCCTCATTCTTTTAGGCATTTATTTGCTAAGAATTTTTTAGCGAAGTATAACGATATTGCTTTACTAGCAGATTTGATGGGACATGAAAGTATAGAAACTACTCGAATTTATCTAAGAAAAACAGCTACCGAACAACAAAATATTGTAGATAAAATTGTTAATTGGTAAAAAAAATAACAGGTGGTCAAATCGACTATCTGCTATTTTTTTGTGATTATTGCTCTTATTATGAACAGTTACCGAGAAACTGGATGTTTTCAACTCTAGATAGTGTCTCCAATCTCTACACTGGAAATAGTATTAACGCTACTGAAAAGAAAAAATATTTTTCTGGAGTAGATGGGATTAATTATATTGCAACCAAGGATGTCAACTTTGATAATACTATTAATTATGATAACGGCATTAGAATTCCCGATAACTATTTGTCAAAATTCAAAATTAGCTATTTCAATTCTGTATTGCTGTGCTTAGAAGGTGGTAGTGCTGGACGCAAAATAGGATTGTTGAAACAAGATGTCTGCTTTGGTAATAAGTTGTGTAATTTATCATTTTACTACGGAGAAAATAAATTTCTTTATTATTTTCTTCAAAGTCCACAATTTTTAAGTGATTTCCAAAAAATAAATCTGGAATAATTGGAGGTGTTAGTATTAAAAATTTAGGTAATATCCCTATTCCTATATTACCCATAAACGAACAAAATAGAATCACTCAGAAAGTTGAGAAACTTTTTGAAAAAGTAAATCAATTTTAGCGACAATTCTCTTTTGTTCTAAAACTGAAGGAATACCTATTATTTTAGATTTTAGATACGAATAATGTCGAGCATAGCCCCTGTTCCTAACAAATAATAGCGTATAGTCTAAGTGGTATTTTAAAAATTTTGCAGATAAGCAAATTGGAGACAGAATTTTTACTCCGTCTGCACCAACAACAAAAGGGAAGTCTATAATCTTAAGATTTCTTGTATGGTCACCAAATATTACAACGTCTGTTTTATAGTCTAGAATCTTAGAAAAATTATTAGAAAATCCTTCAACTAATATTTTAGATTGACTAACTACTGGTATCTTGCCCTCTTTTACAATTTCAGACTGTTTTATTTGATAAGGCTTAGCTGAAATAGTTGTTACAATTTTTTCTAAAGGAGCTAGCAACCAAGTTGATCTTCTTGGAAAATCTATTTCAATTTTAATGTTATTCAGATAATAAGAGTTATCATCTCCTTGGGAAACAATTGGAATCTCTAAATCTTTCTTTTTAATCTTGCCTTCTTCGAAAAGTTTTTGCTTTTCTGCTCGTATTTTTTCAAGTAAAACTTCGACTGATTTATCATTTGGGTCTTGTTCAACTAATTTTCCTTGCATAGCATATTGAAGAATAGATTTTTTTAGTTTATCTGGAAATTCTTTATCTAGCTGTTCTAATCTATTATAACTTTCAGCATATTCATCTACTTTAGCTAGGGCTTCTTCAATTGCTTTAACGATACGTTTTTGTTCGGAGAGGGGGGGGAGGGGGATACAGTAATTTTCTACAAAAATTCTGGGCACACGCTGTTGTCCTGCAGTACCTGAAAAATTTTTAATTCCTGCAGAGATAAAATCTTGAGTTTTAAATATATAGAGTAGAAATTCAGAAAGTAGACTTGATAGTGTTCGAAAAGTATATATTTCGGTAGTTCCTGCTCCCATTCCTCCTTCTAGGTCTGTTAATACTGTTGATTTTCTATTCTGAAAGCATGGAGTTATTTTGGCTAGTATCACATCTTTATTTTGAAAATGTGTAAATCCTTTTTTTATATCTCCCCATTTTTTAATTTCAAAGCTATGGTTTGTACTGTATCCGTCACTAATTAATTTCATGGGTAAAAAAGATGTTAAGCTATCATCATTCATATTATTTTTAGGATTAGTAATCGTCACATCTTTAACTCTCACCCACTCCCAATTCTCAGGAATATCATAAGGAACATCAATTTCTTGAGTGCTTCCATCAGCGAACTTCTCATAATGTTTCTTATGTGCTTCAAGTATATAAAAAGGCGTAAAAATACGCCTATAGATAATGGGGTTGAAATAGGTTTATTGTTGATGAGATTGTCGATAATTCAATTTTTTACTTCCAATCGAATATTCAAAACTTCCACCTTTTCTGCAGTTACTCCTTGGTTTTCTTCTACACGTCTGATGATAAATCTAATTCTCAAAAGAGTCAAGAGGATTTTTTGAAAAATAAATAGCGACCGAAATCGCTATTTTAAGGGTTATAGATATTTGATGGCTTAGACTGCTGTATGACTGTTTGCCCTCAGGCAATCTTTCTTCTATATTAGTATTAGTAAAGGTCTAAATAGTTATCAATTTCCCATTGTGAAACGAAGGTTGCATAGCTTGCCCATTCGATTCGTTTGGCTTCAAGGAAACTAGTATAGATATGTTCTCCAAGAGCCGCTCTGACAACTTCATCTTCAGTCAGAGCTTTCAAAGCGTTGTGAAGGGTTGACGGAAGGTCTGTAATACCAGCTTCCTTGCGCTCTTCTGCTGTCATGATGTAGATATTTTCTTCGATAGGAGCTGGTGCTTCGATTTTGTTTTCAATACCATGTAAACCAACTTCCAAAAGAACAGCCATAGCGATGTATGGGTTTGCCATCGGATCCACTGAACGTAACTCAAGACGAGTTCCCATGCCACGTGAAGCAGGCACGCGCACAAGTGGCGAACGGTTACGACCAGCCCAAGCAATGTAAACCGGCGCTTCATAACCTGGAACCAAACGTTTGTATGAGTTAACCGTTGGGTTCATGATGGCAGTATAGTTGTAGGCATGTTTGATCAAACCACCAAGGAAATGGTAGGCCGTTTCTGACAACTGCATTCCTTTTGGATCATTTGGATCAAAGAAGGCATTGTTTCCTTCTGCATCAAACAAGGACATATTACAGTGCATACCTGATCCGGCAATACCAAATTTTGGTTTGGCCATAAAAGTTGCGTAAAGCCCATGTTTGCGAGCAATAGTTTTAACAACAAGTTTAAAGATTTGAATCTTATCACAAGCACGGAGAACTTCATCGTACTTGAAGTCAATCTCATGTTGTCCAACCGCAACCTCGTGGTGACTCGCTTCTACTTCAAATCCCATTTTGGTCAAGACATTCACAATCTCACGACGTGTGTTGTCCGCAAGGTCAGTAGGCGCCAAATCAAAGTAGCCACCCTTGTCATTCACTTCAAGTGTTGGGTCTCCATTTTCATCCAACTTAAATAGGAAGAATTCTGGCTCTGGTCCAAGGTTGAAGGACTTGAATCCCACTTCCTCCATGTGACGAAGAGCACGCTTCAAATTGCCACGAGGGTCACCTGCAAATGGTTCACCTTCTGTTGTATAGACATCACAGATCAAACCTGCAACACTTCCATTTTCATCTCCCCAAGGGAAGACTGTCCATGTATCCAAGTCTGGGTACAAGTACATATCTGACTCATTGATACGTACAAAACCTTCAATAGAAGATCCATCAAACATAGCCTTATTTGACAAGACTTTATCTAACTGTTCATCTGTAGCAGGAATTTCGACGTTTTTCATGGTTCCCAAAATATCTGAGAACATGAGACGAATAAAGGTAACATTTTTTTCCTTGACTTCACGACGAATATCTGCAGCTGTGATTGGCATGAGTTTTCTCCTTAATGTATGACTACTTGCGGTTGCCTAACCGCGACCAAAAGGTGACCGTACTGAAGCAAAGCGACCCTGTTGGAGGAGTTCATTGTGAAGTGCACGACGCACCTCAGTCTGACTCACCGCTTTCTTGGATTTCGCTTCACGTTCAGCATATTTTTTCTTAATGGCAGCGATATTATAACCTTCAGAGATATAATCTTTGATTTCAAGCAGACGATCCATGTCATTCAAGGAATACATGCGACGGTTCCCTTCGTTTCGATCAGGCTTAATCAACTCTTGATCTTCATAATAACGAATCTGACGCGCCGATAAATCGGTCAACTTCATAACACTGCCGATAGGAAAAACAGCCATATTTCGGCGAAATTCTTTTTCCTTCATTTACAATTTCCTTCTTTCTGTCTATTATAGTCTAAAAAAAGACAAACGTCAATTGATAATGTTATAAAATGTAACATTATTTTTCTTTTTTCTCTAAAAAGAGCCGAATACGATCAATATCGTAATTTACGAGAATTGCGACAAAAACTCCCATGAACGTTTCTGATACACGCGCAAACACGTACAAAATTGTTTCACCACTCGGAATCGATAGGGTAATGATTAACATAGCTGCTACACCACCAATAACCCCTGCTTTGTTATTCATGGCTACATTTGTCATAATGGTTAACATGGTGCAGATTGGAACAACTACCAAGGTCACCCAAAAGGCTTCGTGGAAAAAGGTATTTAATAGGAAGAAGACCAGGGCATAGAGACCACCGATACTATTTCCAAGAATACGCGAAGTTCCGAAATGAACACTCTTATCAAAGCTCTCCCTCAGACTAAAAACCGCTGTCAAAGCACCGATTTGAAGACCTTTCCAGCCAAAAAAGCCAAAAATCAAGAGAACTAGAAAAACAGCAATACCTGTTTTAAAGGTTCGCATACCAAGTTTGAACTGGGATTTATCGAATTTATATTTTTTAAAATAACTCATAATCTCAACTTTCTATTTCCATTTTATCATAAATCGGTGATTTTTATGAGTAATAGTTGAGAGGAAGCGTTTTTATTTTAAGCAAAAGAAAAGAGGAACTTTCATTCCTCTCTTCTTTGATTGTTTATAAAATCTTATTTTTCTGTCAAGGCTGCAAGTCCTGGAAGAACTTTACCTTCAAGAAGTTCCATTGATGCTCCACCACCAGTAGAGATCCATGAGAATTTATCTGCACGGCCAAGGTTAATCGCTGCGGCAGCTGAGTCACCACCACCGATGATTGATTTAACGCCTGGTTGTTTCACGATAGCGTCCATCACACCGATTGTTCCAGCTTGGAAGTCTGGGTTTTCAAATACACCCATAGGTCCGTTCCATACAACTGTTTTGGCACCAGTCAAAGCTTCGTCAAATTTAGCGATAGATTTTGGACCGATGTCAAGACCAAGGAAGCCTTCAGAAACTGCTTCACCTTCAGTGTCACGCACTTCAGTGTAACCAGCAAATGCGTTAGCTTCTTTTGAGTCAACTGGCAAGATCAATTTACCGTTTGCTTTTTCAAGAAGAGCTTTCGCAACATCCAATTTGTCTTCTTCTACAAGTGAGTTACCGATTTCGATACCTTGTGCTTTGTAGAATGTGTAAGTCATACCACCACCGATAAGGACTTTATCAGCTTTTTCAAGCAAGTTTTCGATAACACCGATCTTGTCTGAAACTTTTGAACCACCAAGGATAGCCACGAATGGACGTTCTGGAGTTTCAACTGCTTCTTGGATGTAGGCAATTTCGTTTTCAAGAAGGAAACCAGCAACTGCTTTTTCAACGTTTGCTGAGATACCAACGTTAGATGCGTGTGCACGGTGAGCTGTACCGAATGCATCGTTTACGAAGATACCATCTCCAAGTGATGCCCAGTATTTACCAAGTTCAGGATCGTTTTTAGATTCTTTCTTGCCGTCAACATCTTCGTAACGAGTGTTTTCAACCAAGAGAACTTGTCCATCTTCAAGAGCGTTGATAGCTGCTTCCAATTCAGCACCACGAGTAACACCTGGGAAAACAACGTCTTGGCCCAATTTAGCTGCCAAGTCTGCTGCTACAGGAGCAAGTGATTTACCAGCTTTATCAGCTTCTTCTTTCACACGTCCAAGGTGAGAGAAAAGAATTGCACGTCCACCTTGTTCGATGATGTACTTAATAGTTGGAAGAGCTGCTGTGATACGGTTGTCGTTAGTGATTACGCCATCTTTCAATGGTACGTTGAAGTCAACACGAACGAGGACTTTTTTACCTTTCAAGTCAACGTCTTTAACAGTAAGTTTTGCCATGTTACAAAAACCCCTTTATTTATTTTATTCGAAACTATTATATCACACTTTGGAAATATAAGGAAAGATTTCACAAGATTTTTCGATATTTAATCTTCATCTTCTTTTTTCTGTTTCAATGTCAAGGCTAAACTAGCAAGACCAAGGCTGGCCAATCCTGCTATTAGGGCTTCATTAGCATCAGCAGTTCCTGTATTTGGCAATTGTTTGCTTGCTTCTTCTGATTTAACTGCTGTATTTTGGGCTGGTTTTTCTTGTGTAGGCGCTACTGCTTGTTCAGTTTTTACTTTTGTTCCAATTTCAACAATTTCTGGAATCGCCTCTTGGATGACTTCTGTTGAACGAAGACGACGCTGACCGTTTTCATCAACTTCAAAGACATGTCTTAATAGACCATCTCGTCCCTGTATGATGACTCGTTGTTCCCCAACTAGCATCTCAGCATTTTCATGCTCTTGACGATCAAAGGCAACCTTTTCCTCTTGAACTTCCAATTTAGGAGCCTTTTGTTGATCAGAAGCCGGTTGATTAGTAGGTTTTGGAAGGTCTGTGTTTTGTGGTGCTGGATTAGCAGGAATGAGACCAGTACCTACTTCTACGATTTCAGGGCTTGCTTCTTTCAAAACTTCTGTAGCGCGAAGCGTACGATTGCCTTGACTATCTACTTCAATCAAGCGACGAATTTTTCCCTCAACTCCTGCTTGGACAAGTTGACGTTGACCGACTGGGAGATTTGGATTTGGTCGTTCTTGGTGTTCGAAGGCGATACTTGTCTCTTCGACTTCTAATTTCGGAGTATCCACAACCAAATTCTTGACACCTTCAGCTGGTTCCTTGCTTGAAATAACTTTTTCTACTGGTTTAGCAGGTTGTGGTTTTTCAGCAGATTCATAAACAAAGGCATAATGAGTAAAATGTGGTGCTGTAAAGATAACATGACTATCCGTTTGTTCAAAAGCCAATTCTACTGCCTCTTTGCCCTCAGGTAAGAAGAATACTTTCTTCACTTTCTTATCTTTTTCAATTGGAATTTTCACAATAGAAGCGTAAGAGAGATCAACATCTTGACCTTTTTCATCTAGACCTTCTATTTCAAAGACATGAGCATCTTCTCCAGCAAAGTATTTCTTCTCTTCAGCACTTGCTTGAACACGCTCTACTTTCAAGCCCTTGATGACAGTCTTCTCTTTATTTGAGAAGTGTACTTCAACACCTGTTTTGCTATCAGAAAAGACTGCTGGCTTGTCTTCTTTCAATAAAGCAACCAGATCTTTTAGACTCTGTTTCGCTGTTGCAAGCTCTTCTGGACTCAAATCTACTTTTTCAACCAAGGCCTTGTTTTTCTCAAGAAGCGGAGCTAGGGCAGAACCTGAAGGATGGTTTGGTTTGGCAGCCAAGAGTTCTTGAGCCTCACCTGTTAAGCGATCAAGTTCTGTCTTTTCTTCCGTAAATTTCTCTTGACCATTCAGAGCTTTATGAGCTTCTGTCAATTTATTAAGTCGGTCATTGACTTGATCTTGGGTGCTAGTTTCATGGTCTTTCAACACTTGTTCAGCCGCTTCAATTGCTTTCAAGAAGGCTTCTTTTACTTCTGGTGAAGCAAAGTTATAGACCACCTTGTTCTTAGCCGCTTCAACTTCTGCTAATTTTTGTTTAAGGTACTCATCGTTCAATGCTGCTTTTGGAGATACCAAAACATCAAAGTTGACTTTATGACCTTGGTAACGAAGAGTCAAGGTTTGACGACCGGTCTTTTGAGCATCGTAACCAGAAATTTCAACTCCCTCATCAGTAAAGGAATGTTCTTCCATGGTGTCATTGCTATAAGCCACTGCAAAGCGTCCTTCAGACAAGTCTAAGCTATCACCAACTAGGTAATCTTTTTTCGGTTCCTGACTTACTTCAATTCCCAAAATAGTTTTCGGACTTGCTTCATCTTGACTAGTAACAGTTATTGATAAATTAGCATTTACTGGTTGCCCCAAATATTGTAAAGCAAGATTTTGCTCTCCCTTATGATGCGTATCGAAGCCTGATACTGATACACCTGCGTGAGTTAGGCGGATGAGTTCGTCCTCAGCTCCTCCTTCATACTGAACTCGAAGAACACCACCTCTAAGGTCCAAATCCTCCCCTTCGGCGTAGCTTGTTTTCTTAAGTCCTGTTTCTAGGCTGACTGACTTGATTCTTCTGTCATCTTTTGGAACGGAAACTGCTAGGATATTACTAATTTCCTTGCCTGGCAACTGGGTACGATAGTAAAGAAGACCAGATTGATTTGTCAAATCCAATGGTGCACTTGCTAGATCTCCTCCAACTTCGCTCTTCAAGGTCGCAAGCGGAGTTTGAGAATTTGGATTGTCATAAACGGTAATGGTTGCTCCAGCTGGTACATCCGCAAAGCCAACTTGTACCTTGTTATTGCCCAGAGAACGGGCTGCAGCCTTGGCCATCGGAATATTGACACTCTCAGTATCAAGCTTTTCATACATTTTCCAGTTATAGATACGAATAGCCTTCCATGGAGTTCCATTGTCAGAAGTGACAACATTCAAGCGCCAATCTTGAGCTGTGATTGGTTTATCAAGGGTAATATCTGTAACATGAGCTTTATTGCCACGAACTTCCTTAGCCAACTTCCATTGACCATCCGCATCTTTATAATAGAGGTCAAAGTCTTTGGTGTTCATCAAACCATCGTTTACAGATTCTCCACCAGCTCCAGCATGGTCCATCACCCATCTAACAACTGTACGTGGCTGGGTCAAACGAATATCCACACTACCACTTAACTGTCCAGAAGACCACTTGTCTGAAAGACTGGTAATGGTACCATTCAACATACCTTCAATACCTTCTCCACCTTCAGTCTTAGGGAAAGTACTATCAATAACTGTTGCACCTGGAACGATATTTTCAGCTAGTGGTTTAGGTAGGCTGGTATCTTTTACAGTCATGCCCCAATCAAAGGTTGTGGTTGCAGCTTCTGAACGAACTCCATTTTTACCGACTGCTACAACCTTCAGTTCTTGAGTTGTACCTTGAGCACTTGCTGAGCGGCTAACTTTTGGTAGATAAATAGTTGTAGAAGATGAGCCAGTTAGTAATTTCCAGCTGTCTCCATCTTTTTCATAAACTTCATAGAAATCTGCATCCTTGTTGCCTTTAAATTGTACAACTGCTTCCGCTTCTTGGGCATTTTTAAGGACTTGTTTGGCCACAGCTACTGTGGTTGGTGCCTGAGGAGCATCTTGATTATTGCTGATGGTCAATTGCCCCAGGTTAAATTGATAACCTTTTAAGTCTTTATCATTTTCAAAATAGAGTTTAATACCGTAGATTGTTTTACCTGCCAAGGCACTTAAATCAAAATCATCGGTAGTCCAGTTATCTGAAACTGTCAATTCTTTACGGGCAGCTTCATCACCGTAGGTATAATCTTTCTTGGTTGCAAATTCTACATAAACCTTGGTACCCTTACCTCCTTTGTGGGCAACATGCAATTTGGTTGTATCTGTCACCTTTAAGCGAGTAGAGTACAAATTCACATCTTGCTTGGTCGCACCTGAAAGATCCCCTGCAAATTTGAGAGAAGTTCCACCATTATAGGCATCTTCAAAATCATAGCTTGCTTTCAACTTATCACCAGTTGATTTTTGCCACCAGCGCCATGTCGGAAGGACACCTGAAACTGAACGGTAATTCCACTCAGAATCCTTAGAAACCTTACCATCTACGAACCATTTTCTACCATGACCTGTATTAAAGGAAGTAGTAAAGGTATGACCTACTGCTGGCGTACGGTCTGCAACTAGGTTAGCAATACCATACCAATCTTTGTCACCTGGTTTTTGACCAGTAGGGTCCCCTTGGTAACCTGTAAAGAAGATATCTTCATTTTTATGGTAGTCTTCACCAGTTTTTCCTAAACTTGTAATGGTATCCGGGGCGAATAAACCAAGAGAAAGGCGCAATTTCCCATTTTCATCTAAAATATCATTCCACTTAACCTTGGTCTTGTAGGAACCACCCTGTTGCAATTCCAAACCTGCAAATACATCATAAGGGTTACGACCAATCCAGTTGGCAGTTGCAATAGTATAATCATTTTTAGCCTTATCCCAGTTAAAGTTGGCAAAGAAGTTGTCTGCCGGAACCTTATCTCCTTCAGGTTGCATGAATTGGTAGTTGTATTCTCCCAAACCATCTTGGTGGTAACGTCCATAGTTATAGGTCATGGCATCGTACCAAGAATACTTGATTGGGTGATTTACTTTAGCAGCATATTCCTTGGTATAGAGCATAAATTGGCGCATCTTTTCTCCAAGAGGTTCAACCAAATCCCCAGTCGTTTCCTGGTTGATGAAATAGCCATCATAGCCATAATACTTGGCCATATCTACCAATTTACGGGCAATTGGGAAGCTACCATCTGCGTCTTGCTTCAAAGCTTCAGCAAATTTTTCTTGGTCTGCGATACTATTTGACCAGTTGAAGAAGAGTGTACCGTATACAGGAACCCCGTTACGGTGACCTGCATCAATAACGTCAGGAGTTGGAACGAGACCTTCCCAGAAGACCATTGAATCTAGATATTGCCAATAGTCAAAAGCATAAGCCTTGAACTCTTCTCCACCAACAGAAGCGTGGTCTTTTGCTTTAGAGTTGGTGTTTGATAAGGCTTGAACTTTTGCTTCCTTGCTAGCTTTTTCATTGACCAGATGGCCTGTTCGACGTGAAGCGAGGGCAACAGAGCCCCGGTTGATGGCATCATCCTCACGAGCACCTGGTTCCCATTTCAACAATTCATCCCAAGAATTAAATTTGATTTCCTTTGGTTTTAATGTTTTTTCTGTATTTTTAGGGACATCGGGCTGAACTTCTTTTTCAGCCTTATTAGCTTCTTCAGCTGGCTTAGACTCATCCCCTTGGCTAGCTGTTGCTTCTGTTCCCCTTTCAGACTTAGGTTTTGCTTCTGAAGATGGTGTTTCTGCAACCACCTCACTTG
The DNA here is from genome assembly GCF_001281025.1 of Streptococcus mitis. Classification (NCBI taxonomy): domain Bacteria; kingdom Bacillati; phylum Bacillota; class Bacilli; order Lactobacillales; family Streptococcaceae; genus Streptococcus; species Streptococcus mitis. The sequence continues at coordinate 67,494 of NZ_CP012646.1, forward strand.
CTTTTTCCTCTGGTTTAGCTGAGCTAGCTACTTCTGCAGTTTCAGTAGTTGCAGCTTCATTGCTTGCTGGCGAAGCAGTTTCAGATGCTGTCGCTACTCCTTCTGCCTTTTCTGGCTTATTTTCTCTAGCATGTTCTCCTTCATGCTGCTTGTCAGCTTCATTAGTTGAATGCTCACTCTCTCCTGAAACAAGCTCTGTATTGGCTCCATTATTTTCAGGAACTGCAGTTTCTTCTGCTAAGGCTTGACCAGCAAATAAAACAGCCCCAATCATCAGCGAGCAGGCTCCTACTGATAACTTACGAATACTGTAACGACAACGTCTTTCAAAAAATGGATTCTTCATTTTCTCCTCCTAAAAGATTGATTTTGTTGCATAAAAGAAAGCGCTTAACCTTCTTTATAAAATTTTTATCCCAATCACAGGGACCAAGATAATTTCTCCCTCATTTTAAAATATTTCTTTTAAATGTCAATATATAAAAGGAAATACCTATATCTAGGTTAGAAATTGGTAAAATTAATATAATTAAGGCCCATTCTAACGAATTTTCTTTCTAAAATCTTAGCTTAACACTTGTTAGATTTACTTTTATCCTTTAAAATAGAATAGGAGAAATTCCGTTATTATTTTTCGGAGGAAAAAGAAATGTCCATTAATTGGCAGGAAATTTTATTTCACTTTTTAGGTGGTCTGGGACTATTCTTATATAGTATCAAGACCATGGGAGACGGTTTGCAACAAGCTGCTGGAGATCGCCTTCGTTTTTACATTGACAAGTACACTAGCAATCCGTTCTTCGGTGTGCTAGTTGGTATCGGTATGACGGCGCTAATTCAGTCAAGTTCTGGGGTCACAGTCATTACAGTGGGGCTAGTCAGCGCAGGACTTTTGACCTTGCGTCAAGCTATCGGTATTGTCATGGGTGCCAATATTGGAACTACCGTTACATCCTTTATCATCGGTTTTAAGCTAGGAGATTACGCCTTACCAATGCTTTTCGTCGGAGCGATTTGTCTCTTCTTCACCAAGAATCGCTCTATCAATAACATCGGACGTATCATTTTTGGTGTAGGTGGTATCTTCTTCGCTCTCAATCTTATGAGCGGTGCAATGGAACCTCTAAAAGACCTGCAAGTCTTTAGAGACTATATGGTTGAACTAAGTAAGAGTCCTATTCTAGGTGTCTTTGTCGGAACTGGACTAACTCTACTCATTCAAGCTTCTTCCGCAACTATCGGTATCCTACAGAATCTTTACGCAAGTGGTTTGATTGATCTACAAGGTGCCCTACCAGTCTTGTTTGGTGATAATATCGGAACGACCATTACAGCTATTATTGCTTCTCTTGGAGCCAATATCGCTGCCAAACGTGTTGCTGGTGCCCATGTCGCCTTTAACGTGATTGGTACGGTTATCTGTATTGTCTTCCTTGTACCTTTCACTGGCTTGATTCAATGGTTTGAATCTACACTCAATCTGGCTCCAGAAATGACCATTGCCTTCGCCCACGGAACCTTTAATATCACAAATACTATTATCCAATTTCCATTCATCGGAGCCTTGGCCTACTTTGTAACCAAGCTCATCCCTGGTGAAGATGAGGTTGTCAAGTACGAGCCACTTTATCTTGATGAGCATTTGATTAAACAAGCACCATCAATCGCTCTCGGAAATGCCAAAAAAGAACTCCTTCACTTGGGAAATTATGCTTCTAAAGCCTTTGACCTTTCATACAACTACATCATTGACCTTAATGAAAAGGTTGCTGAAAAAGGACACAAGACAGAGGAAGCCATCAATACCATTGATGAAAAATTGACTCGTTACCTTATTACTCTTTCAAGTGAAGCCCTTAGCCAGAAAGAAAGTGAAGTGCTGACCAACATCCTTGATTCATCCCGTGATTTGGAACGGATTGGGGATCACGCTGAGGCCCTAATCAATCTGACTGACTACCTTCAACGTAAAAATGTTGAGTTTTCTGAAGCTGCTTTGCAGGAATTGGCTGATATCTATCAAAAAACCACTGGCTTTATCAAGGATGCCCTTGATAGCGTGGAAAACAATGATATTGAAAAAGCTCAAAGTCTGATTGAACGCCATAAAGAAATCAACAATATGGAGCGTGTTCTCAGAAAGACCCACATCAAACGCCTCAACAAGGGTGAGTGTTCAACACAAGCTGGGGTCAACTTTATCGACATCATTTCCCACTATACTCGTGTATCTGACCACGCCATGAACCTTGCTGAAAAGGTCATCGCTGAACAAATCTAAGAACCAAGAAGCTATCCTGAATGGGATGGCTTTTTTCTTTTCCTAACCAAGAATTGCTTTTCTACCATATAAAAAATGCTTTGATCCACAATGGAATCAAAGCATTTTAAAGAGCTCCCCATACATAATCGCAGAAGCTGCAGTTCCTCTGTACTTAGCTTCTTCTCTTTTGATAAAGCGAGCCAAGTTGAGCAACTCAGGTGCCGGATGTTTAGGATTTAGGAGCAATTCACGATTGACTAGACCCGAGAGACGGACTGCCAGCAATTGCTCATTTGTAGAAGGCAGTTTTTTAGCAGTCTCTAGGAGAGCAGCAACTAAATCTTCACTCAAATCATGTCGAGCATGATTGTAAAGATCTTTTACAAGGCTTTCTAGGTTTGGTTCTACCATCCCTACCACCTCCCTTATGGTTTAATAATTTTTAATCAAATCAACTGTTGAACGATCCAATTTCTTCACCAAGGCTTGCAAGAAAGCTTGAGCTTCTAGGAAGTCATCCATAGCGTAGAGGGTTTGATGAGAATGGATATAACGAGCGCAAACACCGATTGTTGTAGATGGGACACCACCATTTTTCAGATGAGCTGCGCCAGCGTCTGTTCCGCCTTTTCCACAGTAGTATTGGTACTTGATACCAGCTTCTTCAGCCGTTGTCAAAAGGAAATCCTTCATACCTGGGAGAAGCAGGTGACCTGGATCGTAGAAACGAATCAAGGTTCCATCCCCAATCTTGCCTTGACCACCGTAGACATCACCTGCTGGTGAGCAATCAACTGCTAGGAAGACTTCTGGATCAAACTTGGTTGTAGATGTATGAGCACCGCGGAGACCAACTTCTTCTTGGACGTTAGAACCCAGATAAAGTTCATTGCCAAGTTTTTGACCTGACAGAGCTTCAGCCAACTCGCTCACCATGAGAACTCCATAGCGATTGTCCCAAGCTTTTGAGATGATATTTTTTTCATTGGCTGTCAAGATTGCAGAGCTATCTGGTACGATGGTGTCGCCAGGACGGATGCCAAAGCTTTCTGCCTCAGCTTGATCCACAAAGCCACCATCAAAGACGATATCTGCAATGGCTGGCATGGTTGGTCCACCCTTTCCACGAGTCAAATGTGGAGGGACAGAACCCGAAATCACAGGAATTTCACGACCGTCACGAGTCAGGAGTTTGAAACGTTGGCTGCTGACTACCATAGGATTCCAACCACCGATTTCTACGACACGGAAGGTACCGTCTGGCTTAATCTCGCTGACCATAAAACCAACTTCGTCCATATGAGAAGCGACCAAGACGCGAGGCGCATCCGTAGCTTCTGAATGCTTGATACCAAAAATACCACCCAAGCCATCTGTCACCACTTCATCCACGTGCGGTGTCAACTTTTCACGAAGATAAGCACGGACAGGTGCTTCATGACCTGAGATCGCAGCAAGTTCTGTTACTTCTTTGATTTTTGAAAATAATGTTGTCATTTCAGTTCCTTCTTTCTTTCATCCATTTTACCACTTTTTATAGGAGAAGGGTAGTGGGAAGGTGGATTTCTAAATTAGTATCTTAGTCTTGCTGTGTCTTAGAAAAAGATCGTATTCTCTCGCATGTTGGGTGAAATCTAAGAAATATTCCAAGAGCAACCCAATCTTTAATTTCCAAACAAAAAAACAATTCAACACTATATTTGTTCAGTTTTTCATGAAATTTACAGAAAACGGTTGACTTCGCCTTCTTATTTCTTTAAAATAGTAGAAAACTAGGAAAAGGAAAAAATCATGACCAAAACAATTCTTGTTACGGGTGGAGCTGGCTACATTGGCTCCCATACAGTTAAAGCTCTTTTAAATGCTGGCTACCAGGTACATGTCCTCGATAATCTCTCTACAGGAAATCGTTCGGCTGTGGATAGTCGTGCTAGCTTTAAACAACTGGATGTTTATGATGCTAGTGCCCTAAAAGCTTACTTGGAAGAAAATCAAATTGATGCTGTTCTGCATTGTGCAGGTGAAATTGTTGTGAGCGAAAGTATTGAAAATCCAAGTAAATACTTCACTGCTAATGTTGCTGGTATGAATCAAGTTCTCAAAGTCCTATCTGAAGTTGGCATTCAAAAAATCATGTTCTCTTCAACTGCTTCTCTCTATGGTAATAACTGTATTGACAAGCCAGCGACTGAAGATACCCTGCTTGACCCTGTCAACCCTTATGCAGAAACAAAACTGATGGGTGAACGAATGATTTACTGGATGGCCAATCGCTACGATTGGAAATATGTCATTTTCCGTTACTTTAATGTAGCTGGGGCTGAAATGGATGCTTCAAACGGCCTGCGTGTTAAAAATCCAACTCACATCATCCCTAACATCAACAAGACTGCATTGGGACAAAATGATAGCCTGAAAATATTTGGAGATGACTACGATACACGTGATGGTTCATGTATTCGAGATTACATTCATGTCTTGGACCTTGCACAGGCTCATGTTAAAGGAATGAACTACCTCTTTCAAGAAGACAGTTCTTCTCAAATCTTTAACTTAGGAACTGAAAAAGGCTATACTGTCAAAGAAATCTTTAAAACTGCTGAAGAATTGCTGGATCAAAAAATACCACACGAAATTGTTGCTCGCCGTGCTGGTGACCCAGCCAGCGTCCTAGCAGACGCATCAAAAGCTAAAAAATATCTTGATTGGAAGGCTAGCTACTCTCTTGAAGATATTATTTTATCAGATTATCATTGGCGTGTTAAAGAAGGCAAAAACATTTTGGAATAGGAAAACAGAGGAGAAAGTCCTAGTGCTCTCTCCTTGTTTTATTTATTAAATTGTCAGAAAATTCATTGACAGATTAAAGAAATCATGTTACAGTAATATCCGCAGGTATCTTTCGATACCAAATCTATATGAAAGGACGGGGTATGAAACTTTCTCATTATTTAATTGGCTTACTTTTACTCCTAGTCTTTCTCTCTATTAGCATTGGAACCAGTGATTTTTCATGGGGAAAACTCTTTGCTCTGGATCATGAAACTTGGCTCCTCTTTCAAGAGTCCCGTCTTCCAAGGACGATTAGCATTCTCCTGACAGCCTCTAGTATGAGTATGGCAGGCCTCCTCATGCAGACCATTACCCAAAATCAGTTTGCTGCTCCGAGTACAGTTGGGACCACTGAAGCCGCCAAACTAGGAATGGTACTGAGCCTCTTTGTCTTTCCGTCGGCTAGTCTGACCCAAAAGATGCTCTTTGCTTTTGTTTCATCCATAGTATTTACCCTCTTCTTTCTGGCCTTTATGACTATTTTTACTGTAAAGGAGAGGTGGATGTTGCCTCTGATTGGGATCATCTATAGTGGAATTATCGGTTCTGTCACAGAAGTTATCGCCTACCGTTTCAATCTGGTTCAGAGTATGACTGCTTGGACCCAGGGTTCCTTCTCCATGATTCAGACCCATCAGTATGAGTGGCTCTTCTTAGGCCTCATTATCCTGATTGCCGTTTGGAAATTGTCCCAAACCTTTACCATCATGAATCTGGGTAAGGAAACCAGTGAGAGTTTGGGGATTTCTTACTCCCTACTTGAAAAACTGGCCCTCTTTCTGGTTGCGCTAACGACAAGCGTCACCATGATTACCGTGGGTGGCTTACCATTTCTCGGAGTTATCGTTCCCAATCTTGTTCGCAAGCGCTATGGAGATAATCTGAGTGAAACCAAGCTCATGGTCGCACTGGTCGGTGCCAATCTGGTTCTGGCCTGCGATATCCTATCCCGAGTTCTGATTCGTCCCTATGAGTTGTCTGTCAGTCTTCTACTAGGAATCATCGGTAGCCTCGTCTTTATCCTACTTCTCTGGAGAGGAGGACGAAGAGATGCAGTTTAAAAGCAAACATACCAAGCTCTTCTGGTTTCTCATTATTCTGGCTATCGGAGCTTGTCTGCTCTACTTTTGGCCCATCACCCACCTATCTGCCTTTGCTTGGAAGTTGCGTTCTCAAAAGATTATCGTTTATCTCTTGGTAGCCATCGCGACTGGGATTTCAACCATTAGTTTTCAAACCCTGACGGAAAATCGCTTCCTGACACCTAGTATTTTGGGAATCGAATCCTTCTACGTCCTACTACAAACCCTACTACTGGTTTTTGAAAGTAAGTTTCTTCAACTTGGTAAGTCCCCTATCTTAGAATTCCTAGTCTTACTTCCGCTCCAATCCCTCTTCTTTCTTGCCTTACAAGGTTACTTGAAGACACTGATGAAGCAAGACCTGGTCTTCATCCTGCTGATCTGTCTAGCACTCGGAAGTCTCTTTCGAAATATCAGTACCTTCCTTCAGGTCCTGATGGATCCAAATGAATACGATAAACTGCAGAACAGTCTCTTTGCCTCCTTTCAGCATCTCAACACTTCCATCCTAGCCATCGGTTCTCTGATCATCCTTGCCTTGACAATCTTTTTCTTTCGAAAAGCAGTCATTCTGGATGTCTTGCACCTACAAAGAGAAACAGCTCAGATATTGGGACTCGATGTTGAAAAAGAACAGAGAGAGCTCCTCTGGGGCATCGTGCTTTTAACTTCAACGGCCACTGCCTTGGTAGGGCCTATGGCCTTCTTCGGCTTTATGCTGGCCAACCTCACCTACCTGATTGTCAAAGACTATCGGCACAAGATGCTCTTTATCGTGGCTATTCTGATTGGATTTATTAGCTTGACCTTGGGGCAGGCCCTGATTGAACGAGTCTTTGCACTGGAAATTCGCATCAGCATGATTATCGAGAGTGTAGGGGGGCTCTTATTCTTTATCTTACTATACAGGAGGGCGCGTCAGTGAAACTGGAAAACATTGACAAATCCATTCAAAAACAGGATATTTTGCAAGGCATTTCGCTTAAAGTCAGTCCTCAGAAACTGACAGCCTTTATTGGTCCCAATGGTGCTGGAAAATCAACTCTCCTCTCCATTATGAGCAGACTAACCAAGAAAGATCAGGGGGTTCTCAGTATCAAGGGCCGTGAAATCGAAAGCTGGAATTCGCAAGAACTCGCTCAAGAACTCACCATCTTAAAGCAGAAGATCAATTACCAAGCCAAATTGACGGTGGAAGAACTGGTCAGTTTTGGACGTTTTCCCTACAGCCGAGGTCGACTGAGACCAGAAGATTGGGAAAAAATCCGAGAAACTCTGGACTATCTGGAACTGACCAACTTAAAAGACCGCTACATCGATAGCCTGTCTGGAGGCCAGCTCCAACGGGTCTTTATAGCTATGGTACTGGCCCAGGATACAGACTTTATCTTGCTAGACGAACCACTCAACAATCTCGATATCAAGCAAAGTGTCAGTATGATGCAGATTCTCAAGCGACTGGTGGAGGAACTCGGCAAGACCATTATCATCGTCCTCCACGATATCAACATGGCCAGCCAGTATGCAGATGAAATTGTCGCCTTCAAGGACGGCCAAGTCTTTAGCAAGGGAACAACCAATCAAATCATGCAGTCTGATCTGCTCAGTCAACTCTATGAGATTCCCATCACGCTAGCTGATATCAATGGCAAAAAGATCTGCATCTATAGCTAGTAACATAGAAGCTCAAGTTAGAGAACCTTCAGTCTCTTAGTCAATAATACCTAGAGACTCCCTAAATCGTTATCACATTTTAAAAAGGAGAAATTATGAAAACATCCCTTAAACTTTACCTCACTGCCCTAATGGCTAGTTTCTTGCTCCTACTTGGTGCATGTAGTACAAACTCAAGTACCAGCCAGTCGGAGACAAGTAGCTCTGCTCCAACAGAGGTGACCATTAAAAGTTCACTAGATGAGGTCAAACTTTCAAAGGTTCCTGAAAAAATTGTGACCTTTGACCTCGGTGCCGCGGATACTATTCGCGCTTTAGGTTTTGAAAAGAATATCGTGGGAATGCCTACAAAAACTGTTCCGGCTTACCTAAAAGACCTAGCTGGAAAAGTTAAAAATGTTGGTTCTATGGTTGAGCCAGACCTAGAAGCCATTGCTGCTCTTGAACCAGATTTGATTATCGCTTCACCACGTACCCAAAAATTTGTTGATAAATTCAAAGAAATCGCTCCGACTGTTCTCTTCCAAGCAAGCAAGGACGACTACTGGACTTCTACTAAGACCAACATTGAATCCTTAGCAGGCGCCTTTGGTGAAACTGGCACACAGAAAGCCAAGGAAGAATTGGCCAAGCTAGACAAGAGTATCCAAGAAGTCGCTACTAAAAACGAAAGTTCTGACAAAAAAGCCCTGGCTATCCTCCTCAACGAAGGAAAAATGGCTGCCTTTGGTGCCCAATCTCGTTTCTCTTTCTTGTATCAAACTTTGAAATTCAAGCCAACTGATACTCAATTTGAAGATTCTCGCCACGGACAAGAAGTCAGCTTTGAAAGTGTCAAAGAAATCAATCCTGACATCCTCTTTGTCATCAACCGTACCCTTGCTATCGGTGGTGACAACTCAAGCAACGATGGCGTCCTAGAAAATGCCCTCATTGCTGAAACACCTGCAGCTAAAAATGGTAAAATTATCCAACTAACACCAGACCTCTGGTATCTAAGCGGAGGCGGACTTGAATCAACAAAACTCATGATTGAAGACGCACAAAAAGCCTTGAAATAAGCTACTTTAAACTCAATCACATCTTTACATGATAAAACGCATCCTATCAAGTTGAACTGCACCCCAAAAGTTAGACAGAAAAAATCTAACTTTTGGGGTATTTTTATTATGAAATTAACTTATGATGATAAAGTTCAGATCTATGAACTTAGAAAACAAGGATATAGCTTAGAGAAGCTTTCAAATAAATTTGGGATAAACAATTCTAATATTAGGTACATGATTAAATTGATTGATCGTTACGGAATAGAGTTCGTTAAAAAAGGAAAAAATCGTTACTATTCTCCTGATTTCAAACAAGAAATGATTCATAAAGTCTTACATGAAGGCTGGACTAAAGATAGAGTTTCTCTTGAATACGGCCTCCCAAGTCGTACGATACTTCTTAATTGGCTAGCACAATACAAGAAAAACGGGTATACTATTGTTGAGAAAACAAGAGGGAGAATACCTAAAATGGGACGTAAGCCAAAAACGAGACCTGAAGAGAGGACAGAATTAGAACGTCTTCAAGCAGAAAATGAGTACCTGAGAGCGGAGAATGCTGTCCTAAAAAAGTTGAGAGAACTCCGCTTGAAGGAGGAAAAAGAGAAAGAAGAAAGACAGAAATTGTTCAAGAATTAATGACTGAGTTTTCGTTAGATATTCTTCTAAAAACCATTAAACTCGCTCGTTCGACCTACTACTATCATTTGAAACAGCTAGACAAACCAGATAAGGATCAAAAGCTTAAAGCTGAAATTCAAGCTATTTTTACCGAACACAAGGAAAATTATGGTTATCGTCGGATTCATTTAGAACTAAGAAATCGTGGTTATCTGGTAAATCATAAAAGAGTTCAACGCTTGATGAAAGTACTCAATTTACAAGCTAAAATGCGACAGAAACGAAAATATTCTTCTCATAAAGGAGACGTTGGCAAGAAGGCAGATAACCTTATTCAACGTCAATTTGAAGGTTCTAAACCAATGGAAAAGTGCTACACAGATGTGACAGAATTTGCCATTCCAGCAAGTACTCAAAAGCTTTACTTATCACCAGTTTTAGATGGTTTCAACAGCGAAATCATCGCTTATCATCTGTCTACTTCACCGAACTTGGAACAAGTGAAGAGCATGTTAAAACAGGCATTCACAGAGAAGCACTATGAGAATACGATTCTCCATAGTGACCAAGGCTGGCAATACCAACACGATTCTTATCATCGGTTCCTAGAGAGTAAGGGAGTTCAAGCATCCATGTCACGTAAAGGTAACAGCGCGGACAATGGTATGATGGAGTCCTTCTTTGGCATTCTGAAATCGGAGATGTTTTATGGTTATGAGAAGTCATTTCAGTCGCTTAAGCAATTGGAACAAGCCATTGTAGACTATATTGATTACTACAACAATAAACGAATTAAGGTAAAACTAAAAGGACTTAGCCCTGTGCAATACAGAACTAAATCCTTTGGATAAATTAATTGTCTAACTTTTTGGGGTCAGTACAAGTTCACTCAAACCTGATAGGATGCGTTTTTATCATTTCACTAAAATATTTTTACCTAGCCTCATTTTTCTTCTTGATTCCGTTTGAGGGAAAAATGGTCTGGGACGGGGTCCTTGCCTGTTTTAGACCAGGGATGACAACGTAAAATCCGAGCCAAACCCATCAAGACACCCTTAAAGCCATGTTTTTCAATAGCCTGAATCATATAGTTGGAACAAGTCGGCTCAAAGCGACAAGAGGGTGGAAAGGCTGGCGAGATAAAACGTTGGTAAAAGCGTACTGGCGCTATTAAGATTCGTTTCATTATTTCTTGGTTACAGCCATGGTGTGTAGTTGGCTGATTTCTTTTTTATTCAGACGACGGGATTCACCTGGACGAAGGCCTGTCAAGTCTAGGTGCCCAAAACGTGTACGCGACAACTTGTCCACTTGAAGACCAACAGCTTCAAACATTTTTTTAACCTGATGGTTACGCCCTTCATGGATAGTCAACTGCACCACAGAGCGATTTTTAACTGGGTCCACTTTGAGAATTTCATAAACAGCTGGCTTGGTTTTCTTGCCATCAATCTCAAGTCCACGGGTCAAGGGGCGGAGATTGTCCTTATTGGCCACACCTTTAACACGCGCGACATAGACCTTATCAATTTCATTACGGGGGTGAATCATTTCATCCGTAAAGTCTCCATCATTGGTCAAAATCAAAACTCCTGATGTATCCCAGTCCAAACGACCTACAGGGTAGATGCGCTCTTTGACATTGGGCAAGAGGTCGACAACCGTCTTGCGGCCCTTGTCATCTGTCACACTGGAAATGACACCGCGTGGTTTGTTAAGCAGATAGTAGACCTTTTCTTCATTGTAGATAGGTTGACCTTCAACTTCGACCTTGTCGCCTGACTTGATGGTCGTTGCGAGTTCACGCACCACTTGGCCGTTAACCGTCACCAATCCTTGCTTGATCAACTCTTCTGCTTTTCTCCTACTGGCCACACCTGCGTGGGCAATATACTTATTGATTCTCATCTTCTTCTATCCTTTCACCAAATAATTGGCTTTCTTGGGCTTGAATCTCAAGCTCATCAATCACTGGTAATTCTTCCAAATGATTTATCCCCATGTAATCTAGGAAATAATCTGTAGTCACATAGAGGTTGGGACGACCCAACACTTCTTTTTTCCCGTCTTCTCGTATCAAATCAAATGCCTGCAACTTTGCCAAAGCCCCACTCGAATTGACCCCACGGATGGCATCAATCTCTATCCGTGTGATGGGCTGTTTGTAAGCAATGATGGACAAGGTCTCAAGGGCAGCCCGAGATAAACTCTGGTTGATGGGCGCTTTAGAATAGTCCTTCAAAATCTCTGAAAACTGAGGCTTGGTCACCAATCTATAAGCACCCCCTGTCTCAATCAGAGCCAAACTGGAATCTGGGGCCTTTTCATACTTCTGGGATAATTTTTCTAAACTCTGTTGGATGCCTGTCGGTGGCAGAGAGAGGAGTTCAGCTAACTGGCGGACCCGAATCCCATCTTCACCCGCTACAAACAAGAGCGCTTCTATTTTTGCTAAAGTACTCATCTTTCCTCTCTATCAAGTCTAGCTTTGGGCTACTTGACTTTCTTCCTTCTTTTCCATGAGATAGATATCTCCGAAACTCTCCTCTTGCACGAGGATTAGTTCCTGGGTTTTGATTAACTCTAGGGTTGCTAAAAAGAGGGTGATGACCTCTTGGACATTCTGGGCTTCCTTGAACAAATCCTGCAAGCACAATTGGTCTCGTCCAGCCAAGGACTCTTTCACGATAACCATCATGTCCTCAATCTTATACTCATCCCGCAGGATAGTCGTATGATTCTGTTCAAACTCCTCTTTTTTCTTGGCTAGGATATTTGAAAAAGCCAAGAAGAGGTCAATGGTCGTCTTGTCATGCACGAGCTCCGCATCTTCGTAAATCAACTCTGTCGGCGCTTTGGAATAATACTGGGCCCGATCTTGGTGCTTGGCTTCCAAGTGCTCACCCAAGAGCTTGAATTTGCGGTATTCTTCGATTTGAGAGAGAAGATCCTGCTCTAGGTCATCCTCCAAGTCTGTCACTTCTGCCACCTTTGGAAGAAGCTTGCGGCTCTTGATCAGCATGAGCTGACTGGCCATAACCATGTACTCGCCCGTCACTTCCAGACGCATGGCCTGCAGAGTTGAGACATAAGCTAGATACTGTTCGATAACCTCCGTAATGGGCACATCGTAGATATCCATCTGATACTTAGAAACCAGGTGCAAAAGCAAGTCCAAGGGCCCTTCAAAATCTTTTAGTTTAATATCCATTATCTATATTTTTCTAAGGTCAGGACTGTTTTTAATCCTAATTTTTTTGCAATTTCGTACAAATCGACCTTCTTTTCTATCTGTCTTAGAATGAACTGTTCCCGCAAGGCTTGGGCGGATAAGGTTGAGAAACCTTTCTCCTTGACAAAGGACTCTAGCTGACGAAAGGCCCATTGACGAGAATAGGCTTTCCCTGACCTTTCAAAGAGATAGGTCTGCCCCATCAAGGGTTCCAATTCTAAAAGCAAGGTCGTGGGAATAGTTACAATCCTCTGTTGGGAAGCCTTCTGAATTCTCAACACTTGAAAATCCAGATTGATATCTGCAACCTTAAGGGCTAAAATCTCACTCGGCAAGAGCCCCATTTCCAAGATAAGTAGAGCCAGTAAACGCCCCTCTGGATAATTACTTTCCTGCCAAAAAGAGTCTAGGTCTAACAATTCTGGCTTTGCGGTCTTCTTTTCAGCTTGTTTGGCTAATTCCAAACGATAAAAGCTATCCACTTCTTCTTTTTGATAGAGAAAGTAGAGAAATTGATTACAGGCCGAAATCTTTCGCTTCTGGGCGCTGATTTTTAGATTGGCTAGCTGGGCTTGGTAAATCTTGAGACTGGTCTCCGAAATCCGCTCGCCTACCAAATCTAAAAACTGTTCTAAATCATACTTATAGGACTGCTTGGAATTGGCAGACAGACCCTGCTTTTCCTCTAAAAAGGCTGAAATCCTGTCTCTCATTTGCATCGAATCTCATATTCCTTACTAAAGTCATGCAAGAGGGCATTGACAGCCTTGAGGATAGACTTACGCGTGATAATTCCTTGAAAAATCCCTGACGCATCCACAACCGGCAAGAAGGACTCATCTACCAGCTTGTGCAAGACCTCCGTAATAGTAAAATCAGGCGAGACGACCGCTACGTCCGTTCTCGTCATAAGAACAATATCCGTATCTGCCATGATTTCTTGACTCAAGTCATGCTCCATCTGGTAAGCCATAATATCTCTGAGCCCAATCGTCCCAACAAACTGTTTTTCATCTGTCACAACAGGAACACGGGTATAGGTCATCTGACTGAGCAAGAGGGTCGCGTGATCTGCATTGTGGGTATCAATCAACACAGCTAGATTTTCAGCAGGGGTCAAAAAAGTTTCTTCTTGCCCCAACAAGAAAGTCTCAAACTCCTTGGCAATCATCGGCTAAACTCCTTGGACAAGCCCGGATACACCTCATGGTCTCGTGTCAAAAAGTCCACTTTGAAATAACTGTCATCAATCTCCACACGAGCATAGAGACATTCTCTTATGGTCCCGCGTGGTTGACTGATGGAACCTGGATTTAGAAAGAGGGTCTTGCCTTCCATCCAAGCGCTTGGCACATGCAAGTGACCATAAAGGCAGATATCAGCATTTTCTTCCTGAGCCCAGTAGTCCAACTTTTGAAAGTTGAAATTGATGTCAAACAAGTGACCATGGGTTTGGATAATCTTGGTCGAACCAAGCTCAGTCACCAAACGTTCTGGGTAGCCGGCGTAAAAGTCCATGTTCCCTTTAACAACGCGGATGCCCTCCCAAAGGGGAGAATCTGGACGCAGTTCAGAATCGCCATTATGAAAAACGGCATCAACTTTGCCCACATAGCGATCACGGATTTCTTCCACAATCAAGCTATCGCCATGGGAATCGCTCATTACAATGATAGTTTGCTTTGCCATGATGGAAATACCTCCAAAAGTTTCTTAACGGCTAAGGCACGGTGAGATTGACTATTTTTTTCTTCAAGGGTTAATTCAGCTGAGGACTTGCCTGTCTCTCCTACAAGGAAGAGAGGGTCATAGCCGAAGCCATTTTCACCCTTAGGTTCAAAGTTAATGTAGCCAGGCCAGTCTGCTTCAACAACCAAGCTTTCCTTGTTTGGGCTGGCTACGACTAGGGTTGTATGGAATTGAGCCGAGCGGTCCTTGAGTTCAAAGACCATGGCCAATTCGTGCAAGAGTTTGGCATTGTTTTCACGGTCAGTAGCTCCCACTCCTGCGAAACGAGCTGACCAGACACCTGGCAAGCCACCAAGGACATCGACTTTGAGACCAGAGTCATCTGCCAAAACCATCTTGCCCGTTAATTGAGAAATGGTTTCTGCCTTGAGGCGCGCATTTTCTTCAAAGGTCATGCCTGTTTCTGCTACTTCAGGCAGGTCAGGATAGTCATTAAGATTTTCCACATCGTAGCCTAACTTATCAAAGATAGCTCGGAACTCTTTGGTCTTGCCTTCGTTACGAGTCGCAATCAATAAGGTTTCTCTGACCTTGCTTGTCTCAAAGAAATCATGAACATTGACCCCTTCTTTAGGCAATGCTACATGCAGGAGTTGCCCATTTTCAATCAAGAGAAAAGCTCCCTGACGTTGGATGACTTCCAGATTTCGTCCCATTTCTTGGTTGAGGATATCTACCACAAAAGACAATAAACGGTAGAGAGAACCATAGCGTAAAACAATCACAGAAATAGGAAAACCTTGTTCCTCATCTCGAAATCTTTGGGCAAACTCAAATAGAGGAAAATCCAAGTCTTCATCAGTCAATGTCCGGACACCACCAAAAATACTATATGAGCCGACATACCAGTCCTGGTCATCCTTGTATTCATAAATTTTATTTGTCATAATTCTACATGCTCCACATGAATCTCTTTTTCAAGCCATTCTTCACCAATTTGTGCAAAACTTTGGCTGCTGGCTGTTGTGTAAAAACGGTGATGGAGTGGTCCAGCATCGCGACCACGATTGATTTCAAAATAATTGAGTAAGACTGAGATGTCCCGTACGCACTCTGCTCCACTATCGATGAGCTGAACTTTTGGCCCCATGACATTTTGAATAATAGGTCTGAGCAGTGGATAATGGGTACAACCCAAAATCAGGCTATCCACCTTTCCAACCAAGGAACGCAGGGTTTCATATACCACTTTCTTGGTGACACTGGTTGACAGGGCACCTGACTCCACCAAGGGAGCAAACTTGGGACAGGCCAAACTCTCCACCTGTAAGTCCGGATCCAAATCATGGATTTTCTGACGGTAGATGTCTGATTGGACCGTCATGGGCGTTCCAATCACTCCGATTTTCCCACCTTGGCTGGACTTGATAGCTGCCGAAGCTCCTGGCAAAATCACACCTAGGACGGGAATGTCTAGTTGAGCCTTGATTTCTTCCCAGACGACCGCAGTCGCAGTATTACAAGCAATGACAATCATTTTGACATCCTTGGTCAAGAGAAAGTTGACCAACTGCCAAGTATATTCACGAATTTGCTCAGCAGGACGGGGACCATAGGGCGCCCGCGCCGAATCTCCAATATAGACGATTTCTTCATGGGGAAGCTGGCGCATGAGCTCGCGCACAACGGTCAAGCCCCCGACACCCGAATCCAAAAAACCAATTGGTCGATTATCCATACAGTCTTCTTTCTAGTCTTTTTTCTGATTGATAGTTCATTATGATTATTTATCTTTATGAACCGAATGACAGCCTAATCAACAACTATCTCTCTTAATCATAATCAAATATCAATAGAATGCAAGGAAAAAGTCTCATCCCTAAACCATAGCCAACATAGTGAGAAGTCTGGAATTTTCATCCCAGACTTTTCCTTATTTATTTTTTCTTTTTATTGTTAGCAAGGGCTGCTTTTTGTTGGCGGATGATTTGGTGGTACACTTGTTGCACCTTGGCTTCGCTTGGTTTTTGACCATTTGCACTCAAAAGAGTACGAACTGCTTCAGCATTCAAACGTGGGTTGTCAGCGAATTCTTTTTCAATTTGCTTACGAACCAAGTACATTCCTCCAAGAGCTCCTCCTAGAAAAGCTAGCACAATCAATACAATTGCTAAAAGTAAATCCATCATTTTTCTCCTGTTTCTTTTTGAGTCCCTTTCATTATACCACAAACTAGCCACCCTGACTAGTTTGTTTTACGCTTTCAGGGATGGAATAAACAGCAAAAAGAACCCTGCTTTTCTGCAAAAGAGGGCTCCTTACTGAGTTTAATTTACATAAATAGCTAGTGTTTGATAGGGTTTGAGTAGAATTTTTTCAGACACTTCTGCATCTTCATAGTTTGAAAGCAAAATCTGTCTATTTTGGTAGGCTGCGGGTAAATCGATTTCCACTTCTGTGGCATAAAAATTATTGAGTACTAGTAACTTTTGATCCTCATACTGGCGTTCAAAAGTATAGACTTGTTTGCTATCTTCAAAAACTGGTTTGTAACTTCCTTCTGATATGATAGGCATTTCTTTACGAAGTCGAATCAAGTCTTGGTAGAAGGTGAAAATCGGGCCTTGGATTTCATTTTCTACATTGATGTGAGGGTAGGATTTTCCTGCCTTGAGCCAAGGTGTGCCTACTGTAAATCCTGCATTTTCCGAAGAATCCCACTGCATGGGAATTCGTGAATTATCACGCGACTTAGCCTGAATAATCAGGAAGGCTTCTTCCTGACTCTTCCCTTCCTCTAAGAGCATCTGATAAGCATTGATCGATTCGACATCCACATAATCAGCCATCGAATCATAGTCTGGGTCAATCATCCCGATTTCCTCCCCCATATAAATATAAGGTGTTCCACGAGAATTTCTATTTGTAGATTTTGCAAAACGTAAGAAATAAAAGACTGAGACACTAGATCTCAGCCTTTTTCTTTATCCCAAAACCAATTCATCACTGACTAGACTTTGACCACTATTTTTCTGGAAGAGATGCATGAGATCTTCAACTGTCAGATGCTTTTTCTCCTCTCCCTTGACATCCACCACTATCTTGCCTTGATAGAGCATAATGAGACGATTTCCGTACTCAATCGCATGGTTCATATCGTGGGTAATCATCAAAGTCGTCAACTGATGGTGTTCCACAATCTTTTGCGTCAAATCCATCACCATTTGACTAGTTTTCGGGTCAAGTGCCGCAGTATGTTCATCCAAAAGCAAAAGTTTGGGTTTTACCAGAGCTGCCATGACTAGGGTCAAGGCCTGTCTTTGTCCTCCTGAGAGATATTGAGTATCTACTTTCAAGCGGTTTTCAAGGCCAATATTCAACTCTTTCAAGGCCTCTTGGAACTGGATCCTATCCTTCTCCTTTACGCCCCAGCCAAGCCCTCTCTTCTGCCCACGTCTTAAGGCAATAGCCATATTCTCCTCAATCGTCAAACGAGAAGCTGTTCCCATCTTAGGATCTTGAAAAACACGGGCAATATCCTTGGCTCTCTTTCTGACACTCAGATTTTTAATGGATTTGCCTGCCAATAAAAGGTCCCCTTCGTCCACCGATAGATTGCCAGCCAAGATATTCATCAAAGTGGATTTGCCTGCCCCATTTCCACCAATCACAGAGATAAAATCTCCCTCTTCAACCTCTAAATCTAATCCTTTGAGGACATGGTTCTCATTGACCGTCCCTGCTTCAAATGTTTTGTGAATATTTTCAAGTGTTAACAAACTTGCCATAACTTTCTCCTCCTATTCATTTCTCAATTTCAGACCACGAATCTTTAATCTCTTTTGCAATTCTGGTGCAAATAAAACTAAGGCTAACAAGATTGCATTAAAGAGACGAACTAGGTTTTGATCTAGATTTGGAATTTCATAGATATTTAAAATAATCAAACGGTAAACAATAGCACCGATTCCGATGGATAATAAGCGACTTCCAATGGTCAAGTCGTGTATCAAAACTTCCGCAATAATAACTGCACTCAAACCAACAACAATGGTTCCTGTCCCAGAAGTCACATCTGAAAATCCATCATTTTGGGCAAACAAGGAACCACATAAGGCAATCAAGCCGTTTGAAATCATGTAACCAACAATCTTCATGGTGTCTACATTAACCCCATTGGCCTCACTCATCGGAATATTGTCCCCAGTCGAACGCAAGACCAAGCCAATCTCTGTCTTCATCAAAAGAGTCAAGACCAAACAAACAAGTAAGAGACAGGCCAAACTAAGTGAGAAAACAGCTTCTTCAGTTGTCAGCCCCAAGCTCGCCAATTGTTTAAAGACGGTTGCAGAATCTCCCAAGGAAAGATTAGGCACGCTTCCCATGATTTTAATATTGATTGAATAAAGCCCTGTCAAGGTCACAATACCTGTCAAGAGAGCTGGAATTTTCATCTTGGTGTGGAGCATTCCTGATACTAGACCTGCTACCATACCTGCAAACAAAGCAAGTAAAGTCGCAATCCAAGGATTTGTCCCTGCCTGTATCTGAGATACGACGACAGCAGCCCCCAGTGGAAAGGCTCCTTCAGCAGTCATATCCGCAATATCCAAAATACGGAAAGTCAAGTAGACCCCAATCGCCATAATCGACCACAACAAACCTTCTGATAAACTAGATAATACAAAATTCATCTCAAACCTCCTTATTCCTTGCCTTCTAACTTACTAATATCAATTCCCAATGCATCTGCCATTTCTTGATTGGTATGCAATTCCAGTTTTTCAGGCAACTCAACTGCTATATTTTCTGGTTTCTCACCTTTTAAGACACGAATCAACATGCGGGCTGTCTGCCGTCCCAATTCTTCATAATTGGTACCGTAGTTATACAAACCACCAACCGCAATCATTTCCGTTGAGCCACCGAATACTGGAACCTTGTGTTTAATAGAAACCTGCTTAACTGTTTCCATGGTTGACGAAATGATATTGTCCGTTGGTACAAAAACCATATCCACTTCTGCCATCAAACTCTCTGCTGCCGCCTTGACATTGTTACTGTCCAAGATTGTTTTTTCAACAACGGTAAAGCCTTTTTCTTCCAGAAGTCGCTTAGCTTCATCCTTTTGGACAACTGAGTTTGGCTCGCTCTGAGTATAGAGGATTCCAATTGTTTTAGCTTTTGGCAACACTTTCTTTATCAAATTGATTTGGGTTGAGATAGCATCTGATGACTGATCACTTGTTCCAGTTACATTTCCCCCCGGATGTTCTCTTGACTCAACCAACTTGGCACTGACAGGATCTGTTACAGCTGAAAAGATAACCGGTGTCGTTTGTGTTGTATTAGCCAAGCTCTGAGCAGAAGGCGTTGCGATGGCTAGAACGACATCACTAGATTCTGCTAGTTGCTGGGAAATCGTTTTTAGATTTCTTTGTTCTCCCTGTGCATTTTGCAAATCAATCTCGATATTTTTCCCCTCAATATAGCCTTGCTTGGCCAGCTCATCCACAAAACCTTCTCTAGTAGCGTCTAGGGACTGGTGGGTAATAAACTGCGAAATACCGATACGAAACACATCTTTTTTCTTATCTGCCTTCAACTGATGCAAACTAATCAGAGAGGTCAAGAGGATCCCCACTACCAAGAGGGGTGCTAGTAATTTTCGAACAACTTTCATAATGAAACTCCTTCTCAGAAAAGATAAAACAAAAAACCGCCTAGATACTATCTAAACGGATGCTTGAAATAATCTAACAAGTTACAACTTAGCTAGTCCATTTAGATATTCATCTATATGGACCACAATTAAAAATCTTAGCCACATAGATACAAACAAATTGCTTGAACTGTTTGCATCCATGGTGACATGTCTACAAACACTATCTAAAGTAGCTAAAGTAAAAGTTTTGATTCATAATTACAGCTTGTCTCTTATTCATTTCTTTTTCTGCTTTCTTTTTTGATGTTTCCTATCTTACCACCTTTTTCATCACCTGTCAAGAATATTTCAGAATTTTTTAAAATTTTTCGAAAATTCTTTCAAGGAGCTTTCAAAGACTTTCAAATCAGTCCAACAAAAAAAGGTTTATAATTTCCATAAAAGTTGACATGGAAATTATAAAACCATTATTAGTTTAACCCTTGTTGGTAACGCGCCAATTCGGCTTGGTTAGCCCAAACATAGTGACCTGGACGGATTTCTACCATAGATGGCTTATCTGTCTCATAATCATGTTGATCTGGATCATATACTTTCAAGACCTTCTTACGTTCCAAGATTGGATCTGGAATTGGTACCGCTGAAAGCAAGGCTTGAGTATATGGGTGAATTGGATTGTTAAACAATTCTTCTGTTTCTGCAACCTCTACAATAACACCCTTGTAAATAACTGCGATACGATCTGAAATAAAGCGAACAACCGACAAGTCATGGGCGATAAAGAGATAAGTCAAACCAAGTTCTTTTTGGAATTTTTTGAGCAAGTTCAAGACTTGGGCACGTACAGAAACGTCCAAGGCCGAAATTGGCTCATCTGCAATAACAAAGTCTGGTTGCATGACCAAGGCACGGGCGATACCGATACGTTGACGTTGACCACCTGAAAACTCATGAGGGTAACGAGTCAAGTGCTCAGCAAGAAGACCCACTTCACGGATAATATTTTTAACCTTCTCTTTACGTTCTTCTTCATCCTTGAACAGATGGTGATTGTAAAGACCTTCTGAAATAATATAATCAACAGTCGCACGTTCATTCAAACTTGCGGCAGGGTCTTGAAAAATCATCTGGATACGACGAATCAACTCTGCAGCTTGTTCACGCGATTTCTTACCATTAATCTTTTGACCTTCAAAAATGATATCTCCATTACTTGTATCATTGAGACCGATGATAGCACGACCAATAGTTGTTTTCCCACTACCTGACTCACCTACAAGCGAGAAAGTTTCTCCCTTGTTGATAAAGAAGTTAGCATTTTTAACTGCGACAAACTTCTTACTTCCTTCACCGAAGGAAATTTCTAAATCTTTGATTTCTACTAATTTTTCAGACATTTCCTTCCTCCTAGTCTGCCAGATGGGCAAATCCCATTTTATCACGGATCTTATCGTGAAGATTTGCAATCACAGCTGGTTTTTCTACTTTTGGAGCATCCTCATGAAGAAGCCAAGTTTTAGCCCAATGCGTCTCTGATACTGAGAATTGAGGAGCTTTTTGTTCGAAGTCAATCTGCATTGCATAGTCTGAACGCAAGGCAAAGGCATCCCCTTTCAAGTCAGTATAAAGTGACGGAGGTGTTCCTGGGATTGAGTAAAGATCCCCTTTATCATCAGCAAGCTGAGGCAAGCTAGACAAGAGACTCCATGTATATGGATGGCGAGGGTCATAGAAGACTTCCTCAACAGTTCCATACTCAACGATTTCTCCTGCATACATAACTGCTACCTTATCTGCAATACTTGCTACCACACCAAGGTCGTGGGTGATAAAGATTGTTGTGAAATGGTACTCGTTTTGTAAAGATTTTAGCAAATCAATAATCTGTGCTTGGATGGTTACATCCAAGGCAGTTGTTGGCTCATCACAGATCAAGACATCAGGTCGGCAGGCAAGGGCAATAGCAATAACGATACGTTGACGCATCCCTCCAGAATATTGGAATGGGTATTCATCAAAACGTCTATCTGCATCTGGAATCCCAACCTTATTCATGTAGTCAATCGCCAATTCTTTCGCTTCTTTAGCTGTTTTGCCTTGGTGTTTTACAATAACTTCTGTAATCTGACTACCAATTGTTTTAATTGGGTCCAAACTAGTCATTGGGTCCTGGAAGATAGTCGCAATCTTAGCACCACGAATTTGTTCCCAATCCTTGTGAGAAGACAAGGCTGTCAAGTCTTGACCACGGTAGTCAATACTTCCTTGGGCAATGCGACCATTTTCTTCAAGCATACCTGTGAAGGTCTTTGTCAAAACAGATTTTCCTGATCCTGACTCACCTACCAGGGCTAATACTTCTCCTTCAACTAGTTCAAGGGAAACGCCGCGAATGGCTGTCAATACTTTGTCACGAACGTCAAATTCCACGACAATATCGCGAGCAGTCAAAATTACATTTTTTTCTTTTGTCATTTCTACTCCTATCTATGTGTACGTGGATCACTAGCATCCGCTAAGTTTTGACCAACTACGAAAAGGGACAAGGATACCAAGACAAGAGTTGTCAATGGAATCCAGAACAAGTAAGCATTAGTTGTTACGTTTTGTGAATAATCTGAAATCAAACGACCCAAACTTGGCACTGTAATTGGTAATCCAAGACCGAAGAATGACAAGAAGGCTTCGTATGAGATAAAGCTTGGAAGCATTTGAGTCATGGTTGTCACAATAACAGATACCAATTGAGGCATGATATTTTTGGCAACAATCTTCAAGGTTGGTGTTCCCAGAGTACGTGACGCCAAGTTGTATTCCAAGTCACGGTAACGCAAGATTTGCACACGAATCATGAAGGCAATTCCAATCCATGTTGTTACACTCATGGCGAAAATCAGATTCCAGAATCCAGCTCCGATTGAGTAAGTCAAGACAATGACAATCAAAAGAGATGGGATGTTTGAGATGACGTTGTAAACTTCCATCATCACGCGGTCAACTGATTTTGAAATTCCCCAAATACCACCGACAAAAACACCGATAACCAAGTTAATCACTGTCGCAATCACAGAAATGAGGATAGAGTTACGAGCTCCGAACCAGACACCGTCAAAGAGCGATTTACCGTTACTGTCAGTACCGAACCAATGCTCAGCATTTGGCTTGATATAACGAGCACTAAAGTCGTTTACCTTACTGACATCATTGAAATCAAACTTAGAAAACATTGGGTAGATGAAACTCATCAAAATGATGGCTAGCAAGATTCCCAACATGACTACAGTTGATTTTTTCTTCATAAATTGTCTAAACACTGAACCCCAGTATGAATAAGCTGGCGCATCAATGGCTTCAGAGGCAAAATCGTCACGTTTTACAAACTGAAATTTTTCTTTATCGATTGTAGACATTATTTGCCTCCTTTCTCAGTCAATTTAATACGTGGGTCAATAATCGTCATCCAAATATCTCCCAAAAGAAGTGAGAAGATAGAAATACATGTAAAGATGAAGACAAGACCAACGACCATAGAGTTATTAGATGCTTTTACAGAGTCAATCAACATTTTACCCATACCTGGGAAGGCGAAGACTGTTTCAGTAAGGGTTGCACCACCGATAACCCCGATAACAGCACCAGGAATTCCTGAAACTAGCGGAACCATGGCATTTTTAAAGATGTGTTTGTTTGAAATTTCTTTTTCAGACAAACCTTTTGCACGAGCAAAACGAACAAAGTCCTGTGATTGCAAGTCAATCATGTAACGACGAATCCAAATAGCTGTACCAGGAGCACCCAATAAACCAAGGATAACTGCTGGTAAAACATACGAACGCCAATCTCCAGCACCCAAAATAGGGAATGAATCTGGAAGACCAATTGATGATCCAATCAAACGAACAATGTAAACCAAAGCAATGGTTGGAAGGGCCATCAAGAAGGTCAAAAACCCTGTTGAGAAGCTATCAATCCAAGTATTCTTGAAGCGAGCCATAGCTGAACCAAGTGGCACGGCAATCGCATAAGAAATCACCAAACCGATCAATCCAACAACAGCAGAGCTGGCAATCATTGAAGGATATTGGTAGTTACTTTCTGTAGCTGTATAAGGATCATCTTTTCCGTAGTTTGCTACTTCACGAGAATCAGCCTGACTAGGTGATTTATAGGTTCTTGAGTAAATATTTACAGAAGAAGTTTTCTTACCTGTTGGGAACTGAACTTGAGATGTTTTTGTTTGTCCTTGTCCTTGAGTAATAACCTGTAAAACAGGGCTATTAGCATAGGTTGGATAAGAGTCACCTAAATTGATGTTCACAAAGTTTTGATGCACAAATGGGAACTGACTGTTGAAGTACAAGAGATATTTGTGTTTAGTACCTGAACCGACCAATGACCATCCGATAGCTGGATCGTTTTCAAAACGAAGATAACGTTTCAAGTCTGGATTTTCAGGGTCTTGAATTTTATTTGTATGGTCAATATCAATCAAGTTAGCATAGAAGTGAAAAACACGTTCAAAAATTGGGATTTCACGAGTAGCGTAGAATTGGCCACTTTCAGTAAATTCTCCCAAGGTCCAACCATGACCGATTTGTTTGATGTATTTTTCATAGATAGCCTTGTTGGTGTCATTAGCTTCAACTGTTACAGAGGCATCCATCTGGCTGGCTTTTTCTTGCAATTCCTTGGTATCGTAGTACTCGATATAGCCCATACGCTCATAAACAGTGTTCTCATAGTTATCACGCTTATCAGCAGTTGTCGCAATCTTGTTATAGTTGGTATCCTGTTTGAAAATCAATTTTCGAGGAACCATTGTATAGATAATCGTGTAAGTCAAGGTTGTTACTAAGAAGATAGAAACCAATGACCGCAAGACACGCATAAAAATATATTTCTTCATATCGTTTCCTTTTTAAATCCCAAAAGAACCTTCTCCTCATGGAGAGAAAGTTCCCTTGAGAGTTATTTATTTAACGTGTTTAGTCAATTCTTTTTGAACTTTTTCGTTTGATTCTTTTTTCTCTTTAATCCATTTCTCACGAGCTTGTTCATAATCAGCCTTTGTTACAACTTTGTCTTGTAACTGAATATATTTGAAGTAGAGATTTGAACCTTTGTCTCCAGATTGGCTATAAGAAGCTGAGAATGGTACAACACGAGAAATGAATGGTGCAGCACCACTAGAAGACATAGCTGGTAAGAAGAGTGAACTGTCTGTCAACCAAGCTTGAGCAGCAGCATATTTTTCATAACGTTTGTTAAGATCACTTGTTTCTTTTCCAGCTTCATCAAGCAATTTATCGTAATCTTTCACACCAACTTTAGCTGCAGCTGCATTTGATGGGTCATCATACCCCATATAAGTTTTCGTTTGCTCACTATTAGTTGATTTAAGGATATCAAGGTAAGTTGATGGATCTTCATAGTCAGGATTCCATCCAACCGCACCTGAAAGATCCCAATCCTCAGCTGCCGCATTAGCAGCATAATAAGTCGCATTAAAGAATTCATCTTTAGAAATTTGTTGAATATCGATGACAACATTTTCTTCGCCTAAAACTTTTTCAACTGATTGTTTGAACGACTGAATCCGTGCGACAAAGTTTTTAGAGGTTTGGTCTACTGGAACATCCAAGTGGATAGGGAATTTCACACCTTCTGCTTCCAGAGCAGTTTTAGCTTTAGCAAATTCTGCTTTAGCTTTGTCAGCGTTAAAGAGACCGTCTTGACCATCAGCAAAGTTTACATCTTTCCACTCATCTCCATAAGTCTTAACTTTTTCAGCAACCAAGTCACCGAAAGTTTTTTCGCCTGCAGTCACAAAGTCTGGTTTCACAAATAAATTACGAACTGCGAGAGGAGCACCTTCTTTACCGTTAACTTGAGCAGAATAACCTGTACGGTCAAAGGCAAAGTTCAAGGCTTGGCGGAAGTCTTTGTTAAGAAGAGCTTTCTTAGTAGATGTTTTCTCTTCATCTGTCGTTTTAGATGTATATTTGTAATTTTGTCGATCGATATTTACACCTAAACCTCCAATACCAGCTCCTGACGGAGTGTAGAAAATATTATCCTTGTATGACTCCTCTACCTTTGAGAAGTTTGAACTTGTTGGGTAAAGACGAGCAAAACTATAAGCTCCACTTGTAAAGTTACGCTCAAGTGATTCTTGGTCCGAACCATCAAAATATGCAAGTGTTGCTGTATCTAAATGAACATTCTCTTTATCCCAGTACTGCTCGTTCTTAGCAAATTCGATAGAAGATTTAGCAGTCAAACCTTTAAGCAAGAAAGGTCCATTATATAGCAATGATGTAGGATCTGTCGCTTTAGCAAAATCAGAGCCTTTTGATTTTTCAAATTCTTCGTTTAATGGCCAGAAAATTGAATAAACCATCTTAGAGTTCCAGTAAGGTTCTGGTTGGTTCAAAGTATACTCAAGAGTATAGTCATCAACCGCTTTAACACCTACTGTAGAGAAATCTTTTGAATTCCCAGCCAAATAATCAGATAAACCTTTAACAGAAGTTTCAGCTAGATATAGAGCTTCTGATTTCTTATCTGCCGCATGTTTCAATCCATTCACGAAGTCTTTAGCAGTCACTTCGGCATATTCTTCACCATCGGATGTCATCCATTTGACACCTTTACGAATTTTGTAGGTATATGTCAATCCATCTTTTGATACAGAC
The DNA here is from genome assembly GCF_001281025.1 of Streptococcus mitis. Taxonomy (NCBI): domain Bacteria; kingdom Bacillati; phylum Bacillota; class Bacilli; order Lactobacillales; family Streptococcaceae; genus Streptococcus; species Streptococcus mitis. Next base: position 94,293 of record NZ_CP012646.1, read on the forward strand.
CAGTCTTCTGCAACCGCAGGAGTCAAATTCCCGTATTTGTCATTTGTGAAGAGGCCATCGATCCCGTTTGAAGTAGCCACTTTCGTACTCTCTTTTCCAGAAATAATATAATCTAATGTTTCTGGGTCAGCCGAATAGACATAGCCATAGGTTTTTGGAGCTGTCGAATCAGATGATTTTGAATTCCCACAAGCTACTAACACACCTGTTGCCAATAAAGCAACTCCTGCTGCAACAAAGACTCTACTTTTTTTCATTTATTTACTCCTCTGATAAAGTATAGGTTATCATCAATTATACCATAGATTTCAAGAAAAGTAAACGAATTTTCAGAATATTTAGGCTTATTGACACAAAAAATCTGAAAAAGCTATTGACTGAAAATCATTTTCAAGGTATAATAATAAACGTTAAGGCGGTATAGCCAAGTGGTAAGGCACGGCTCTGCAAAAGCTTGATCGTCGGTTCAAATCCGTCTACCGCCTTCTATAACTTGATTTATCAGGTTTCACATGAACAGAAAGCCCAATTTGAAGGGCTTTTTTCTTTTTCTTTGGATAAATAAGGATAGATTTAGAAAAGTTTTGGGGCGGATTTGGGGACTGAGTTTTTCGAGGATACTATTCCCTTTTAAAATCAACTGAAAAAAGCTTTGTCACGCATGATGACAAAAGCCTCTAGTTTACTCTGTTTCTTCTTCTATTTCAACTTCGGTAATTTGGACTTTTACCTTGGTAACACGTCCATTTTTCACTTTATCATTGGTTAGGATAAGCTGTTTGTTTTGGCTTACCAACTCATAGCTGAGCTTTTCAGTCGTTGGAATGGTCCCCACTCCTGTCAAATAGTAACCAGCGATGGTATCAACGTCATCACTTTCCAGTTCAACATCAAAGTAGTCATTAAAATCATTGAGATTCATGGTACCTTGAACAATATAAGTATCTTCTCCAATTTTATGAACTTCGATTTCAGCCTTATCTGTTTCGTCATCGATTTCCCCAACGATTTCCTCTAAGAGGTCTTCAAGTGTCACCAAACCAGCCATTCCACCGTATTCATCTAACAAAATCGCCATTTGTCTTTGGGTATTGCGTAATTCTTTTAACAAGTCATCCACAAAAATAGTTTCAGGAACAAAAAGAGGATCTTGTAAGATTTTCTTCCAAACAATATTGTCAAAACCGTCCACAAAGCCCGCATTAAGGAGACTCTTGGTATGAATAATCCCAATCACATTGTCCTTATCCCCATCATAGACAGGGATACGAGAATAATTTTGTTTTAAAATACTTTGGATGATGGTTTGACTATCATCCTGAATATCTACCATAAAGGCATCCGTTCGAGGAACCATGACTTCTCTGGCCATTAATTCGTCCAGTGAAAAGATTCCTTGTAACATTTCAATTTCGTCAGCATCTAGTGTTTCTTCACTATTTGTCAACATGTACTCAATTTCATCACGGGTCATTTTTTCATCAGCATCGTCAAAGGTCATAGGAGTCAAGCGACTCAAGAGATTGGTAGATGCAGACAAGAGCCAAACAAAGGGACTAACTAGTTTCCCAAGCCCAATGATAACTGGCGCTGTACGAATCGCCAAGGCATCCTTTAGATTAAGAGCGATTCTTTTAGGATACAATTCCCCAAAAACGATGGAAATATAAGTCAAAAATGCTAAAGATAGAAAACTTGCAATAGCATAAGCTGTTTCGCCATTTCCAAGCCAAGATGCAATTTCTCGTCCCAGAGTTTCTGCCAAACTCGCCCCTGACAAAATCGTAATCAGGGTAATCCCTACTTGAATAGTTGATAAAAAGTGGTTAGGATTTTCTAGTACCTTCAGCAGACGGATATAGCGTCTATCTCCTTCTTCTGCCTTTTGTTCAACCCGCGCACGGTTTAGTGACACCATGGCCATTTCTGTAGCTGAGAAAAAGGCATTTAATACCGTCAAGATAAACAATAAAACAAATTGTAGCAACAAATTCTGACTACTTGGGTCTTCCATAGTTCTTCTCCTAAAATAGTAACTTATCCTTTATTATATCACAAAATTTAGTCCAGTACATATTATTTTTTCTCATACTCTTCGAAGATTTCTTCAAACCACATCAGCTTCATCTGCAACCTCAAAGCTGTGCTTTAAGCAACCTACGGCTAGCTTCCTAGTTTGCACTTTGATTTTCATTGAGTATCAGTGTCTATTCTAGTCCTACTTAAATTGTCCAAAAAAGAACCCCTACATCCACAAGTGACATAGGAGTTTATCTTATCTTTTACTGAGTGACCGTTACTTCTCCAGTTCGGTAATCCAGTTGAAGCCCCTTTTGAACATTGGGAACTAGAACATTGAATTCCAATTCTCCGTCTGAAGACTTGGCTTCAATCTGTGAAGCTGAAGGAACTAAATCCTCATTTGTAGCGTAATAAAGGGTTACACGGTAACGGACACGCTTGTTTTTATCCAAGGCCTTGCGTACCATGCTTTCATAGTAGTTTTGCCCTGTCGAATCCTCGGCTTGCGCCTGATTTGCCCAGGCTGTTTGAACAGCAATATTTTTAGGATTGCTTGTCGAGGCATCAAAACCATCCAAGCCACCTATCAAGGCATAGCCTAATAAATGACCTCTATCGACCGCATGAGTATAAGTCCCCTTTAGATTCTTAACCTGATGCCATCCCGGAGGAGTCCATGAATTCGAACCATTCCCCGTTTCTTCACGATTTTTATACTGGCGAGTAGCCTTAGACAAGAGGGCATTTGCTACAGTTGGCACGGTTTCCTTGCCCACTGTCTTTGTTTTATTATCAGCGTAGGGTTTACTTGAAACCTTGGCATCTAGATTTGTTTTATTACCATTGACGATAAAAGCACCCGAGCCATTCCACTCCAGACTCCCTTTTACTTGACTCTTGACTGCGTCTGTTAAGACACTCTCTGCCAATGCTTGACTAGGAGCTTCAGACGCTTGTTTTTTCTGACTAAGCTTGGTTTTGGGACTATTAGCTGTCGACTGCATCTGCTTGATATAATAGCTCCCTGCAGACAAAAGCAATAACACTAGCAGTCCGATTAGTGTCTGTCTTGTTTTTTTATCCATTTTTCTCCTTATCTCTAGAAAAAGACTGGTTCTCCAGCCTAATTTCCTGTAAATTTATGAATTAATTCCTGCCATTTTGCTGGAGACAGGATAGCCCATGGATCTTGACCCTTGCCCAAGATTCCATAACCGACCATTAAACCAATTCCTAGGGCTAAAACACCTAAAATCAGTACTATGATGACTAAAAGTAAACGCTTGACTACGTAGCTTGATTTCTTATTCATCTTCATCACTTGCCTCAATCCGCTGAATCTTAGCACCTAGCTGCGCCAACTTCTCATGGAAACGGTAATAACCTCTATCCAAGTGAACCAATTTACCAACAACGGTTTCTCCTTGCGCTACCAAACCTGTCAAAATTAAGGCAGCACTGGCACGAAGGTCAGTTGAAAGAACTTCTGCCCCCTGCAAAGGTTGACCACCAACAATACGAGCTGTATCACGGATAATCTCAGAGTGCAAGCCCATGCGACGCATTTCTTCTAGATGTTGGAAACGATTTTCGAATACCGTCTCCACCATAGTTGATTCCCCTTTTGCGACGGTCATCAAGGCTGTAAATTGAGCCTGCATATCTGTTGGAAAACCTGGGTGGGGCAAGGTTTTCACATGAACAGCTTTTAAATTTTCTAGTTGAGAGCGAACTCGAATTCCTTCAGTCTCCTCTGTCACTTCCACTCCCATTTCAAGCAATTTGGCAATCAAGGGACGGTTGTGCTCCCAGACAGCGTCTTTAATCAAGACATCACCACCAGTCATGGCAGCAGCCACCATAAAGGTTCCTGCTTCGATACGGTCTTGGACTACATTGTGAGTCGTGCCATGAAGTTTCTCAACACCGGTAATGGCAATGGTCTCTGTACCAGCACCCTTAACCTTAGCTCCCATTTCATTGAGTAGAATGGCTAGGTCCACAATCTCAGGCTCACGCGCAGCATTTTCAATCACTGTCACCCCATCAGCTAGAGTCGCTGCCATCATCAAGTTCTGCGTAGCACCAACACTTGGGAAATCCATGTAGATATGAGCTCCATGTAAGCGATCAGCCTTGGCTTCGATATAACCAGCTGTCTGACTAATCTTAGCCCCCATAGCTTCTAGACCTTTCAAATGAAGATCAATAGGACGACTACCAATCGTACAACCACCTGGCATGGATACCTTAGCATGACCTACACGGGCAAGAATTGGTCCCAAGACAACGATAGATGCACGCATCTTGCTGACATACTTATAAGGAGCTTCCTCAGTGATATCACCAGTCGCGTCCACCTCAACAAGATGGGCTTCTTCATCAAAATCTACCTTGGCATTCAAACCACGAACCACCTGATTCATAGTGAAAACATCTGACAAGATCGGAACATTCTGCAAGACGGTCTTTCCTTCACTTGCTAGAATAGTCGCTGCTAACAAGGGCAAGACTGCATTCTTTGCTCCTTCGATCGTAACACTTCCTAGCAGACGATTATCGCCACCTTGGACCACAATTTTTTCCATACTTATTTCCTTTACTCTTGATTTTATAATAGTCCTCTAAGCGCTTCTTGCCACAACTGATATAGGCTGATAAAGAAAGAACTCATGATGTAGCCCATTACAATGCTAAAAAAGGCTACTAATAAACGAACTTTTCCTGTATTCTCAGTTGTCACTTTTAAAACCTTTTCCCATCTAACAAGATCCTTTAAAAGGTAAAAACTCACATAAATAAAGAGCATGTGACTGCTTAGAGTGAATAATAATTGAACCATTTGACTATTATACCATCTTCTCTGTTTGTTCGCTAGTTTGGAAACTTCCCTTAGAAATTAGGGATTGTTTTTCAAGTAATCAATTGCATCTTGTAGGGTTTTAACTGGCACAATTTTCATATCTGTCTTAATTGTTTTGGCTGCTTCCAGAGCTGTTTGGTAGTTATTTTTCGCATCAGGATGCTCTTTTTGTTCTTCTTCGCTAACAGGGTTATCAGGGGCAAAGAAAATAGCAGCACCTTCTCTAGCCGAAGCTACAACTTTCTTATCAATACCTCCAATGTCCCCCACATTACCATCACGGTCAATGGTACCTGTACCAGCAACAATACGGCCATTACGAAGGCCAGGGTCAGCTATTTGGGTATAGATGGCCAGACTAAACATGAGACCTGCACTTGGACCGCCAATACCAGCTGTTGAAAAGCGAATTGGGACATCACTGGTCACTTCCGTACGGTCAATCAAGCCGATTCCAATTCCATTTTTGCCATTTTCTAAAGTAATGATTTTTCCTTCTGCAGACTTGGTTTGCCCATCCTCTTCATAGGTCACTTTAACTGAGTCCCCTAATTTTTGAGAATTAACGTAATCAATCAAATCTTTGGAACTGTCGAAGGTCTGATCATTGACTGCTATGACCGTATCAGAGATGTTGAGAATCCCTTTAAAGGTCGAATTATCCGTCACAGTCAAAACATAAACCCCAAGGTATTTAAGTTCAATATCCTTACCAGCTGTTTTTAGCCCTTGATACTTGGCCATATTTTGCGATGTCTGCATGTAGAATTGATTAATCCGCATAAATTCAACATCGGAAGAACCACCTGTAGTCTCTTGGGCACTACGAATATCTGTAAAAGGCGTCAACCAAGCATAAATCATATGGGCTAAAGTAGCGTGCTGGACACCAACCGTAACGAATTGATAGGCACCAGCTTCCTTATCTTCTTTGTCATTGACTTTAAGGACTTGGCGAATATCTTCCGAACCACCTGGAACTTCTATATAGTAGGGCAAGGGCACTACAAATGCCAAGAAAGTCACAATTAAGGCCGCAATGACATATAAGGGCCATCTAATCTTTTTTTTCATTTCTTATTTCCTCCAAAATACTCTCGGGAACATAGTAAGCAATATCCTGACCAAACTTCAAAAGCTCTCTAACACCGGATGAACTGAGATAGAGATGTTCAGGTCGACTATGTAAATAAATGGTTTCTATATCAGGAGACAGCTGATGGTTGTAGTAATCAAAACTGGCTTCATATTGCAAATCCGCTGCATTTCTCAAACCACGCACTAGACAAGTAGCCCCCAGTCTTTTTGCAACATCAACCACCAATTCATCATGAGAAGACACAACTTCAACATTTTCCAAATGTTTCAAAGCCGTTTCTAGCCCTCGTTTACGATTTTCAAGAGGAAGAAATCCTTGTTTGTGGGGATTAAAAAAAATACCGACATAGAGCTTATCAAAGAGTCTGCTCGCCCGTTCAATCATATCCAGATGCCCATTTGTCATCGGATCAAATGAGCCTGTGAATAAGCCAATCTTATCTGACATAGACTGTCACCTTACTAATTCCATAAATTTTTTCCTTCCAGATACCCAGGCAGGCAATTTCTTCTGGAAGCTCAACGGTCTTATCCGTCTCACACACGACCATAATATCTTCAGAAAAAAGTTCTCTCTCAGCCATTTTTTCAATATCTGCTACGATTTGTTCCTTGGCATAAGGAGGGTCTAAGAAAATGAGGTCAAATTCCCCAGATACCTGTTCCAATGCCCTTTCTGCATCCATCTTGAGGAGTTGAAATTTTCCAACTTCCTTGGTCATCTGAATATTTTCAGCCACGATAGCCTGAGCCTTACGGTCTCGTTCCACCAAAACAGCGCTGGACATGCCACGCGATACTGCCTCGATAGATAAACCACCACTACCTGCATACAGGTCCAAGACTCGTCCCCCTTCAAAGTAGGGACCAATCATGTTAAAAATGGCTCCCCTAACCTTATCCGAAGTAGGTCTTGTCGTCTTGCCTTCTAGTGTCTTAAGGGGACGTCCCCCATAGATTCCTGATACGATTTTCATACCGTTTATTATACCAAATTATAGGCGAAAAGAGAAAGAAAACCGAACCTTGCGGTTCGATTCTCTACAAAATATTTTCGTAAGTATCGCGGACTTCTTGAGGCCAAACACTTGTTTGCACTTCTCCGATATGTTTCTTGCGAAGTAAGAACATGGCCATACGAGATTGTCCAATTCCCCCACCGATTGTCAATGGGAATAGACCATTCAACAAAGCCTTGTGCCATTCCAATTCCAAGCGGTCTTCATCACCGGTGATTTCTACCTGACGGCGAAGGGTTTCTTCATCTACACGAATCCCCATAGAGGACAACTCAAAGGCTCCACCTAGAGACTCATTCCAAACAAGAATATCGCCATTAAGACCCTTGTAGCCATTTTCAGACTCACTTGTCCAGTCATCGTAGTCTGGGGCACGTCCATCGTGCGGTTTACCGTCTGGCAATTCGCCACCGATACCAATCAAGAAGACAGCTCCAAATTCTTTACAGATAGCATTTTCACGCTCTTTCGGAGTCAAGTCTGGGTAGCGTTCTACCAACTCTTCTGTGTGGATAAAGGTGATTTGTTTTGGCAAGATAGACTCGATGTCATAGCGAGCTTCAACAGCTAGTTCTGTCAGACGAATAGCCTTGTAAATCTTCTCAACAGTTTCTTTTAGGTAAGCGATGTTACGTTGTCCATTTGGAATAACTTTTTCCCAGTCCCACTGGTCAACATAAACGGAATGAGTCGCATCAAGCGAATCTTCGTCCGGACGAAGGGCCTTCATGTGAACAAAAAGACCTTCACCCTCACCGAAACCAAAACGGGCCAAAGTATGGCGTTTCCATTTAGCAAGTGAGTGCACCACTTCATAGGTTTCATCAGGAATCTGCAAAACCTTGACAGATACTGGATTTTCCACACCAGACAGGTTATCCTGCATCCCGTCACCGACCTTGCTCAAGATAGGACCTTGAACTTCGACAACTTCTAGCTTATCTTTCAAATACTGGGTAAAAGTGTTTTTGACAAAGGAAATTTCTTCTTGTTGATGGATAAAACTTTTCTTCATAGGCTACTCCTCAAAAATTAATTAAAAGCATTATACACCTATTTCCAAGAAAAGAAAAGAGAAAATTTAAAAAAATCAGTGCTCCTTCGAACACTGATGTTAGGGACCTTCTAGTCATTACGACCGAAGATACGTAGAATACTTAGGAAAAGATTGATAAAATCAAGATAGATACTGAGAGCCATTGACACAACCCAGCCTGTCGCTACACGACCTTGTGATTGCTCATAGGCATAGCGAATTCTTTGGTTGTCCCAAGCAATCAACCCTGAGAAAACCAAAACCATGGCTACGCTAATCATATAATCAAAGAAACCGCTAGCCAAGAAAATATTAACTACCATGGCAATCAGCAAACCGATAAGAGCCGCCATCATAGCCCGACCAAGGCCACTCAAATCTTTCTTGGTGAACATGCCAACTGCCGCCATGACAAAGAAGAGAAGGGCGCTTGATACAAAGGCGGATAAAACTGTACCTGGAGTATAGAAGGCCACCACAAAACTAAGGGTAAAGCCGTTTAATACTGAGTAAAGTAAAAATACTGGAAGAGCAGCTGGACTATTCTTTAAGGCCATGCTACTGGCAACGAAAACCAAGGCCAACTCCGCAAAAGTAGCAATGGTCAACCAGAGACGCCCCTGCATCAAAAAGTAAACCAACTGAGATTGAAAGACCGTCAACATAAGGCCTGATACCAAAGCAGATAGTCCGATCCCCAGACCAACAAAGGCATAAACCTTAGCGTAAAATTGATTGAGACCTGCGCGGTCATGAATAATAGTGTGATTCATCTTTTCTCCTTTTCTATGAACATCTTTCCTTGATTATAACAAAGAAAGTTAAAATTAGCTTAAATGGAAAATCAAAATACCAGCCGCAACTGCAACATTCAAACTCTCCGCCTGCCCCTTCATACTAATGTGGACCAACTGGTCTGCACTTTCAGCCATAAGGGGACTAATTCCTTGCCCCTCATTTCCCATGACTAGTACAAAATTTTCTATAGGAGGCAGTTCTCTGTAATCAACAGAATCTTTAGATAGGGTTGTTGCCAGCACTGGGATAGCTGCCTCTTTGGTTTCCTTAAGAAGCGCTTGACTAGACATCCGGTAAATGGGCAGATGAAAATGACTGCCTTGCATGGAACGTAGAGTCTTGAGACTATAGATATCTGCCGACTTTTCTGAAACAATCACTCCAGTAAAACCTGCTGCATCTGCAGTTCGAATGATAGTTCCCACATTACCAGGATCTTGCACATCTTCCAAAAACAAGAACTTGCCCTGACTCAAATCAACTTTTCCTACTTCTTCTTTTTGAACCACCGCAACAATTCCCTGTGGAGTCTGAGAATCCGCCAAATCTAGCAAAATATCTTCTGACACCCAGACAGTTTGCGGAAAAGCAGCTAACTGATCTCGGTAATTTTCTAGAGCAAAGATTTTTTCAATTGTCACTCCAGCTTGAACAGCTTCTTCAAACAAGTGCCAGCCTTCAATCAAATAGGCAGACTTGCGGTATTTTTTTTGGTGTAATTTCTTGGCATTTTTTACCACAGAATTGGCTTTTGAGGTTATAATAGTCATAGAAATATTATAACACAATCAAAGGGGTTTGGTATGCAAAAGGTTAGAATGATTGCCCAAGGTAGGGTGCAGGGAGTCGGCTTTCGTTGGGGTGTTTACAGCTTGGCACTTGAAATTGGTGGTATCACAGGTCGGGTATGGAATAACGACGATGGCACAGTCGAAATCTTAGCCCAAGCAGACTCATCTGCTATCATGGCAAAATTTATCCAAGAAATCCGCAAAGGACCGACACCTTTTTCAAAAGTCAGTTACTTAGATGTCAAACTGAGCAACTTTCCTCCCTACCCTGACTTTAAAATCGCAAATTAGGTCTCTAGAACTATTGTATATTTTGTAAAAAAACAGTAGAATAGAAAGGTATAATTTTAAAAGAAGGAATAAAAACAGTGAAATCTATTAAACGTTTTGCACTCTCAGCTATGGGAGTGGCTATGTTACTAGTCTTAACTGGCTGTGTCAATGTCGATAAAGCGACAGGCCAGCCAACAGGATTTATTTGGAATACGATTGGAGCTCCTATGGCTGAAGCCATCAAGTACTTCGCCAATGACAGGGGACTTGGTTTTGGGGTTGGTATCATCATCGTAACTATTATCGTGCGCTTGATTATCTTGCCACTTGGTATCTACCAATCATGGAAGGCAACGCTTCACTCTGAAAAGATGAACGCCCTCAAGCACGTCCTTGAGCCACACCAAACACGTCTCAAGGAAGCAACTACTCAAGAAGAAAAACTCGAAGCCCAACAAGCCCTCTTTGCTGCTCAAAAAGAGCACGGCATCAGCATGTTTGGCGGTGTAGGATGTTTCCCTATCCTCCTTCAAATGCCTTTCTTCTCTGCTATCTACTTTGCTGCCCAACATACTGAAGGTGTTGCTCAAGCAAGCTACCTAGGAATTCCTCTAGGTTCTCCAAGTATGATTTTGGTTGCCTTCGCTGGTATTCTTTACTATCTTCAATCGCTCCTTTCACTTCACGGAGTAGAAGATGAAATGCAAAGAGAACAAATCAAGAAAATGATTTACATGAGCCCACTCATGATCGTCGTCTTCTCCCTCTTCTCACCAGCCAGTGTCACACTTTACTGGGTTGTCGGTGGTTTCATGATGATTCTCCAACAGTTTATCGTCAACTATATCGTTCGTCCAAAACTTCGCAAAAAAGTCCGTGAAGAACTAGCCAAGAACCCACCAAAAGCACGTGCTTTCTCAACACCAAATGGACGAAAAGACGTTACCCCTGAACAACCAACTGCTATCACAAGCAAGAAAAAACACAAAAATCGCAACGCTGGAAAACAACGTTCGAGATAAAGCTACGTAAATTATCCAATAATTAAAAAACGAATGAATGATAAATAGTTTTCATCAACTAGATATCATCATTCGTTTTTATTATCTACCGTTACATCTTATACTAGTCAAAAAAGTTAAATAGTTTAAAAGCTTACATATAAAAACTATTCAATCATAAATTAACAAGTAAATCACTATGATTTAATACAATTCACAGTTATTAAAACTTCTGCTCCCGCGTCTCTATTTCTAAGCTCAACTCGGCCTTTGTGTAGTTTTGCAACTCTACATACAAAACTAAGTCCAATACCATAATGTTGCTCTTTATACGATCTAGCTTTATCCATACGATAAAAGAGCTTTCCAAAATTAGTTAAAACTTCCTCTGGAAATTCAGAGCCATTATTCCATATACCTATTTTCAATTCTTTCGCCTCTTGCTCTACCCTAATTTTAATTTTAGGATTCTGTTTATCTGCATACTCCAAAGCATTTGTTAAAATATTTTGTATGGCACGAATCAGAAGAGATGGATTTATATAATAGTTTTCAGTTCCTTTCACATTCTGTTCAAAAGAGAACTTCATCTGATTTTTTATCAAAAAAGAGACTTCTTTCTCTAATTCATTGATAAAATCTGAAGAGGAATACTCCATCCAACCTGTCTCATCATCATAATAGGTTTTAGAATAGTGAATCAATTGATTGAAATAATCTAGTAACTGTTGACTAGCTCTTCCTATATCTGCTAAGCATTCTTGAGATTGGTCGTTTTCAGTTATCGCCTGCAAAAATTCCACATTTCCCCTAATAATGGTTAAGGGAGTTTTTAAATCATGAGAAGCTGCTGAAACCTGAAACATCAAATCTTCTTTCTGCTGTTTCTCATCAACTATTAATTGTCGAATTCTATCTTGCATCACAATAATCCGATTTCCTGTCTCACGAAATTCTTTAACCGTTAAACTTTCTGTACATTCCCTCTCCAACCACATACTATTTTCATAAATCAAAGTCATTTCATAACTCAGTTTTTTCAACAATTTTCCAATGTGATAACTTATTAGAACAATCAATAAAACACAAATATATATCCATGATGACACATTGAAAAAAATTGATAGAACACCACTATTTTTTAGAGGTTTCCCGTCTTCATTTATTTGTATAGATACTGAAGCTAAAGGAATAAGATAGGCCATTAGTAAGCCAAGACTAAACTGCCAAATAATTCTCCAACAGGTTTCTCGAATTAATTGTCTAAAACTTTTGATTCTACCCATTGATATCCTCCACCGTACAAGGTTTTAATTGGATTTAATTGATAAGGTTTCAGCTTTTGACGAATTTGATAAATATACTCTGAAACCGAACGTAAAAGCGCTTCTGAACTTTGTGGATATAGATAATTATAAATTTCCTCAATAGAATATATTTTACTTGGGTTGCTTGCCAAAAGATTCACTATGTCAAATTCCCTCCTTGTCAGAGCAATCTTATCATCGTTTACAAATAGTTCCTTACTATCCGTATATAGTATAAGCTTCCCAATCTTTATTTGATGAACATTTCCTTTAGTCCGTTCTTCACGACGCAAGTGCATTTTAACACGTGCTAAAAGTTCTTGCATACTAAAGGGCTTCATAATATAATCATCAGCACCTGCATTGATTCCAGCTACTAAGTCTTCATCCATATCCTTGGCAGTTATAAAACAGATAGGAACAGTTATCTGCTCGCGAATCATCTGACAGATTTCTAAACCACTAACAGGCATCATAATATCTAATAGAATCAAGTCAAAGCCTGTAAAATCACAAAGATCAATCTCTTCTATCTTATTTCGTATGACTACTTCATATTTTTCATATTCTAGTACTTTTTTTATTAGGCGAAGAATAGCAAGATCATCATCTACAACCAAAATTTTATAAGCCATAACTCACCCTCCTGAATATATTATAGCACTAACTGAGAAAAAGACAGGATATCCCCTGTCTTTAGCGTACATTTTTTCCTATAAGTATCAATGTAGCAAATAGAAAAACAATTAATAACCAAACTATTTGTATCCCTAAGCCTTGCCATACTGGATAATAAAGAGATAATGGATAGGTATAAAAACAATTCATACTAGCCAGTAATGGTAAATTTCTAAAAAAAGAACTGAATTGTAATAACATTTGTCCCAACCCCAATAAAAGGGATAAACTGATTCCCAAAATTAAGATAAAAGACTGGGAAATAAATACAAAAATACCACTTAAAAGAGAGAAGGTTAGAATAGAAATACAAGCTGGAAATAGAATTGTTAGAACATGTTTAATATTACTCAAAAGATTGATATTGTAGTATCCTTGCGCGATTAGTATGCATAATGATATTACAGCAACCAATAATACAATTTCCATACATAATACAATAGCTAGTTTACAGATTATAAATTTCAAACGATTTTGACAGGTAAGAAAACTGGTACGAAGGCTAGAACCTGTAAATTCTTGACCTATAAATAGAACCGCTAGACTAACGAAACCTGCCTGTCCTAAATAGAGACTTTGCAGTAGCTGTTCCAAAACAAACTGTAGAGTCAACTGATCTGGCTTACTATTTAAAAACACAACCATCGCCGGAATACACAGTAATAGAGCACCTATAATCAACCAGTGCCAAGGATTCATAATAAACTTGAGATACTCACTTTTAAGTTGTTCTTTCAACCTATTCACCTCCTCCGATATCTGACTTAAGTAAGCGGTAAATTGCTAAAACCAAGAATGAGAAGTTCCAACAAAGTAACAATAAAATATTTTGTAAACTATTATGTTCTAAAATTTGAGGAGATGTAGCAATCAATCCTTGCCCCAATGCAACTGGAAGAAATTTTGCAACCGATATATAGTTTGCTAAGAATGTTCCTAAATTGTAGACTTGAGGAAGCAAAAATAATAGAGGAACAATGGCTGTTTTAAATGTCAAAGCCATAATATAGGCTAGAAGTCCCAACAAAGTCCAAGCTATACTGGCTAAAAATATATAGAACCAAACTCTCCCATTTAGTGAAAAAAGCAATAAGCCATCTTGTCCTAAAACATAATGTGTCATGTTAATCGTAAGGAATATTGATAGAAAGGAAATGAAAAAAGAAAATACAATCCAAACTAATGTTTTTGAAACTAGGAAAGTACTTCGATTTGTAATAGAGAGGAGGCTTGTACGAATAGCAGAGCCTTTATACTCCTCGGCTCCGTAAATTGAGCCTAGGATAATCATAATAAAAACACCAAATAAAGTGACATCAAAACCTAAAAATTCAATAGGAGGTATAGCTTCTGCTAATTCTGGATTTGTCTCTGGTGTAGCATGGATACCAACTGAAACAATTTGAGAAGCACCAATATTTGCTAAAAATGTTTGAAATACCAGTATCAAGAATAGTACAACATGAGTAGCTCTCTTATAAAGTAATTTCAATATTTCAGAATGAAGAGAGAAAATAAGTGCCATATCACTTCCCTCCCTCTGTTAAACTAAAGAAGACTTCCTCTAGTGAAGAAAGATTTTTCATCACTTCTTGTAAAGTCCCTTTTATAAGAACTTTTCCTTTATTTATGATAACTACATCATCTGTTACTGCTTCCACTTCCGATAATATATGAGATGATAGCAAGACTGTTTTCCCTTCTTGAGCTTGTTTTTTTATAAACTCTCTAAACCACCGAATTCCTCTTGGATCCAACCCATTAGTCGGTTCATCCAATATCAGGTACTGAGGATTTCCTAATAGAGCTGTTGCAATCCCCAAGCGTTGTCCTTCTCCTAATGATAATTTTCCAATTTTAGATTTTTTCTTATGGCTAATATCCACCATATCCAAGACTTGATCAATTCGCTGACTAGATATCCCATTACTAGCAGCAACAATTTTCAAATGTTGATAAACAGTCCGATCATCAGGAGCTCCTACACTATCAAATGAAGCTCCTACAGTCTTTAGAGGAAATTTTAATTCCTTATAAGTTTGATCTCCAATTTTGGTAAGACCAGATGTTGCTTTGTCTAATCCTAATAAAATACGTAAGGTTGAACTTTTACCAGCCCCATTTGGACCCAGGAAAGCAGTCACTCTACCTGCTTTTGCTTCAAAAGAAATATCTTTTAAAATTTGAGTTTGGCCATATGACTTACATAAATTTTTAATGGCAATACTTTGTTCCATAGATGTTCTCCTCTTCTATTTAATATTTCTAAAAGTAACTATATCTTATACACTCATTTTCGGATTTTTTTCAGAATTTAGAGAGTAAAAAAGATTTAAAATTTTGTTTCATTTAACTATCTAGATTTGTGTAAACTTAAAAGCCCGATGTTGAACTGCCCCCCAAAAGTTAGACAGAAAAAATCTAACTTTTGGGGGGCTTTTATTATGAAATTAACTTATGATGATAAAGTTCAGATCTATGAACTTAGAAAACAAGGATATAGCTTAGAGAAGCTTTCAAATAAATTTGGGATAAACAATTCTAATATTAGGTACATGATTAAATTGATTGATCGTTATGGAATAGAGTTCGTCAAAAAAGAAAAAAATCGTTACTATTCTCCTGAATTAAAACAAGAAATGATTGATAAAGTCCTACATGAAAACTGGTCTCAAGATAGAGTTTCTCTCGAATATGCTCTCCCAAATCGTGGTATGCTTCCAAATTGGATGGCACAATACAAGAAAAACGGGTATACTATTGTTGAGAAAACAAAAGGGAGACCATCTAAAATGGGACGTAAACCAAAGAAGAAACCCGAAGAGATGACAGAGTTAGAACGACTTCAAGCAGAAAACGAGTATCTGAGAGCGGAGAATGCTGTCCTAAAAAAGTTGAGAGAACTCCGCTTGAAGGAGGAAAAAGAGAAAGAAGAAAGACAGAAATTGTTCAAGAATTAATCACTGATTTTTCGTTAGATATTCTTCTAAAAACCATTAAACTCGCTCGTTCGACCTACTACTATCATTTGAAACAGCTAGACAAACCAGATAAGGATCAAAAGCTTAAAGCTGAAATTCAAGCTATTTTTACCGAACAAAAAGGAAATTACGGATATCGTCGAATCCATTTAGAATTAAGAAATCGTGGTTATGTGGTCAATCATAAAAGAGTTCAACGCTTTATGAAAGTGCTCAATTTACAAGCTAGAATCCGCAAGAAACGCAAGTATTCTTCTCATAAAGGAGATGTTGGCAAGAAAGCAGACAACCTTATTCAACGCCAATTTGAAGCAGCTAAACCAATGGAAAAGTGTTATACGGACGTGACAGAATTTGCCATTCCAGCAAGCGCTCAAAAGCTTTACTTATCACCAGTTTTAGATGGCTTTAATAGCGAAATTATCGCCTATAATCTTTCAACTTCACCCAACTTAGAACAAGTAAAAACAATGTTGGAACAAGCATTCACAGAGAAGCGCTACGAGAATACGATTCTCCATAGTGACCAAGGCTGGCAATATCAACACGATTCTTATCATCAGTTTCTAGAGGGTAAGGGAATTCAAGCATCCATGTCACGTAAAGGTAACAGCCCAGACAACGGCATGATGGAATCTTTCTTTGGCATTATGAAATCGGAGATGTTTTATGGTTATGAGAAGTCATTTGAGTCGCTCAACCAATTGGAACAAGCCATTGTAGACTATATTGATTACTACAACAATAAACGAATTAAGGTAAAACTAAAAGGACTCAGTCCTGTGCAATACAGAACTAAATCCTTCGGATAAATTAATTGTCTAACTTTTTGGGGTCAGTACATGTTTCCATCAGGCTTTTTTTTATCCATGTACACGTTTCATATAGTCTTGGTAACTTTCGGTATCCATGAGTTTCTTAGCGTTCTTGACGCGATCTGCTGTTGGTGGTTTAACCCCTTCGAGGGAATATGGAATTCCCAATTCACGCCATTTGAACTCACCCATAGTGTGATAAGGTAAAATTTCAAACTTATCCACATTTTTGAGGGTCTTGACGAACTTACCAAGTTCAATCAAGTCATCATCTCTATCTGTCAAACCTGGAACTAGCACGTGGCGAATCCAGACAGGTTTTCCAATATCTGATAGATACTGGGCACAAGCCAAGATATTTTTATTGGTTTGGCTAGTGACAATCTTGTGCTGTTCTTCGTTGATTTCCTTGATATCCAAGAGAACTAAGTCAGTAACAGCCATGAGTTTGTCAAACTTCTCAAGGTAACGTGGTTTATTACGGAAAGGCAGTGCACAGGTATCCAAGGTACAGTGGATTCCGTGTTCTTTGGCCTTGGTAAAGAGGGCAATCAAGAAATCAATCTGCAAGAGGGCTTCTCCTCCACTGACTGTAATCCCACCCTTATTCCCCCAGAAACCGCGGTAACGCAAGGCTTCAGTCAAGACATCATCTACCGTCCGTTCACGTGACTTATTGGACTCCATAGCCCAAGTGTCAGGGTTGTGGCAATACTGGCAACGCATGTGACAGCCCTGCAAAAAAACAATAAAGCGAATACCAGGCCCATCTACTGACCCAAAGCTTTCTGTCGAATGCACCATTCCTGTCACTTGTCCATAATCAATTGTTTCTTCAGACATATCGTTACCTTCCTTGAAAACGTTTTATAGTTTTATTATATCATGACTTGAAGGAAAAACAAGATTTTTGCCTATTTTTTAGAAAGCAATCTGTTTTTCAATTTCATTTTCAATTACTTATCATTTTATTCTTCAAAATCAAAGCCATACAAGGTTGCAAAGTAGTCCTCAGGGCGCTCTGCACGGCGGATTTGACGGGCTTTACCTTCTTCGGTATAAAGGATTTCCGCAGAACGAAGTTTAGCATTGTACTGGTAGCCCATGGAAAAACCATGAGCACCTGTATCATGAATTACCAGCAAATCACCTATTTCTGTATGAGGCAGTTCGCGATTCACTGCAAATTTATCATTGTTTTCACAGAGTGAACCAACCACATCTACCACTTCAGCTGGTCCTTCTGGATGAGTCATATTGGTAATATGGTGGTAGGCTCCGTACATAGCTGGACGCATGAGGTTGACTGCTGATGCATCCACACCCAGATAAGTACGGTAGGTTTTTTTCTTATGGGTAACTCTTGTGACCAAAGCACCGTGAGGTGCCAACATAAAACGACCCAATTCGGTAAAAATCTTGACCTGACCAAGACCTGCTGGCGTAAGGACCTCTTCATAAACCTTACGAACCCCCTCACCAATCAAGGCGATATCGTTCGGCTCCTGGTCTGGACGATAGTTGACACCAATACCGCCAGAAAGATTGATAAAGTCTAGCGAAATGCCCAACTTTTCCTTGATTTCAACAGCCAATTCAAAAAGCTGACGAGCCAACTCTGGATAATAGAGATGGGTCACCGTATTGGATGCTAGGAAGGAGTGAATCCCAAAGGTCTTGGCTCCTTTTTCCTTCAAGATGGCAAAAGCTTCAAAGAGCTGGTCCTTGGTCATACCAAACTTGGCTTCTCCAGGATTATCCATAATGTCTGTCCCCAGTTCAAAAACGCCTCCAGGATTGTAACGACATGAGATGATTTCTGGAATGCCTGCTGCTCGCTCCAGATGTTCAATATCTTCAAAGGCATCCAAGTTAATGGTCGCACCCAATTCACGCGCATAGGCATATTCCTTATCTGGCGTATTGTTTGAAGAGAACATGATCTCAGAACCTGGAAAATCCAGTTTATGGCTCATCAAAAGCTCCACATAACTAGAGCAGTCCACACCGCAACCTTCCTCTTGGAGAATTTTCAAAATAGCTGGAGTTGGAGTAGCCTTTACTGCAAAATATTCCTTAAAGCCCTTGTTCCACGAAAAGGCTTGGTTGACAGCTCTTGCCTTCTCACGAATCCCCTTCTCATCATACAAGTGAAAGGGTGTTGGGAACTCAGCAACAATCGCTTCCAA
The DNA here is from genome assembly GCF_001281025.1 of Streptococcus mitis. Taxonomy (NCBI): domain Bacteria; kingdom Bacillati; phylum Bacillota; class Bacilli; order Lactobacillales; family Streptococcaceae; genus Streptococcus; species Streptococcus mitis. The sequence continues at coordinate 113,164 of NZ_CP012646.1, forward strand.
GTCTTCTCTATTGATAAATGGTGTTTTCATAAGTTTCCTTCTATTCTATCTGCAAAGAAAGGCTGGGACAATCGTTCCAACCTTTAGTTCTATCTCTTATTTATCTTCGTCAAAGATATTGCCAACTTCAACATCGATGGCTTGGTTCTTGACATCAATATTGGTTACCTTCAAGAGTGACTTGTAGTCAAACTGCTTTTCACGTTCTTCTTGGGCATTGTCCGCAAAGACCGCTACACCTGCCAATTCTGAATCAAACTCACGCAAGAGACTGATCATCCCGTTGACAGTTCCTCCGCCTTTCAAGAAGTCATCCACAATCAAGACACGGCTGCCTGCCTTGAGACTACGTTTTGAAAGGAACATTTTCTCAATGCGGTCACCACTTGAACCTGATACATAGTTGACGCTGACAGTTGAACCTTCGGTAATTTTCAGGTCACGGCGCACAATAACAAAAGGAACATTGAGGACATTGGCAACTGCATTTGCAAGAGGAACACCCTTAGTCGCTACAGTCATAACTGCATCAATTTTTTGGTCCATAAAGCTCTTGGCAATAATGCGACCAATATTTTTCAAGATAGCTGGTGTGCTAAGCAAATCAGACAGGTAGATATAGCCACCTGGCAAGATACGGTCACTTTCTGACAACTTGGCACGCAAGTCCTCAACCATTTCCTTGGCATCATGACTTGAGATTGATGGTGTGAAAATGACACCACCACCAGCACCAGTTACTGTCTGGATATGACCGATTTCAATTTCCTCAAAGGCGCGTTTGATAATGACAATATCCTCTGAGATGGATGATTTAGCAGATTCATACTTTTCAGCAAAAGTATTGAGACTAGTTAGTTTATAAGGATTATTAATCAAATAGTTGGAAATGACAACCATCCGATCACTTCTTCTTAATTTCATTTCTATTTCCCACTTCATTTAATTTTGATATTTTATCTATTATACCATATTCACATAAAAAAACGAACATTCTTATCCTAAAAATGCTCGTTTTTCTTAAATTATTAATCTAAATCTGGTTTATAGAAGGAACGATTGTCCATAGCGAAGATTTTATTGGTCATCTCTCCCTTATCCACCAAAGCAAGAGCTGTTGACATCATCATCATGCTTGCATCCAGATTGTCAATCATATGGATAATCTCTGCTTCCATAATGCGTGGACGGACTGGACTTCCATACTCAAGTAAGCCGTGGTGACTGAGTATGACGTGACGAAGTAGAACGACTTCTTCCTTGGTATCATCGATACCGAGTTCCATCACTGTCTTGGTAATTTCACTATCAATCAGAGCGATATGCCCAAGGAGATTACCTCGCACTGTGTACTCGGTCTGGTCTGGTCCCGTCAACTCGATGACCTTAGCCAAGTCATGCAACATAATCCCTGCATAAAGCAGGCTCTTATTGAGCTGAGGATAGACTTCGCTAATAGCATCTGCCAAACGCACCATGGTTGCAGTGTGGAAAGCCAAACCCGTTTCAAAGGCATGGTGGTTGGTCTTGGCAGCTGGATAAGAGTAGAATTCCTTATCATACTTGGTGTAGAGATTTCGGACAATTCGTTGCCAGACAGGATTTTCAATTTTGAAAATCATTTGCGACATGTAGTCACGGATTTCCTTGACATCAACTGGCGACTTGACCTTGAAATCAGCTGGATCATTGGGTTCACCAGGCTGAGGCAGGCGAAGAGTAATTTGGTTGACCTGAGGGGTGTTGTTATAAACTTCTCGGCGTCCTTTCATGTGGACAACCTTACCTGCGGTAAAGACCTCAACGTTATGAGGTTGGGCATCCCAGAGTTTCCCTTCAATCTCGCCACTATCATCTTGGAAGGTAAAGGCTAGGTAGTTTTTCCCAGCTCGAGTTTGCCTCAGGTCAGCTGACTTGATTAGGTAAAAGCCTTCAAACAGCTCATCTTTTTTCATGTGACTAATCTTCATATTCTTCCTCATTTTCTTGGAAATGGAGTAGATCAAGCGCAGGCTCACCTTCTGACAACTCAATGTGACGGAGCGTCCGCTCGATAGCTGTAGTGCGACGGTTTAATAATTCATCAATATTGCCAGAGGCATGTTGGAGGTGTTTTTGTGCCTTAACCAGAATGCCACCGAACTTGCCAAACTCGGTCTTGACACTGGCAAGAGTCTTGCTGATATGGTCGGCACTCTTTTGGATATTGAGAGTCTTGAAGCCAACTGATAGGGAATTGAGGAGGGCTGATAGGGTACTTGGCCCTGCGACAATAATCTGCTCCTCCCGCCTCAAATCATCAAAGAAGACCGGATTGCGGACGATTTCTGAGTAGAGACCTTCTGTCGGAACAAACAAGATTCCAAAATTGGTCGTCCGAGGCGGTGCTATGTACTTGATCTTGATATCCTTAGCAAAGCGCTTGACGCTGGCTAAAAGCGATTTACGACAGCGTTCAATCTCGTCCCTATCACCTGCTTCATAGGCTTCTTCTAGGCGGTAATAATCTGCTAGTGGAAACTTGGAGTCAATTGGTAGGTAGACATATTCCTGGTCACCCTGTCCAGGCAACTTGATGGCATACTCCACTCGTTCACTAGAGTTTTCAACCGTTGCGTATTCTCGTTCATACTGGGCAGGGGTCATGATGTCTTCGATGATTTGCCCCAGTTGCAATTCTCCAAGAATCCCTCGCGTCTTGGTTCCAGAGAGAACCTTGTTAAGAGCTCCGACATCACGGGCAACTGTCTGCATTTCTCCAAGGCCACGATTGACAGACTCCAATTGCTTGGAAACTGTCTCAAAGGAGGCCTGCAAGCGTGTCTGCAAGGTCTTTTCTAGTTTTTCTTCGACCGTTTGGCGCATTTGTTCCAGGCGTTGCTCATTTGATTCCTGCAAGGCTTGGAGGCGTTGGTCAGTTTTGTCTCTAGTTTGGAGGAGATTATCTGTCATTTCTTGACGAACCTGAGTCAGGCCCTGGTGCAATTCAATCCGCACTTCTTGCAAACGGTCGCTGACAGCCACTTCCAAATCTTTTTGATCTAACTGACTGGCTTGTCTGGCTTGCTCAAAGCGATAATCTAACTGGTCTGACAAATGATCTGCCTGATCCTCCAAGCTCTTGCTGAGATGTTTTTCCTGCTTATCCTGTCTCTGCCAAATCAGAAAGAGTCCAGCTAGGTTGGCAAGCAATAATAGAACAAGTAAACTTTCCATCCTACCTCCTGTCCTTGCTATGCAGCACGACCACATAGCCATCTGGGCAAGTCACCGAAACTTCCCTATCTATATATTCGTTAGAAGCGTACACTTTTTTAAAGAAAAAATTTTCCTCTGTCAACTCATACTTGGCTCCAAGAATGGTCAGCTGGCTATCCCGAACTGGCATAAAGGCTAAATAATCGTAGTCTGAACGAGGCTGTAGCTGACTGGTCCCTTCTGGACAATAGGCAATCAAATTTTGCCCGTCTTCAATCGCTATCTGGCGCATATAGGGGGCCAACTTAGGATTGCTAGGTAGAAAGACGTTGGCCAGCATGTGATCAATACGGCCACCCAAAGCACCGAAAATAGTGACCTGAGCCTGAGGATTTTTCTCAAAAATAGTCAAGAGAGCCAATTCCAAATCTGTATCATCTTTTTCTGGTCGGGCTTGGACAAAATACTGGGCACGTTTTTGAATCACCTGTCGCTCTTCTGCAGTGACAGAATCAAAATCTCCGACTGCTAGAGCAAGAGGCAAATCTTCTTCCAAGACCCAGAGCGAGCCTCGATCCACACCAACAAAGCAATCAAAGTCTGTCCGGTAGTGACCACGGTCTCCGCCAGCAAAAACGCCAACCCTAGTCCAGTTATTTTCTGAGAGTTTGTACTCGCTCATTGACATCTCCCTTAAAGACATAGGAACCTGCTACAAAAACGGTCGCACCAGCTTCTTTGGCTAGAGCAATAGTTTGGTCATCAATCCCGCCATCCACTTCGATTTCAAAGTTCAAGCCTTTTTCATCACGAAGAGCAACCAACTCACGGACCTTATCCATGGTCTCTGGTAGAAAGGCTTGCCCACCAAAGCCTGGGTTAACTGTCATGACTAAAACTTGGTCAACTAGATGAAGGACGTGCTTGATAGCTTCAACAGGCGTACCAGGATTGATGACAACTGATGGCTTGACACCGAGTGAACGAATTTTTTGGAGGGCACCATGAATATGGGGTGTTGCTTCCACATGGATGCTGATGATATCCGCTCCCGCACGCGCAAAGTCTTCTAAATGATGCTCAGGATTAGCTACCATCAAGTGGCAGTCAAAGACCATCTTGCTATGAGGGCGAAGAGCTTCGACCACACCTGCACCAAAACTGATTTGTGGCACAAAGTGCCCATCCATGATATCGATATGGGCATATTCTGCCCCAGTTGCTTCTAGGCGTTTGATTTCACGTTCAAAGTTGGCATAATCTGCTGCCAGAATTGACGGAGCAATCTTGTATTGAGACATAGGTTTCTCCTTATTTTGGAATTTTTTTGCTGACTTTTTTGTAGGTTTCTCTGCGATTTTCAATCTCACTGAGGAATTGCAGGTAATTGTCAAAACGGAAGGACGCAATGGTGCCCTCTTCCACTGCTGGCTTGACAGCACAAGACGGCTCATGGGTATGGGTACAAGTGCGGAATTTGCAGTCTCGACTGACACTAGCAATCTCTGGAAAGGCCTGATTAAGGTCTTCTGCTGTTGATACTTCATAGTCCAAGGATGAAAAACCTGGTGTGTCTGCGATTTTACCCCCATTGAGGTTGTAAAAACTAACAGCTCGAGTGGTATGGCGCCCGCGACCCAGACTGTCTGAGATTTCTCCCGTTTCAAGATTAAGGTCCGGTGCGATTTTATTGAGAAGAGTTGATTTTCCAACGCCCGTCTGCCCCATAAAAACCGTCACTTTGCCTGTTAACAAAGGCAAGAGTTCCTCTTTACTGGTCACAAAGTCATAGCCGATGTCACTATAAGTCTGTTCATGAAAATCCAGTTGCCCTCTATCTTCCAACAAATCCATTTTAGAAATATAGACGATGGGATGGATGTCCTTGTGCTCCAAAAGAACCAAGAAACGATCCAGCAAATTGCTGTTAAAATCAGGCTCTTTAACGGACATGATTACTACAGCTTGGTCAATATTGACAATGGGAGGACGGACTAGGCTGTTTTTGCGTTCATGAATCTTGAGAATATAACCTTCTGAATTTTCCTCGGCAGAGAAATCTACCCAGTCCCCAACGTAAGGGGTATGACCTTTTTTACGGAAATTTCCACGCGCCCGTGTTTGATAAACCTTTCCCTCACTCTCTACATAGTAGAAGCCTGCCAAGGCTTTAATGATTTGTCCCTGCATCTTAGAGTCCTTGCCCTTTAAGCGCGTCTGCTAGGCTGGCAAATTCTTCCAAGCTAAGAGCTTCCCCACGCACACTTGGTGACAAGCCTGCTTGGTCCAAAGCCTTGGTCAGCTTGTCCTTGACTTCTTCAGTCTTGCCAAAGTAACCTGTCAAGTTATTCCACAAGGTCTTGCGGCGATGAGTAAAACTTGCCTTGGAAACCTTAAAGAAGAAGTTCTCGTCTTCAACTGCTACAGCTGGTTCTGGACGGCGCACCATTTTCAAGATAGCTGAGTCCACATTTGGCGCTGGCACAAATACCGTACGAGGCACGATAAAGGCAACCTTGGCTGTCATGTAATACTGCACCGCAATCGACAAGCTACCGTAGGCCTTGGTATTCGGCTGGGCTGAAATGCGGTCTGCTACTTCCTTTTGCATCATGACCACAAACTCACTAAAAGAAATGCCACTCTCAATCAAGTGCATGAGAATAGGCGTCGTAATGTAGTAAGGCAAATTAGCCACTACCTTGATTGGCAGGTCAGGATTTTTAAAATTCTGGATATGTTGCGCCAAATCGATCTTGAGAATGTCCTCGTTGACTACGGTCACATTGTCAAAATCACGCAAGGTATCTGCCAAAATCGGTACCAAACGGTGGTCGATCTCAAAGGCCATAACTTGAGCTGCACGCTCAGCCAGAAACTCCGTCAAGGCACCAATCCCTGGCCCAATTTCGATAACATTGACCTGGTCATCAATCTCAGCCGTATCCACGATTTTTTGAAGAATATTGGTATCCGTCAAGAAATTTTGCCCGAAGGACTTTTTAAAGGTAAAACCGTGACGCTCCAGCACTGCCTTGGTCACGCTATAATCTGCAATTCTCATCTATTCTCTTTTCTATTATCTGTTACTACTATTGTAACACATTCCCCTTGTATTTTGGGGGTGAAAATCATACCAAAAAACTATCTTCTCTCATGAAGAAAGATAGTCTTGAAAATCTTTAAAGGTGGACTTAGCGGTTCTCTCGAAACATCCGTTCGAAAAAATCAGCTTCTTTATAACTTCGATTTTCAGGTAGGGTCAAATCTACATCCTCCTCCACGTCGTCCACTGTCAGTTCAACCGTTTGAGGTAAATTTTTCAAACGATAATGCTTTTGCCTTTGCCCTTCAATACTAGCAAAATCAAGCAAATAGCCATTCACTCGGATTTGAACCAAAAGGAGATGATTGGTCATATTTTCCATGATGAGAATATCTTCTAAACCACCTCTGGCACTAGGATAATCAGATACCCTGCGAATACGGATTTTTTCACACATGAGCAAGCTCCCTCATATCAATGATTTCATCGGCCTTATTCCAGACTAGGGGATTATGGGTCGCAATGATGATAATTCGATTTTCATCTTTCAAGCCCACCAAGAGATTCATAACCTCCTCTGAATTTTCAGGATCAAGAGCTGCTGTTGGTTCATCTGCCAAAATCAAGGGTGGATTTTTCAAAATAGTCTTCGCAAGGGCAACTCGTTGAGCCTCTCCCCCAGATAAGGTATAAATTTTTTGTTCTAGATCCAAATACCCTAGATTAACTTTTTCTAAAGCCTCCACTTGCCTTTCCAAACGTTCTACTTTTGAGATTTTCTGACCAACAAAGCCCAAATCCAAATTCTCTTTGATTGATTGGTTTTCTAAGAGGCCAAAATTTTGAAAGAGATAGCCCATCTGGTCTCGAAAATACTCACGAGTGGGAATGGTTTTTAAATCTTTCCCCTGATAGAGAACCCTTCCTCCATCTATCTTTTCTAGTTTACCTAAGATATTCAGCAGAGTCGTCTTTCCGCTTCCACTCTTACCGATTAAGGCATAAACCTTGCCCTTCTCCAGCTTGAGGTTTAAACCAGAGAAAATCGCGCGGTCATTAAACTTCTTTTCCAATCCTTGAATATCAATCATCTTATTTTCCTTTCAATACTGCCATGCTACCAGCTTCTTCTTTTTTATCCTGTCTAACTAAAATCAACAGAGCGTTAAGCGTAAACAAAGCTACAACTAGAGCGCTAATCAAGCTATCTCCTGTCAAAACACTAGATAGGATTAGCCCAAGTAAGAGAACTCCTCCTTGCGCCAGTAAGTACTTGCCATGAAGCTCATAGATTGTCATACCAGAAAGACGTTTAATCATGATCTCCCGTCTAAACTGCTCAAAATAGAGAAGATTCATGGAATCAAATAACAAGATAGCCGTAGATAGAGTCAAAATAGTCCCAATAAGGAGAGAGTAGAACTCCATCCGTTTGTCATTTAGTACCTTGGCAAAAAATAGCTGGCTTTTTACCAAATAAGAGACCTTGTGATACAGACCTTGCTCTTTTAGAGCTGTGATGCTGTCTTGATATTGATCTAATTTCAAGGCACTATTAGCCGTAGTTCCCCATAACATCCCTGCAACAGGTCTTGTTCCAGTCGCTTGCGGCGTTAAAACTACAATAATCGGATCTTTTAGGTACTGGCGTGTCGTCTTGTACCCATCGTTATAGAGGAAGCGTTCCTGTCCTGTTTCTGTAAAAGCTAGCGTTACCTGTGGGAGGTAGTGTTTCTGACTCGTCACTTCTACACTTTCAGATGAAAAGTTTTGCAGGTAATCTGTAAATAATCCTTGATAGTAGGCAGACTGCTCTCGCAAGCTCTCAGGCAAGATCAGCCCAAACTCTCCCTCAGACAAGTTTTGCATCTTATCCATAAACTCTGAAGAAACGGTAATCTTTTCTTCTATCAGATAGCGCGGTGAGACATAGATGACATTCCCTGACGGTGTGTAGTCATTGAGACGATTGCCATCTAGGTCCACTTCTGCTCCATCTGAGAAATTGTCAACATTGCTCATAATATAAAAAGAGTCTGTATTGGCTAACCGTTCTTCAGTAAATGTCTGCCACTCACGATTATCCTTACGCATTCCTTCTTCATCGGCAAATGCACTAGACCAACCAAAGGATAGACGGTAACGGTCTGAGGACTGGCTCCATTTATCGCTAGCTCTCTCCATTTCCTGCATTTCACGGTAGTGGGGTAGGAGAGCAGTCGCACTCGAGCCGACCACCAGCACGGCCAAGAGTTGCCCCACCATCATCAATGTCATCATACGTTTGAGAGGGAGTTTCCCTTTCAATAGATCCACCAGACTATTTTCTTGTAAACCAAGTAGATACACGATACTTAATAAGGTAGAAATCCCTACCAAGGCCAATCCATAAAGCAAAAGACCAATGATGACCAGTTGTACCGTTGCCATAAACAAGGCACCTTGATACCAGAGAATCCCCAATCCCAAAAGACTGGATACCAGCACTGAGCAGATAAGCTGTCTCACATCTTCTAACACTGGTCTGAGAGCCACCCCAAACAAGCTCTCACCAGCTATTAAGCGAATCCCTGCTTGACGAAGGGACTTGATCCGATAAATCAGGGTCAGACTCATAAAGGTCAGCAGAAAAATAGCTAGACTCAGTAGCCCCATAGGGGTGGCCGCCAATAATAAGACTATCGAAAATGGATCTTCTCCATTCGAAACAAAGCCTTGATAACCAAGTTCTTTCAAGGTGGTCTGTAAACTCACTCCATCCAAACTTCCTGACACAATCAAGTAAGACCCTAATAAATCACTCGTTTCTGAACTCTCCTTGGAGGAAATGGTCAGACCTTCTGGAAGCTCTCCCTCACCATAAGTGGCATAGATAAAGCGTGTTTCTCCAGCTTCATTTGGCTCAACAATCCGACGGGCGATGAGACTATTATGCTCTACCGCCAAGTGACTCAAAGCCTCTGTCACCTCTTCGCGACTAGCTACTGGTTGATTTATCACCATTCCTGTCACATCAACAGAAGGATAGTTACCAAATAAAATCTCTTCTCGATGGTCAACGGAAGTTATCACCATATAAAGCGATACCAATACCATTGAAATCAAAATAAATAAACGTTTCATCATTTCCTCCAAAAAGTTACTTGGTCACTTAGTGAGAAGGTGACCAAGTAAAGCTAAACAATAGGGCTATACCATTCTAAACATTATAGTAGAATGCAACTTTCTCTCCCCAAGAAGTACGAATCCATGCACGAGAAGTCCCTCCAGCACCAGCATATCCCTTATCAGATGAACCAGTTTTTCTACTAACAACTGTTGAGCTATGATATTCTGAAGAGTGATAGTAGTTTGAGTAAGCACCTCCGTCACCTGAACCATACGTCCAGACACCACCATCTGGATACTTAACCGCGGCCGATACTACTGCTACACTTCCACCTAATGTTGCTGCAATGCTCGCTACAAGGGCTAATTTTTTAACTGTTTGTTTCATATTGATACTCCTCTATTTTTTATTTTATCATAAATATTTATTATATATTGTCCATTTTCTATTCAAGTAAAACTAAGTCATGGATCATAGACCTTTTCAAAGCAACACCTCATGGTATCCTCTCCTTATTTTTCTAATTTAGTCTATCAAGTTGTATTTATTATATGTTATGAATAAATTTTTTGAGACTAAGTAGACATAACTAAATTTTATTTAAACCACCAAGTAACTAAATAAAATAAACTAAAAAAGTTCATACTGTAATCTCCTTTCACATTTTTATTAATTATAAATTATTCTTAAATAAACTCAAAGGGCATCAATGTCCTTAAAATAGAACCATTTCGTGTCATTTTTAGCTTATATATAAAAAACAGTCCTAAAGACGAACTTTAGAACTATTTCAATACTAGAACAAGGACATTTTTGTCACTGATTCACTATGTTTATAAATATTTTTTTAAATCTTCTTGCCATTGTTTCTCCAACATAGTAACTAAATAAGAATTTTCTATTATATCAGCAAATAGCTTCGATTTCTGATAGAACTGTTCGGCAGAAACATAATCATTGTTTATTATTAGAGATAATTTCCACTCCAACATTAATATAATTGGTTTCTTCTGAAAATCTTGTGTTTTTTCCATTATATGATTAAGGCTAAAGATATAAGCTTCGAGTGAATCATAAGACGACAAATTATCCAAACAGGCTAGACCCGAAAACAAAGTGTTACTTAAAGCAAACAGATATTCTGGTGCAATTAATTCTACATGATTTGTCAAACGAACTAAAAACGAATGAATTCTGTTAATTTCTTCAATCTGATTTTGACCTTGTTTTATCTTTGTAAGCACTATAGCAAAATATAAGTTGATAACTTCTAATTCATTTATCAAAAACAATTCCTTATCATAAATTATTTTAAAATAATCGTCCAGTACGGTTTCCCCATATTCTGGTCGTCCGCTTCGAATAACATCTATCGTTGCTCTAGTAGCTTCAAACCATATTTTTTCCTCATTAGGAAGTTGCTCATAAAATAAATCCTCTATCTCTTCCAAACACGCTTCCTTCTTATCATACTCCTCTTCTTTACCATAGATTGGTTCACGTAAAATCTGGTATTTCAATTCTAAATAAGCAGAAGGAAGAGCTGAAAAATCCGGCATAAGGCTATAAGCTGGAACTCCTAACCGGCGAGCAATATAGTCTAACTTGGGCAAACTCGGTTGCGAAGCTCCACTTTCAATTCGCGACAGTTGACGAACTGTCAGTTCTTGCTCATCTCCACAAAAATCTGGACGACTAATTCCTTTTTCTATCCGAATCTCTTTAATTTTTTGACCAATTAACATTAGACGCCTCCTCTTCTACCTGCTTCGAAAAATACTGTGAAACTTAAAAAATTGTAACGGCTACATCTTTCCTACTCATAAGATTTCATAGCTTCTTCCACTTCTGCCAAGGTAACCCCAAACAACTCTAGGCGTTTGAGGAGTTGCTTGCCGTTGGAATAGCCAATTCGGAGAGCCTCTCCTAGATATTCTCGTCGCTTACGGCTATCTGCCCCTGCTAGAAAACCAAGGCGAATCAAGTCGCTACGACTGATATCAAACTGACTCTCATGTTCAAATTGTTCTGTCACCTGAGCTAGAGCCGTTTTCAGATCTTTATAGCTGGCATGCTCAATTCCCAGAGACCGCCCCTTGGTCTTGGACTTGGGAACAGCTTCATCTCGTTTGAGGAAGGCATGCTGAACTGTTGGGATGGCCGTCATAATCATGCGGCGAATCCGCTCCCCATTAAAATCTGGGTCTGTAAAGACAATGACTCCATGAAGCTCATGTAGACGCTGAATACGTGCAATATCTTGCTCATTGATGGCAGAACCTCGTGTCTCATAGGTCTCTACATCGAAGTAACGTTTGAGATTGGCCGTATCATCGCGCCCTTCAACCACGATGACTTGAGAAATTTTTTCTTTCATTACTTGCTGTCCAATCCAAAAATTCGTTCTGCATTTGCAGTCATTGCTGCCGATAACTCCTCGGTCGTCATGCCACGCAAATCCGCGATAAAATCTACTACATAGCGAGTATAGGCTGTTTTGTTTTCGCGACCCCGTTTAGGAACAGGAGCCAAGTAAGGCGCATCTGTCTCCACCAAAATCTTGTCCAAAGGAAGTTCTCTAGCTGCTTCTTGGATGTCAGTTGCTTTCTTAAAAGTCACCACTCCTGAGAAGGAAATGGTCATGCCAAGCTGGACAAACTTCTCTGCCCATTCAAGAGTTCCCGAAAAAGAATGCATGATACCACCTCGAGGGCCAACTCCCTCGCTCTTGATAATCTCATAGGTGTCTTCCAGCGCATCACGGGTATGGACAACAAAAGGCAAATCCAAGTCCTTAGATAGCTGAATCTGACGCCGAAAAACCTGCTCCTGCACCTCTTTTGGCGCTGTCATCCAATGGTAATCCAAACCAATCTCACCCAAGGCAACTACCTTTGGATGCTTGAGCTTATCAAGCAAGTAGGCTTCAATCTCCTCCGTGTAAGTCCCCGCTTCTGTAGGATGCCAACCAATAGTCGCGTAGAGTTGGTCGTACTCATCCACCAACTCCAAAGCACGCTCAATCGTCGGTTTATCAAAACCAACAATATTCATCTGTGTCACACCCATCTCAGCAGCCAAGGTAATTTCTTCTGCCTCACGACCTGCAAATTCTTCTACATTCAAGTGTGTATGTGTATCAAAAATCATCTCTTCTAACCTCGTTTTCTATCTACTATTATAGCAAAAAAACTGACCTCTCTCCTCATCTGAAAAAAATATTCTAAAACCCATTATCATCTCTTGACGCTATTTTCCCAAAGCAGTATAATAGCACTTATTGAAATTTTCAGAAAAGGAAATGACCATGTTTACAAAATTAAAACATACATTTATCGGTCGGCCTCTTAAATCCTTAACAGAAGGCGAAGGGGGACTACTGGGAAAAATGCAGGCACTAGCCATGTTGTCAAGCGACGCTCTGTCCTCCATTGCCTATGGACCTGAGCAAGTAGTCCTCGTCTTGGCTAGCCTCTCTCCTCTAGCTATATGGTGGAGCCTTCCTATCGGTCTCTTTGTCCTCCTGCTCCTAACTAGCCTGACCGTTTCCTACCGTCAAATCATCCATGCCTACCCTCAAGGTGGAGGGGCATATATGGTTACTCGAGAAAATCTATCTCCCGAACTTGGCTTAATCGCTGGAGGTAGTCTTCTGGTTGACTATATGTTGACCGTAGCGGTATCTGTTTCATCTGGAGCTGACGCTATCACAGCAGCTCTCCCTGCTCTCCACCCTTACAACCTCCACATCTCCATTTTTCTGGTTTGCTTGCTCATGCTCCTGAACTTACGGGGCTTAAAAGAATCTGCCAGCTCACTGATGATTCCTGTCTATCTCTTTATCATCAGCACTGTCTTTCTCTTGCTCTATGGAATCTTTCAACTAGTGACAGGTTCTCTCAGCTATCAGGCTACTTCACCTATTGGGCATGCTGTTCCGAGCATGTCTATCGTTCTCATTCTAAGAGCTTTTACCAGCGGATCTGCCTCTCTGACAGGGGTTGAAGCTATTTCAAATGCCGTTCCCTTTTTCAAGGCTCCAAAAGAAAAGAATGCTGCTCAAACCTTGACCATTATGTCACTGATTTTAGGTTTTCTTTTTGCTGGTATCACCTTCCTAAACTACTGGATGGGGATTCTGCCTCAACACGGAGAAACTATTCTTTCACAGATGGCTCAAGGCATCCTTGGCACTTCCTTCTTAGGCCACCTTGGCTATTATATCTTCCAATTCTCCACAGCCTTGATTTTGGCCGTAGCTGCAAATACTGGCTTTTCGGCTTTCCCTATGCTGGCTTACAATATGGCTAAAAACAAATACATGCCCCATCTCTTTATGGAAAAAGGAGACCGCCTAGGCTACTCCAATGGAATTTTAACTCTGGCTTTTGGGGCTATGATTCTTCTTCTCATTTTTAATGGCAATACCGAACGTTTGATTCCTCTCTATACTATCGGTGTATTCGTGCCCTTTGCCCTTTCTCAGACTGGGATGATTCGCCATTGGAAAAAAGAAAAAGGAGCAAATTTCTTAAAACCTGCTCTTGCCAATATCCTTGGGGCAATCATTTGCTACGCGATTGTACTAATCTTGCTCTTTTTCCGTCTCAGTGATATCTGGCCCTTCTTCCCGATTATTCTCGTACTCACCCTACTCTTCTTAGCAATTCACAGTCATTACCAAAAAGTAGCCCAACAACTGCGACTCTATGAAGGAATCGAAAAACGTACCTACGATGGCAATCTTGTCCTCGTCCTAGTAGGAAATGTTACCAGAGTCAGCGTCGGAGCCATTAACTATGCCCAAAGTATCGGTGACGAAGTCTTAGCCATGCACATTTCTACAAAGGAAACCGCAGAAAAAGACCAAGAAATTCTCCAAGAATTTGCCGATTACTTCCCAACCATTACTCTGAAAAATATCAAGACCAGCTATCGTGACATCATCACCCCTACTGTCAAGTATGTCAAACGGATTTCCGAGGAAGCTCAGAAAAAGAACTATACAGTCACTGTCCTCGTCCCCCAGTTTATCCCTAATAAACCTTGGCAAAATATCCTGCACAATCAGATGAGTCTTAAACTCAAATACGCCCTTCGTTGGCACCAAGACGTCGTTGTCGCTAGCTACTCTTATCACTTAAAAGAATAAATAAAAGGCCCTACCAGAAGCAAGAAGCTCTGGCAAGGCCTTTTTCTGAATCCAGTCACTATGCTTATACTCAATGAAAATCAAAGAGCAAACTAGGAAGCTAGCCGCAGGCTGCTCAAAGCACTGCTTTGAGGTTGTAGATGAAACTGACGAAGTCAGCTCAAAACACTGTTTTGAGGTTGCAGATAGAACTGACGAAGTCAGCTCAAAACACTGTTTTGAGGTTGTGGATAGAACTGACGAAGTCAGTAACATACCTACGGCAAGGCAACGCTGACGTGGTTTGAAGAGATTTTCGAAGAGTATTAACTGAAAAGCATGACTAGGAATACTATTGAATATGGTTAGCTAAATCTTCCTGAGCTTTTTTATTTGACTCAGCTTTTTCTTTTAGCCATTTTTCATAGAGTTCTTGGTACTGTTTAGCAGTTACTGGCTCTTTTTGCAATTCAACATATTTATAGTTGTCTGCATCTCCTTTGTGTCCAACGAATGAGAATGGTCCTGTAAACGGTATAGTCTTACGGAAGATTGGGTTGGCTCCACCACTTTGAACTGGTAGGAACAAGGCGCTATCTGTCAACCAAGCTTGGGCTTCAGCATATTTTTCGTAGCGAGCTTGAGTATCTGTGATTTCCGCATCAGCCTGATCCAAGAGTTTCTTGTAGTCAGCAAGACCAATCTTGTCCTTGACTTCCTTGTCTTTTCCTTCAGACAAGCCCATATTTTTCAACTGAGAACCTGTCTCTGAATCAAGGATCGCTAGGTAAGTCTTAGGATCTGAGTAGTCTCCTCCCCATCCTGAGATGTCGATATCGTAGTCTTTTTGTTCTGCTGTATCTGCAAAGTAAGTTGCCTGGTCTTTTTCATCCGGAGAAAGTTGGATAACATCGATAACCACATTCTCCTTACCAAGGGTTTCTTCCACTGTTTGTTTAAAAGATCCAGCCTGTTGCACATCCAACTTAGCAGTCTGGTCAACTGGCATATCCAAATGAATTGGGAAGGTTACTCCCTGTGCTTGCAGGCTTTCTTTGGCCTTCGCAAATTTCTCTTTGGCCTTGTCAGGGTTCAAGAAGGCTTGCTTACCATCGTTTAGGTTAATATTTGCCCAATCTTTACCGTAGTTGACAATTTTTTCATTGACAATGTCACCAAAGTTCTTATCGCCAACTTGGACAAAGTTACTTGGTGTAACTGTGTTACGCAAGATACGGTCTGCTCCATCTTCACCATTTGTCTGTGCTGCATAAGCATGACGATCAAAGGCAAAGTTGATAGCCTGACGGAAATCTTTATTTTGCATAGCCGCGCGTGAATCTGTCTTTTCCTTATCAGACTGTTTCATAGTCTGCTTGTAGCTTTGGCGGTTTACATTGAAAAGATAGTAGAAAGTAACTGAGTTTTGCGGTGTATAGGTAATCTTGTCCTCATTTCCCTTCTTGAGTTCAGCAAATACTGAGCTTGTTGGGAAGATACTGCCATCAGTATAGTTACCATCCAAGAAACCTCTAGCAATGCTGTCTTGGTCAGAACCGTCAAAGAAAGAAAGTTTCACTTTCTCAATTTTGACCTTGTCCTTATCCCAGTAATTAGGGTTTTTATCAAACTCAATCAAAGATTTTGATGAGAAAGATTTAAACAAGTAAGGACCATTTGACAAGATACTTGATGGTGTTACACTTCCAAAGTCATCTCCCTTAGACTTCAAGAAGGCTTCATTTACAGGATTAAGGATACTTGCTGTTGTTTTAGAGTTCCAATAAGTTTCAGGTTGGATGAGGGTGTATTGTAGTGTGTAATCATCCACTGCCTTAACACCAACAGTTCCAAAATCAGATGTTCTCCCTTCAACATAGTCTGCTAGACCCTTGATAGAGTCTTGTACCAAGTACAAGTTTTCAGCCTTTTTATCAGCCGCATACTTGAGACCAGTCACAAAGTCATGAGCCGTTACATCTGCATACTCTTCTCCTTCAGAAGTGTACCATTTAGCCCCCTGACGGATTTTATAAGTGTAGGTCAAACCATCTTTTGACACTGTCCATGACTCAGCCATAGATGGGATGAGATTACCATACTGGTCATTTTCCAACAACCCATCAATCAAGTTGGTTGTGATACTAGATGTTGAGTCTCGTGTAGAGGTAATATAATCCAAGGTATCTGGGTTGCTAACAAAGATATAAGAGTAAGTCTTGTCTGCATTAGTTGATTGGGAAGACCCACATGCCGCTAGAGCTAGACCTGCTGTCAAAGCCATAGCTCCAAAAAGCATAACTTTTGATTTCTTCATGATTATTCTCCATTTTTACAGTATGTGAAATATTATACACCATTTGAGCAAAAATATAAAGTATTTTGAACTTTTTTACAAAAATAAAAATCAGTAGACTCGAGTTCCTACTGATTTTTGATATAATTCGTTTGGATTATGCAGCCAAAACTTTGCGTCCTTTACGACGACGAGCTGCCAATACGCGACGACCGTTTTTAGTTGACATACGGTTACGGAATCCGTGTTTGCGCGCACGACGAAGTTTACTTGGTTGATAAGTACGTTTCACGATGAATACCTCCTCATAGATTTTGTATTCGTTTAGCCGGCTATAAAGTGATCAGTTACTAAACATACTTTACTATTCTATCTGATTCTTTTACTTTTGTCAATAGCTCTAGGCAAATGTTTCCAGCTTTTTCGAATGTAAGCCCTATCTACGATACTGTTTCAAGAAACGAGTCATCTTTTCTTGGATTTGGGCTAGTTCATCAACACGAGGAAGGTAAACGATACGGAAGTGGTCTGGTTCCTGCCAGTTAAAGCCTCGACCATGAACCAAGAGAACCTTTTCCTGCTTCAAGAAATCAAGAACAAACTGCTCATCATCATCGATACGGTAGATATTGCGGTCGATTTTAGGGAAGATATAGAGTCCAGCCTTGGGTTTAACCGCAGACAAACCTGGGATATCCTGAATGGCATTATAGATGAAATTTCTTTGCTCGTAAATTCGTCCACCAGGAAGGAGCAATTCATCGACTGATTGGTGACCGCCCAAGGAAGTTTGTACGACTTGTTGAGCCAAAACATTAGAGCAAAGGCGCATATTGGACAGCATATTGAGACCTTCGATATAGCCTTTAACATGTGTCTTAGGTCCAGACAAGACCATCCAACCCACACGGAAACCAGCGATACGGTGGGATTTTGATAGACCATTCATGCTAACACAGAAAACATCTGGCGCCAGGCTCGCCACAGGCGTATGCACATGCCCATCCATTACCATGCGGTCGTAGATTTCATCCGCAAAGATAATCAAATCATTTTGACGGGCAATCTCAATAATCTCCAACAAAAGTTCCTTAGGATAAAGGGCTCCAGTTGGATTGTTTGGATTGATAAGGACGATTGCCTTGGTATTGGAAGTGATTTTTGACTTGATATCGTCAATATCTGGGTACCATTCTGCAGCCTCATCACAGATATAGTGAACGGCATTTCCTCCAGCTAGGCTGACAGCCGCTGTCCAGAGAGGATAGTCTGGCATAGGCACCAAGACCTCATCCCCATTGTCCAAAAGCCCCTGCATAGACATGACAATCAACTCACTGACACCATTTCCAAGGTAGATATCATCAATATCTACGTTTGGAAATTTTTTCAATTGGCAATACTGCATGATAGCCTTACGGGCTGAGAAAATCCCTTTTGAGTCAGAATAACCTTCACTATCACGCGCATTCATAATCAAGTCATGAATGACCTCGTCTGGCGCTGTAAAGCCAAATTCTGCTGGATTTCCTGTATTCAGACGTAAAATCTTTTCTCCATTTGCTCGCATCCGCATGGCTTCTTCCAAAACAGGACCACGGATATCATAAGCAACATGCTCTAACTTACTAGACTTGTTATATTCTTTCATCTTGTTTCCTCAATTCATCAGGATAGTAACATTATACCACTAGAAAGAAAATGCGACAAGTTTACTGAAATGTGTTACTAGTTTCGTATAGGAGAAAAGCCTCGCTAAAAGCGAGGCCAAGACAGGGGAGATAGCAGGTAATTTGCGAAAGTCACATCACATACCAAAAGATAAACCTAGAAAAAGCAAGCCTAAAAAGGAGTCATAAAGAAGATTGAACATGAGGAAAAGTCCCCATATCATCAAGTAATCCCAACGCCCACTTCGTTTTGCAACCAGGAATAATAGAAAATGGTAGAGTAGGTGAAAGACTAAAAAGCCAACAAAACCTGGATAGAGAAGCGGAATTAGCTTCTCTAATTGCCAGATCATGAAAACTTCTAGCAAGACTGAAACTAGGATGATTCCATAATAAAGGAAATTTGAATTTTTTGTTTCTTGAAAAGAGTGCTTCATCATTCTTCCTCCCTTCACTTCTTTCCTGCTATCCTTTCTTTTATTTTATCATATATTTATATAGATTTTAATCGCTAACATTCTTTTGAAAAATACTTTTTTTGCTTTACTTCTATAGTGAAAAGGTTTACAATTATAGTAAGAAAATTTCAGGAGGTTTCATTATGGCACAACGTTACCAAAATATCATGGTCGCAATCGATGGTTCTAAAGAAGCAGACTTGGCTTTTGTCAAGGGAGTTCATTCTGCTCTACGAAACGACGCTAAACTCACCATCGCACATGTCATTGACACACGCGCACTCCAAAGCGTATCCACCTTTGATGCTGAAGTTTACGAAGAACTCCAAGTCGACGCTGAAAGTCTGATGAAAGAGTACGAAAAACGTGCTAAAGATGCTGGTGTGGCAGATGTTCATATCGTCATTGAAATGGGAAATCCAAAGACCCTACTGGCACGTACTATTCCCGATGCTGAAGAAGTGGACCTCATCCTCGTTGGCGCAACTGGTCTCAACGCCTTTGAACGCCTCTTGGTCGGATCTTCATCTGAATACATTCTCCGCCATGCTAAGGTCGATTTGCTGGTTGTGAGAGAACAAGAGAAAACTTTGTAATAACGAAGAAAAGGAGCTAGAAGCTCCTTTTTGTTTACTGTTTATACTCTTCGAAAATCTCTTCAAACCACGTCAACGTCGCCTTGCCGTACTCAGGTACAGCCTGCGGCTAGTTTCCTAGTTTGCTCTTTGATTTTCATTGAGTATTATTTCTCTCTTTATGGCGCTCATAAGCCTTGAGCTGGCGCTGCAGTTCCTTTTTAATAGCAGGTTCTGGAGCATATTTTTCTTCCCAATCATCTGGTTTTAAGATTTTATGGGTCACTGGATCAAAGTGAGCCTTGCCATCTGGAAAAATTTTCCCCATATTGGCCTGATGAACAATATCAAAAATACGTTCTGGATCCACCCCCATCAAGACAAAACTACCGTAGGTAAAGTAAAGCGTGTCAATCAAGGCATCCACTTGCCCTATCAAATCTTGCTGAGCAGGCGTCTTCTTAGCTACTTTCTCTGCTGCCTTATCAAGAGCTTGATGAAGTTGTGATAGAGCTTGACCAAAGTCCTCTTCAGAAGGACTGGCTGCTCGAACAAACTCAACCAATTCTTCTATTTTAAAACCAGCCCTGTGGGTTGCACCTTTTAAATCCCAAGCTCGTGGTTCTTCTTGGGTTCGTTCATCCATCATGTGGTGGAAGGTCTTGACCTTATTGAAATGATAGTCACGGCTGACAAAAACTTTTTCTGAAGCTAGAACACCAAAATGTTCCAGGGCCTTGTGGATTCCGTCTTGCTGATTACTAGTGGTAATGTGCTTAGCAACTTCCTTGACACTGCTACTACCATTTCCCATAGCGACCGACATACCAACACCTGCAAGCATTTCAAGGTCGTTATCTGAATCACCAAAGGCCATGACTTGGTTGAGATCAAAACCATATTCTTTCCCGACTCGGCGTATGCCTTCCAACTTAGAGTTTCCTTGATTGATAACATCCGCTGCAAAAGGATTGCTACGTGTCAATTTCAAGTCTTCAAAATCAGCTGCTGCCTTCTCAGATTCTTCTGGCGTCATCAGCATCAAAACTTGGTAGATAGGCTGATTCATCAGATCAAGCAGGTCTTCTTCCTTTTGGGGAACAACCTTGCTGACCATACGATTAAAGGAATGACTCACTGTCCGAGTTAAAACTGAGGGAACGAAGCGACTGATTCGTTGGGAAAAAGAACCCAGACCAAAAGACATGATTTTGGAACCCAACATGGCATCCTTGGTCCCTAGAGCAATCTCCTTGCCCTCTTTTTTAGCATAACTGATTAACTGGCGCAAATGTAACTTGGAAATTGGGCTCGTGAACAAGACTCTGTCTTTAGTAAAGATATACTGGCCATTGTAGGTTACCGCAAAGTCCAGATCCAAATCGTCCATCAATTCCTTAACAAAAAAAGGTCCTCGTCCTGTCGCTACACCGACAAGCACCCCTTGTTCTTTGACAATCTTAATCGCGTCCTTAGTGGATTTCAAAACACTCTTGTGATCGTTGACCAAGGTTCCATCGATATCAAAAAAAACAGCTTTGACTTCCATCCTATCCCAATCTCCCCTTTTGTGATACAATGATTATACCACATTTCAGAAAGAGTGAGTAAATCATGCCTAAGAAAATCCTTGTTTTACATACGGGTGGAACTATTTCCATGCAGGCCGATGCTTCTGGCGCTGTTGTGACGAGTTCAGATAATCCCATGAACCATGTGTCCAACCCACTTGAAGGAATCCAAGTCCACGCCTTAGACTTTTTTAACCTGCCAAGCCCCCATATCAAACCCAAGCATATGCTAGCCCTCTACCAGAAAATTAAAGAGGAAGCTGCTAACTACGATGGAGTGGTAATCACACACGGGACCGATACTTTAGAGGAAACAGCCTATTTCCTTGATACCATGGAAGTTCCCCATATGCCTATCGTTCTAACAGGGGCCATGCGTAGCTCTAACGAACTCGGCAGCGACGGTGTTTATAACTATCTGAGTGCTTTACGGGTGGCTAGCGATGACAGGGCTGCTGACAAAGGGGTTTTGGTTGTTATGAACGATGAAATTCATGCTGCCAAGTATGTTACCAAAACGCATACGACCAACGTCGGCACCTTCCAGACCCCAACACATGGGCCACTTGGTCTGATTACGAAGCGGGAAATCCTCTACTTCAAAACAGCTGAACCTCGTGTTCGCTTTGACCTTGATCACATACAAGGCTTAGTCCCTATCATCTCGGCTTATGCAGGTATGACAGATGAGCTGATTGATATGCTGGATTTGGAACAATTGGACGGCTTGATTATCCAAGCCTTCGGAGCTGGTAATATTCCCAAAGAAACGGCTCAAAAATTAGAAAACCTTCTGCAAAAAGGAATCCCAGTCGCCCTGGTATCACGATGCTTTAACGGTATAGCGGAACCTGTTTATGCCTACCAAGGTGGGGGCGTGCAGTTGCAAAAATCTGGTGTTTTCTTTGTCAAAGAACTTAACGCCCAAAAAGCCCGCTTGAAACTCCTCATCGCCCTCAATGCCGGACTAAAAGGGCAAGCTTTGAAAGACTATATGGAAGGCTAATACTCTTCGAACCACGTCAGCGTCGCCTTACCGTACATATGTTACTGACTTCGTCAGTTTCATCTACAACCTCAAAACCATGTTTTGAGCTGACTTCGTCAGTTCTATCTACAACCTCAAAGCAGTGCTTTGAGCAGGCTGCGGCTAGCTTCCTAGTTTGCTCTTTGATTTTCATTGAGTATAATTCCCTCCTCTAAAAACAAATCAGGAAATCTTCACGATTCCCTGATTTTTTTCTATTTCCGTTTTCGTGTTGAACGACGTTCTGTCAAACCATGAGGTAAGAGAACTTCACGTTCTTCCAACTCTTCCTTGTGCATAATCTTAGTCAACATACGCATGCTAATAGCGCCAAGGTCATAAAGAGGTTGGGCGATAGTTGTCAAGTTTGGACGGGTAAAGCGTGAGACTTGCGAATCATCACTAGTAATAATTTCAAACTCTTCTGGTACTGATACGCCCTTATCAGCAAGGCCGTTCAAGACACCTGCTGCCAGTTCATCACCTGTTACAACTGCTGCAGTTGCATTTGATGAAATTAAGCGTTCTGCCAAGGCATAACCGTCTTCATAAGTGTATTTAGACTCAAATACCAATCCTTCGCTATAAGAAATCCCTGCTTTTTTCAAGGCTTCCTTGTAACCAACCAAACGAACCTTACCATTGATATCATCCACTAGTGGACCGCTAACAAAAGCAATGCGCTCATTTTCTTTAGCAAGGTAGGTCACTGCATCAATCGTAGCTTGTTTGTAGTCAATATTGACACTTGGAAGCTGGTGTTCCACATCTACTGTTCCCGCAAGAACAACTGGTGTTCGAGAACGAGAAAACTCTGAACGAATTTTTTCAGTCAAGTGGTACCCCATAAAGATGATACCATCCACTTGCTTAGAAAACAGGGTATTGACAACTGAAACTTCCTTGTCATCATCCTCATCACTATTAGCAAGGACGATGTTATACTTGTACATTTCAGCGATATCATCAATCCCTTTGGCAAGCGTTGAGAAATAACCATTAGTGATATTGGGGATCACAACACCGACAGTGGTTGTCTTTTTACTTGCAAGACCACGCGCCACTGCATTTGGACGGTAATCCAAACGGTCAATCACCTCAAGCACTTTTTTACGGGTGTTCTCTTTTACATTCTTATTGCCATTGACTACACGGCTAACTGTCGCCATTGAAACTCCTGCTTCACGGGCGACATCATAAATCGTTACTGTATCGTCTGTATTCATTCCATTTCCTTTCTATATCATACCTCACGAGACTCTAAAAAAAGAGACGGTATGAAAATTTCGTTTTCATGATTCCACTTATTCCATTTTATCACTATTTGTAAACACTTTCAAGTATTTTTTGAAGATTGTTTGAAAAAAATTTCATAGAAAACTATGTTTATGAAGAAAAAATCACCTTTTCTTGATTTTTAATCCTATTTGCTGTATGATAAGGGAAAAGAAAGGGGGCAGAGATATGGCTTTTACCAATACCCACATGCGATCGGCTAGTTTTGGCATTGTTACCAGCTTGCCTGATGACGTTATTGACTCTTTTTGGTATATCATCGACCACTTCTTAAAAAATGTCTTTGAATTGGAGGAAGAACTCGAGTTTCAATTGCTCAATAACCAAGGAAAAATTACCTTCCACTTTTCAAGTCAACACCTCCCTACAGCCATTGATTTTGACTTTAACCATCCCTTTGACCCTCTTTATCCCCCGAGAGTTCTGGTTTTAGACATGGATGGTAGAGAGACTATCCTCCTCCCAGAAGAAAATGACCTATTTTAAAAACTCTAGCCTTCAGTTACAAGCGACTGAAAACTAGAGTTTTTTCTATTGTTTCAAAGCATTATACAAGTTGCGGATCGGTTGCTTTAATGTTGGATGGATAAAATGAGGCGCAATTTCCTGTAAGGACTCAAGGACAAAAAGGCGTTCCGCTATGTAAGGATGAGGCAAGATGAGGTCGTCTGTATAAAGAATCTGATCCTCCACAAAGAGCAAGTCCAAATCAATCAAACGAGGCCCCCAATGTACTTCTCTCACCCGTCCCATCTCTGACTCAATGGCTAACAAGGTCTCTAATAGAACTGGGGCAGGCAACCAGGTTTCAACCTCAACCACTTGATTAGCAAAGCTATCCTGCTCAACACCACCCCAAGGCTCCGTCGTCAATACACTGGACTCTTTGAGAATATGGATACCTTGATTTCGCATGTTCTCAATGGCTTGTTTCAAGTTTGCTTGTTTATCTCCCATATTGCTTCCTAGGGCGATAAAGGCTCGTTGCTTGCGGCGATGAATGGTTACCGAGCAAGTATCTAGTGGCAAATGCACTGGCGCCCAAGGTTTTTTCAGTTCCAGCTTTATTTCGTGGACAAGAGGATGGGCCTCAAAGGTACGTTCTACCAGTTTGTAGGCTACCGTTTCAATCAAGTCCTCAGTTGTTTCCTGAAACCAAGTCGTCCACTGCTGACACAGTTCTCCGTAATGGACAGAGGCCGTTAAATCCAAGTCTGTAGCCGCCTTGGTCATATCATAGGATAGGATTGCGGAAATAACAAACTTCTGCCCCAATTCTTTCTCACTAGGAAAAAGACCATGATAGGCAAAAATTTCCAAATCCTTAATCTGCAGTTGATCCATAATGATTCCTTTCTAGAAAAATCCGCCTAAAGCGGATTCTTTTTATACTCAATGAAAATCAAAGAGCAAACTAAGAAGCTAGCCGCAGGCTGCTCAAAACACTGTTTTGAGGTTGCAGATGGAAGCTGACGTGGTTTGAATTTGATTTTCGAAGAGTATTATAGTCCCATTAAACGATAAGCCTGATCTCGAAGGTCCTTATCTGTTTCAAATAGACCACGAGCTACTGTCGTCAAGGTTGCAGTGCCTGGTTTTCTAACACCACGCATGCTCATACACATATGTTCCGCCTCAATGACAACAAAGGCTCCTTTAGCACCTAGATAGTCCATCAAGGCATCGGCCACTTCGATATTCAATCGTTCTTGAATTTGTGGCTTTTTAGAATAAACTTCAACCGTACGGGCTAGCTTAGACAAACCTGCCACACGACCATCTGGAATATAGGCAATATGCGCTCTCCCATAAAATGGTAGAAAGTGGTGTTCACACATGGTATGGAAAAAGATATCCTTTTCTACCACCATATTATCGTCAATAATCTCAAAAGATTTTGACAAATGTTCCTCCGCTGTTTGACCAAGACCTGAAAAAATCTCTTGGTACATACGAGCGACACGAGCAGGTGTTTCCTGCAAGCCCTCGCGATTAGCGTCCTCTCCCACAGCCTCGATAATCATTTTTACAGCTGCTTCAATCTTTTGTGTATCCATTTTCGTTCTTCCTCTCCATCAGATAGGCTCTCACTTGGCTCAAGAAATACAAGGAACCTGTGACAATCCTAACTGTTTGTTTCTCTTCTTTTTTATCTGTCAATTTCTGCTCTAGAAAATCCTGCCAACCTTGGTAGTTGAGATTTCTAGACTTAGCTGCCTCTTTCAGCACGCTTTCATCAGTCGCCCGACTATCGTCAAAATGTGTCAGGGTAAGTTCGGTATCTGGGATTTGCTCCAACAAATCCAACATATCCTCCAAGGCCTTGGTTTTGATGCAAGTAAAGAGGATTTCCTTACGATAATCCGCAAAGCGTTCTTGCAAGGTTGCTAATAAAGCCTTGATAGCATGGGGATTGTGGGCTCCATCCAAAATCATCAAGGAATCTCTTGACACAATTTCCAAACGTCCTGGCCAACTTGTTTCTTCCAAGGCTTGAGCAAGCAAGTGATTGCTTGCTAGCTCTCGACCATCTTCTTGACAAAAATTATCAAGTAAAGCTATGGCCATCCCAGCATTCTCTATCTGGTGCAAACCAAGCAGGCCAGTCTGGAAGCGACCTTGTCTGACAACACTTGTATAGTCAAAGACTTCGCCTGTAACCACAATCTTTTGATGGCTGACCTGATAATCTGTCCCGTAGGCAAATCTCGGCGCATCTTTCCCTTCCGCAATGCGGTCAATCACAGCCAGCGCTTCTGGAGCAATACGCCCTGTTACCAAAGGAATCCCTTGTTTGATAATACCAGCCTTCTGCTCTGTTATAGCTTCCAAGGTGTCACCAAGTAGGGCTACATGGTCCAATCCAATAGTCGTAATTCCTGTTAAAATTGGCTGGCAAACATTGGTACTATCCAAGAGTCCCCCCATACCAACTTCCATGATGGCCACATCTACTTGCTCTGAGGCAAAGTAGTCATAGGCTATGGCTGTGATAATCTCAAACTCGGTTGTGCCCTGTAAATTAGCGGCCGCTTCTCCCTCCAGCAAAGACTGATAGTCTGCCATGAGGGTTTCGAGTCTAGCCTCTAGAATGGATACCCCATTGATACTAATCTGGTCTGTGTAATGAATGAGATAGGGCGAGCTGAAAACACCAACTCTCAGCCCTAGCTTTTCTAGCATATTTTTCAAAAAAGCAATGGTCGAACCCTTGCCATTGGTTCCTCCGATATGGATGACCTTGAGTGTGAGATGGGGATTGCCACGCAAGGCTAACAGTTCCTCCATTCGTTCCAAGCCAAAATGCGGTTGGTCCGTCCGATAGTGGGCAATCCACTGATTGTTTTCGATTTCTTTCATCTTATTTATATTGTTTTAAATCTAGATTTTCCGCTTCATCAGCCAGACGAATGGCGGAGGCAATTTCAACTGCCATCCTGTGACTAGCTACATCATGCACGCGCACCACTTCTACACCCTGTCTCGCAGCGATACTAGTTACATGAGCCGAAGCTGTGTCCCGATTTCGGAAACCAAGCTCTGTCTCAGGATTGACCTCAAACCCACTTTCTTCAAGGATATTGATGACAAACCGCTTGCGCGAAACTCCAAGAAAGACTGGATAGCCTTTCTGATGGAGTTTATCCAAGTCCCGTAAAAGGAGCAGATTTTCTTTCTTGGTCAGACCAAAGCCGATTCCTGGATCCAGCAGGATATTTTCTTGTGCGATTCCAGCTTGATTCGCTCTCGCTAAGGCTCTGTCAAAGAAAGCCTCCATCAATTCTTCGATTGGCAATGTTTCAAAGTCAGCTAACTCTTCCTCTGTAAAAGCTTGTCCAAAACCAAAATGAGGAAAGATAAGCGAACTAGGGTGCTGAGGTCGAGCCATAACTGGATTAAACATGATGACCACTTTCGCTCCATCTTTAGCTATCACATGGGCCATTTTTTCATCACCCATGAGACCAGTGATATCATTGACTAGATTAGCACCAGCAGCCAAAGCAGCCTCTGCCACCTGACTTTTCCAAGTATCAATAGAAATGAGGACATCACTTTCCTTGCGAATCGCTTTGATCACTGGAACAACACGCTGGATTTCCTCTTCTATCTCAACATAGCTACTTCCCGGCCGAGTCGATTCTCCGCCGATATCTAGCATACTAGCCCCTTCTGCTATCAATTTACGAGCCTGCTGGAGTGCCTGCTCAAGAGCAAAAAATTGACCACCGTCCGAAAAGGAGTCTGGGGTTACATTGATAATTCCGCAAATAGCTGTCTTTGCATGATTGGCTTTACTTGACATATCGGTCACTCCCTCAAGGCTTTTCATCATATTATTTCTCTATTTTACCATAAAAAGAAAAAGATGGACACGATTGCATTCATCTTTTTCCCAGTAGAAACAAGTAAGCAATTGTCAAAAATCTTAAACAGAGATCCCTAATGTCCGACTCAAAATCACCACGAGAGCCAACAAACAGAAAAAAACTCCATTAACAATCATGTGAAGTAAGATAGACATTTCCAAACGTTGGGTTTTATAAACTGTCCAAGTTAGCACAGTTGACATTCCTCCATAGATAAGAAGAGAAGGTAGATTTGTCGGTAAATGAAGCAAGGCAAAGATAATAGCACCGACTATATAACCCACATTTTCTTTACCACGAAAGAGTTTTTTAGGAATCACTCCTCGACATAAAATCTCCTCACAAATAGGAGCTATTAGAACCAGTAAGAAAAAACTGGAAATTAAGGAACTATTCTGGACCAAATCATTAATATTTGATTGATTGCTGGTTGTTGTTTCATTCATCAAACGCAGTAAGACTACACCAAGAATATTAAAGGCAAGAATCACTAGATAGCTTAAGGCCAATCTAGCCAAATCCTTAGCCTTGAAAAACGATAAACCAAAACTAGCCAACTGTGTTTTCCTAGCACCTATTATAAATACAGTTAAAACCACAAGAGATAAGGCCCCTACTAATAGTCCCGTTTGAAGCAGTGGAAATTTTCTGCTAGTTAAAAAAGTTGCTAGGGCTAAAGGAAACTGAGAAAACAAAAGCCCTACTAGAAAGATTATTAACCACTTCCCCCTGTTTAATACTTCATCCCAAATATTCTTTTTTATCATCAATCATACTCCTACCATTCAATCAAAATCACCTACCTAGTTTGAAGCAATTTTCAAGTAACTATAATATAAAAAGGGGAGAACCCCTTTTTATATTATAGCATTTATAGTGCCATACTGATGTAGTTAAGGATAAACAAGGCATCCAAAATCCAAATCATTACATGAACATCTTTAGCTTGACCTTTGACAAGCTTAGTCAAAGTGTAAGTCAAGAAACCAACTGCAATCCCTTGAGTGATAGAGTAGCTGAATCCCATAAAGATAGATGTGAAGAAGGCAGGAACCGCTTCAGCCATATCATCCCAATGGATATTTTTCAAACTAGCCAACATCATAATCCCAACGATAATCAAGATTGGAGCTGTAGCGGCTGTTGGTACAATCGCTAGAAGTGGGCTAAAGAAGCTTGAGATAGCAAAACAGATTGCCACGACCAAGGCTGTCAAACCAGTACGTCCACCCGCACCGATACCAGCAGCAGACTCAACATAAGTCGTTACGTTCGAAGTACCAGCGATGGCACCAATTGAAGTACCAATCAAGTCAGAGTAAAGAGCCTTATCCAACTTAGCTGATTGGTGATTTTCACCATTTGTCGCTACGATACCAACTTTTTCACCTGTACCGATCAAGGTACCAATTGTATCAAAAATATCTGTCAATGAGAAGGCAAGAATAGCCATCAGAGTTTCAGGCAAGCGAGCTGTATCTGAAATCAAAGCTCCCAAACCTTCTGAACCAAGAGCTGCACCAAAGACTGTCTTCAAGTCCTCAAAGGCTGCACCAACATGGTTATTAGCAAAATCGATACTAGACAAATCTACCAAACCAACTGCAATAGCAAGAATAGTTGTTGTCAAGATAGAAAGGATAATTCCCCCTTTAATCCCTTTAATGACAAAGAAGATTGTGATAGCAAGTCCTGCAAGAGCCACCAAAACAGCTGGATTATTAAAGCTAACCAAGCCTGGAACTGCTGAAGAGTTTGCTGCAATCGTTGCTTGAGCCTTGTCAGCCCCTTCTCCTACAACAGTATAGTTACCTGGATCAATCGTAAATTTCAAAAGTCCAGCATTCTTAATCCCTACATAGGCAAGGAAGACACCGATACCAGCTGAAATAGCTGAGCGAAGGGCATTTGGAATCGATTCAATGATCATTTTACGAACATTTGTCAAAGTGATAATCAATGAGATAATTCCACAGATGAAGACCATAGCTAGGGCTTCTTGCCAAGAATAACCGAGTCCAAATACAACTGTAAAGGTAAAGAAGGCATTGAGTCCCATACCTGGCGCTTGAGCATATGGTAAGTTAGCATAGAAGGCCATCATCAGGGTACCAGCAACTGCACCGATAATCGTTGCGAGGAATACACCCTGAGCAGGCATTCCTGTTTGCGAAAGAATTTGTGGGTTTACAAAGAGAATATAACTCATTGCAAAGAAAGTTGTTAAACCAGCGAGAACCTCTGTACGAACGTCTGTACCGTTCTCTTTTAGTTTAAATAATTTGTCCATTATTAATCTCCTTTTAATTTTTACGAACAATAATAGAATTATATCATTTATCATTCACTTTTTCAATATCTTTGTTTGATTTATTTAAGAATTTGATGAAATTTCTTTTTTGGTTTCGAATCTGCTTTTCTGCCTGCTTTCTGTTATAATAGTAGACATCTTATCCGAAAAGACACTAGAAAGGTCCCTATGACGAAAAAAATTATTGCAGTTGACCTGGATGGAACCCTACTCAACTCAGACAGTCAGATTTCTGACTTTACCAAAGAAACCATAAAAAAAGTTGCCGAAAAAGGGCATCAGGTTATTATTACAACGGGTCGCCCTTACCGCATGTCAAAAGATTTCTACCGTGAACTAGGCTTAGACACTCCTATGATTAATTTCAACGGCTCCCTCACTCATTTACCAGACCAAGTTTGGAACTTTGAAAAGTGTTTAACCGTAGACAAAAAATATCTGCTAGATATGGTTCAACGTTCAGAGGACATTCAAGCCGATTTTATCGCTGGAGAATACCGTAAAAAATTCTACATTACCAATCCTAATGAAGAAATTGCCAATCCCAAACTATTTGGCGTAGAAGCTTTCCAGCCTGAAGATCAATTCCAGCCTGAATTGGTGACCAAGGACCCTAACTGTATCCTGTTGCAGACCAGAGCCAGTGACAAGTATGCCCTTGCAAAAGAAATGAACGCCTTCTACCAGCATCAACTTTCTATTAATACTTGGGGTGGTCCGCTCAATATCCTTGAGTGTACCCCAAAAGGTGTCAATAAGGCCTTCGCCTTAGACTACTTGCTCAAGGTAATGAATCGTGACAAAAAGGATTTGATTGCCTTTGGAGATGAGCACAATGATACCGAAATGCTAGCTTTTGCTGGGAAGGGCTATGCCATGAAAAATGCCAACCCAGAGCTACTCCCCTATGCAGATGAACAAATTTCCTTGACAAATGACCAAGACGGAGTTGCCAAAACCCTGCAAGACTTATTCTTATAGTCCATACTGACCAGCTTGCGAGCTGTTCTTTGTGCTCTTTTCACAGTCTCATCAACCGGTTAATCGATTGTTCTATTTTTCACCTCCAAAACCTTGGAAAAGGCTTTCTTTTGTGATATACTTCACATATAAATACAAGAGAGCTCGTCATACTCGACTCTGTTGACACAAAATCAATCCAGTCCTGTTTCTCCTGCTCTCAGTTAATATCAAGGAGGATAGCTATGAAAGCTGTTGTTGTAAATCCAGAAAGCACTGGTGTTGCTGTTGAAGAAAAAGTACTCCGTCCACTTGAAACTGGAGAAGCACTTGTAGAAATTGAATACTGTGGTGTTTGCCACACTGACCTCCACGTTGCCCATGGTGACTTTGGTCAAGTACCAGGACGTGTTTTAGGACATGAAGGTGTTGGTATCGTTAAAGAAATTGCCCCAGATGTGAAAAGCCTTAAAGTCGGTGACCGCGTCAGCGTTGCTTGGTTCTTTGAAGGATGTGGTACTTGCGAATACTGTACAACTGGCCGTGAAACTCTTTGCCGTACTGTAAAAAATGCTGGCTACTCAGTAGACGGTGGTATGGCCGAACAATGTATCGTAACTGCAGACTATGCTGTTAAAGTTCCTGACGGACTTGATCCAGCCCAAGCTTCTTCTATCACATGTGCTGGTGTAACGACCTATAAAGCCATTAAAGAAGCCAAAGTTGAACCAGGTCAATGGGTTGTTCTTTACGGTGCTGGTGGACTTGGTAACCTAGCTGTTCAATACGCTAAAAAAGTATTCAATGCTCATGTCATCGCAGTTGATATCAATAACGACAAACTTGCCCTTGCAAAAGAAGTGGGTGCGGACATTGTTATTAACGGCCTCGAAGTTGAAGATGTACCTGGACTCATCAAGGAAAAAACTGATGGTGGAGCTCATTCAGCTGTCGTAACTGCTGTGTCTAAAGTTGCCTTCAACCAGGCTGTTGACTCAGTTCGTGCCGGTGGTCGCGTAGTCGCTGTTGGTCTTCCTTCTGAAATGATGGAACTCAGCATCGTCAAAACCGTTCTAGATGGAATCCAAGTCATCGGTTCTCTTGTTGGAACTCGTAAAGACTTGGAAGAAGCCTTCCAATTCGGTGCAGAAGGTTTAGTAGTTCCAGTTGTCCAAAAACGTCCAATAGAAGATGCCGTAGCCATTTTCGACGAAATGGAAAAAGGTCAAATCCAAGGACGTATGGTACTCGACTTCACCCACTAATCTATTAGAAACCTATTTTAAAAGTTGGAATGCGCTTCCAACTTTTTTATATTAAATTTTTTAATAAGGATTCAAAAAAACTTCTCTAAAACTCAATATATCAATATTTTCAGATGTAATCTTTTTAATTATTTTATGATAAATAGTTGATTTTTAGATGAAAACGGTTTATACTTAAAAAGTCTTAAAGTTTTCTTAAAAGAAAACTGAAACAACAAAAAGGAGGAATGACAATAATGAGTATCGGAATCATTATTGCGAGCCACGGCGAATTTGCTGCGGGTATTCATCAGTCAGGATCTATGATCTTTGGTGAACAAGAAAAGGTTCAAGTTGTAACCTTTATGCCAAACGAAGGTCCTGACGATCTATACGCTAAGTTTAATAACGCTGTTGCTGCATTTGACGCAGAAGATGAGGTTCTAGTTTTGGCTGACCTTTGGAGTGGATCTCCATTTAACCAAGCTAGCCGCGTGATGGGAGAAAATCCTGAGCGTAAGTTTGCCATCATCACAGGACTGAACTTACCGATGTTAATTCAAGCCTACACAGAGCGCCTCATGGACGCTGCTGCAGGTGTAGAAAAAGTCGCTGCGAATATTATTAAAGAAGCCAAAGATGGCATCAAAGCTCTTCCAGAAGAGCTAAACCCAGTTGAGGAAGTAGCAAGCGCTGCAGCTGCTCCAGTTGCCCAAGCTGCTATCCCAGAAGGAACTGTCATCGGAGACGGTAAACTCAAAATCAACCTTGCCCGTCTAGACACTCGTTTACTTCACGGTCAGGTTGCAACTGCTTGGACTCCAGATTCAAAAGCAGACCGTATCATCGTTGCTTCAGATAACGTAGCTAAAGACGAATTACGTAAAGAATTGATTAAACAAGCAGCTCCAGGTAAAGTGAAAGCAAACGTTGTTCCTATCCAAAAACTAATCGACGTTGCAAAAGATCCTCGCTTCGGAGAAACACATGCCCTTATCTTGTTTGAAACACCTCAAGATGCTCTTCGTGCTATCGAAGGTGGCGTGCCAATCAAAACTCTTAATGTTGGATCAATGGCTCACTCAACTGGTAAAACAATGGTTAACAACGTTTTGTCTATGGATAAAGAAGACGTTGCTACATTTGAAAAAATGCGTGACCTCGGTGTTGAATTTGACGTACGTAAAGTACCAAACGACACGAAAAAAGATTTGTTTGACTTGATCAACAAAGCAAACGTGCAATAATCGATTTTATGAAAGGATTTTAAAGATGTCTATTATTTCTATGGTTTTAGTAGTCGTTGTAGCCTTCCTAGCAGGTCTTGAAGGTATCCTCGACCAGTTCCAATTCCATCAACCAATCGTAGCTTGTACCCTTATCGGTCTTGTTACTGGTAACCTTGAAGCAGGGATTATCCTTGGTGGTTCTCTTCAAATGATCGCCCTTGGTTGGGCTAACATCGGAGCTGCCGTAGCTCCTGACGCTGCTCTTGCTTCTGTTGCTGCTGCCATTATCATGGTTCTTGGTGGCGACTTTACTAAGACAGGTATCGGTGTTGCCCAAGCGGTTGCTATCCCTCTTGCAGTTGCTGGTCTATTCTTGACTATGATTGTCCGTACACTCTCTGTCGGATTGGTTCACACTGCTGATGCTTCTGCTAAAAAAGGTGACTTCAAAGCAGTTGAACGTGCTCACTTTGTCGCACTTCTTCTTCAAGGTCTTCGTATTGCAGTCCCTGCAGCACTCCTTCTAATGGTACCAACTGAAACAGTACAAAGCATTCTAAATACTATGCCTGATTGGCTCAAAGATGGTATGGCTATCGGTGGTGGTATGGTCGTTGCCGTTGGTTACGCTATGGTTATCAACATGATGGCAACTCGTGAAGTATGGCCATTCTTCGCTATTGGTTTCGTGCTTGCTGCCGTGTCAGATATTACTCTAATCGGATTTGGTGCTATCGGTGTTGCTATCGCTCTTATCTACCTTCACCTTTCTAAAACTGGTGGAAATGGTGGCGGAGGAGCCGCAACTTCTAACGACCCAATCGGCGATATCCTAGAAGACTACTAAAATAAGAAAGGACTGAAAACATCATGACTGAAAAACTTCAATTAACTAAATCAGATCGCAAAAAAGTTTGGTGGCGTTCAACTTTCTTACAAGGTTCTTGGAACTATGAACGTATGCAAAACTTGGGTTGGGCTTACTCATTAATTCCAGCTCTTAAAAAACTCTACACTAAAAAAGAAGATCAAATCGCTGCTCTTGAACGCCATCTTGAGTTCTTCAACACTCACCCATACGTAGCCGCTCCAATCATGGGGGTTACTCTTGCACTTGAAGAAGAACGTGCTAACGGTGTTGAAATTGATGACGCTGCTATCCAAGGGGTTAAAATCGGTATGATGGGACCTCTTGCTGGTATCGGTGACCCAGTATTCTGGTTTACAGTACGCCCAATCCTTGGATCACTCGGTGCTTCACTTGCCCTTACTGGTAATATCTTAGGTCCAATCCTCTTCTTCGTTCTTTGGAACTTGATTCGTATGTCATTCTTGTGGTATACACAAGAGATTGGATACAAGGCTGGATCAGAAATCACTAAAGATATGTCTGGCGGTATCCTTCAAGACATCACTAAAGGAGCTTCTATCCTTGGTATGTTCATTCTTGCTGTCCTTGTTCAACGTTGGGTAAATATTAAATTTGCTTTCGATGTTGCCAAAGTTCAACTAGATGAAAAAGCTTATATCCATTGGGATAAATTGCCAGAAGGATCTAAAGGTATCCAAGAAGCATTCGCACAAGTAGGACAAGGATTGTCTCAAACACCTGAAAAAGTTACTACTTTCCAACAAAACTTGGATATGTTGATCCCTGGACTATCAGGACTACTCCTTACTTTCCTTTGCATGTACTTACTTAAGAAAAAAGTATCTCCAATCACTATTATCCTTGCACTCTTCGCAGTGGGTATTGTGGCACATGTTCTTCACATCATGTAATCAAGCAACTTAAAAGGAATCAGGTTCTAAAATCTGATTCCTTTTTTCTATACTTTTATTCAGCCAAGGCTCCCATTGGATCCCATGGTGCAAGAACAATTGGTTCTGCTTCATAGGCAGCTTGTTCTTCGGCTGTTAACAATTCTTTGCGGACAACAATCTGGTAAGTGTATTCGTCCATCCAAGCATCTGAGGCAACGAAGTAACCATCTGTACCGACCTTGTCTCCCCATGAGTTTTCAACCTTCCACTTAGTTGATTTCCCATTTTCATCCAAGTCCACACCTGTCAAGACCATGGCGTGGGTCATCAAGCTCTCGCTGTAGTCCAAACGTCCAGCCTTGTCTTGAGTGAGTTTAATGTCCATGCTTGATTCAAAGTCATAAACATCTGTCGCAAGGATTCCAGCTTTGCGGTTGCTGAGCTGACCGACATCAGAACCAAACCAAACAGTCTCACCTGCTTGCATTTGAGCAATCGCCAATTCTTTTAAGCGCTCCATCGGCACGTTGATGTAGCGAACTGCACGGCTACCAACTACATTTCCTAACATCTCAACTGTGTAAGATTTGCCGTAAGGCTTGTCAGCAGTTGGGGCGTTGATAACAGAAACGTAATCTTCTAGAGGAAGATTGACATATTTCTTGTAAAATTCCTGTGGTGTAATGCCCTTTTCGCTTTGGTAGTTGTTATCCTTATCGCGATAAGCAAAGTCAAATTTACGTGGTGGAAGACCCAATGACATAGCAAGGAAGTTAAAGATTTCTTGCAAGAGGTCTTCTTTCTTAGCTTGAACAGTCGCTTGGTCTGCGCCAGAAGCAAGCAAGTCACGCAAGATTTGAGCATCTTGGCGAAGCAATTTGTTAAGGATTGCATTTAGCTCACGGCTGCTACTAGATGAAACTGACTCAGGGTAAACTGACTTAGGCACGACACCGTATTTCTCAAAGAGAGACACCACCATATCCCATTGTCCACCATCTTGTTGTGGAGTTTGGAGTAGGAAGCTAACCTTACGACTCGTCAAGTCTTGGTCTGCAGTCGCAATCACTTGCTCCAAGAACCAGTTTGATTTCTCATACTTGTCCCAGAAGAAGGTGTGGGCCTGTGATAACTCAAAATTTTCTAGTTTGTATTGTGAGATGAGTTTGTGGCGGAAGGTGTTAAGAGCTGCAAACATCCAGCAACGACCAGATGCTTTCTGGTTGGTTACCTTGTCCTTGGTCAAATCCAATGAGAAAACAGGTGTGTTATCTACATGGCTTTGGCGACGTTCTAGAGCTGCAAAAATTCCGTTGTGGCTGGCAGCATTTTCAATCGCTTGGTATTTTACATTTGCTTCATAATTGGCAAATAGTTTATCAGTAAATGATTCTTGAATCGCGTCCATAGATTCCTCCTTTTATTCTACAGTCTATTATAACTCTTTTCACAAAGGAAGCAACTGAAAAACATAAAAGGCAAGGACATTCTTCCTCACCTTTTTCTAATATAAACCAAACTAAGCAATACTTGCAAGGAGAGCTTCTAATTCCTCCTCGGTCAAGCGACGCCATTCTCCTCTTTGTAAGTTCTCATCTAAAATCAGAGTTCCCATAGCCAAACGCTGTAGGTCTACTACTTCCTTGCCACAGTAGGCTACCATACGCTTGACCTGATGAAACTTCCCTTCTGCAATAGTCACACAGATTTGGCTCTGATTCTTTTCTGCATCTGTGTAAAGAATCTCCAGTCTAGCGGGCTGACAGGTAAAGTCTTTGAGCGGAATGCCCTTGGCAAATGTCTCTACGTCTTCTTGGGTCATAATTCCCTTGACCTGTGCCTGATAAGTCTTGTCAACATGACGCTTGGGTGAAAGAAGAGCATGAGCCAGCTGGCCATCATTGGTCAAGAGCAAAAGACCATGCGTGTCAATATCCAAGCGTCCTACTGGAAAAACTTCCTTGCTCCGAGCAATATCATCCAGCAAGTCCAGAACCGTTCTGTGCTTAGGATCCTCAGTCGCTGAGATAACTCCTTTGGGCTTGTTCATCATGTAGTAGACAAACTCTTCATACTCCAACACTTGCCCGTCAAAGCGAATCTCATCTCTTTCTTCATCAATCTGCAGTTTCGCTGACTTTTCTTTTTTACCATTTACCATCACGCGCCCAGACTTGAGCAAGTTTTTGACCTCAGTCCGACTCCCCACAGCACAGGCAACTAAAAATTTATCTAATCTCATAGAACTATTATATCATACTCAAAAGGAGGCTGGTACAATGACCAACCTCCTTTTCGTTTCATACTCTTCAAAAATCTCTTCAAACCGCGTCAACGTCACCTTGCCGTATATATGTTACTGACTTCGTCAGTTCTATCTGCAACCTCAAAACAGTGTTTTGAGCTGACTTCGTCAGTTCTATCTACAACCTCAAAGCAGTGCTTTGAGCAACCTGCGGCTAGTTTCCTAGTTTGCTCTTTGATTTTCATTGAGTATCAGATTTAAGAAATTAACTTCCTCGTCTCCAGAAAATCGCTAAGACAATCATGGAACCTAGTACTGCCGGAATAATGGCAGTTCCTGCTATTATCGGCCCCCAAGTCCCAAAAAGCAAGTTCCCTATAAAGGCACCAATCCAGCCTAGAAACATTTTTCCAAAACATCCCATTCGCTCTCCACGATTGGTCAGAGTACCTGCTAAAAATCCCACTAGGAGACCAACGAACATACTTCCTAACATATTATCTCCTTAATTTGCCCAATCACCGTTACGGAAGAGTGGTACACGTGTCCCATCCTCACGGATACCATCGATATCCATTTGGTTAGAACCAATCATAAAGTCTACGTGAACATCTGAACGGTTAAGCCCCGCAGCTGCAAGCTCCTCTTCGCTCATCTCCGCTCCACCAACAACACTAGTCGCATAGGCTGCACCGATAGCCAAATGATTTGATGCATTCTCATCGAAAAGGGTATTAAAGAAGGTAATGCCTGACTGAGAAATTGGGCTTGGATCTGGTACCAAGGCACATTCACCCAAGGCACGCGCACCCGCATTTTCAAAGACAAGGTCTTTCATGACCTGATCACCCTTCTCAGCAGTGATATCAACGATTTGTCCATCCTTAAAGGTCACCTTAATACCTTCAATAATGTTTCCGTTATAACTAAGCGGTTTTGTAGAAGTGACATAACCATCTGCACGACGGAAGTCAGGTGCTGTGAAGACTTCTTCTGTCGGCATATTTGGCAAGAATCCTTCGCCCTGTGCATTGATAGCACCAGCTGATTCCCAAACATGGTTTTTCGGCAAACCAAGTGTCAAATCTGTTCCTGGCGCTGTGTAGTGAAGGGCTGAAAATTGCTCTTTATTAAGCATATCGGCCTTGCTCTTGAGGATAGCTGCATGCTCTTCCCAAGCCTTAACAGGATCTTCTTCATAGACACGGCAAGTTTTGAAGATTTGGTCCCAAAGGAGATCGACTGCTTCTTCATCGTTCGCAGCATTTGGAAAGACTTTCTTAGCCCACTCAAGTCCAGCAGCGGCTGCTACCGTCCAGCTAACCTTGTTAGATTGAGTTGCGATTCGCATTGGCTTCATGGCAAGTCCCATAGCTTTAGCAGAAGCTGAAAGCTTGTCAGCATCCACACCGTTCAAAGCACCTGGATCAGATGAACGAACTCCAAGACGGCTAGCCTTGTTTTCCAAAAGATAGTTCATCTCAGCAATCTTATATTCTGGCACATTGTCCAAACGCTCCATCGGCGCATGGAGGAATTTCTCACGGTTAATCACATCATCTGTCCACTGAACAATAACCTCGTGCGCACCCAAAGCATAAGCTTCTTTGACGATTAAGTGAGCCAACTCGCGTTGCTCCACATCGATAGAGAGAGCCAAAGTGTGACCAGGTTGCACATTGATTCCGTTCGCAACCAATAATTTCGCATATTTTTCTAGATTTTCTTTAAAATTTGGTAAAACCATTTTATTCTTCCTTTTCTTTTTGTTTATTTTTCTTTCAAAGCAGAGAATAATCCTGCTAAAGTAATGGCACCTGACAAGAGTGCTGTTGATAGAAGAATTATTTCATCTGCCAGCTCTAGCTGATAGTCAAAAACTTTTTGAGCTGGTTTGTCTTCTGCAAATATTCTTAGTTTCATCAAAAGCCCTCCGTTACTAGCACTTAAAACAACTCATCAAACAAACTCAACTGATTATCCTCTGGCATATTTCCAAGAATACCCATTTCATCCATCTTTTCAACCAAAGTTGAGGAAAGTCCACCACGCTTGCGTAGTTCTGTTTTAGAGAGGAATTCTCCCTCTTCACGCGCTCGCACCAACTGCTTAGCAACGTTCTCTCCCAGACCATCCATAGCGACAAATGGTGGAATCAGTGTATCTCCGTCAATGATGAATTCAGTCGCATCACTACGGTAAAGGTCTAACTTCCCAAACTTGAAGCCACGCTCCCACATCTCATTGACAATCTCAAGAGTTGTATAGAGATCGATCTCCACATTAGAGGCTTCATTGTTCTTCCGTTTTTCAGAGATTTCTTCCATTCTGCGCTTGATAGCCTCCAAGCCCGCCCCCATGGTCTTGATATCAAAAGCCTTAGCACGGATTGAGAAATAAGCACAGTAGTAATAAATGGGATGATGAACCTTGAAGTAAGCTACACGCAAGGCCATCATAACGTAGGCTGCCGCATGGGCCTTAGGGAACATATACTTAATTTTCCCACAGGACTCGATATACCACTCTGGCACCTTATTAGCCTTCATGGCTTCAATGTAGCCATTGCGTTCCTCTTCGGAAATCTTGAGCCACAAGCCCTTACGTACCCGTTCCATGATGGTAAAGGCCATCTTAGGTTCGAGACCAGCATGCATGAGGTAAACCATGATGTCGTCTCGACAACCGATAACGGTTGATAGATCCGCAATCCCTTGTTTAATCAAATCCTGGGCATTTCCCAACCAAACGTCAGTACCGTGGGACAGTCCAGACAACTGCAGCAACTCCGCAAAAGTCGTTGGGTGCGTCTCGTCCACCATTCCACGTACAAAGTTGGTTCCAAACTCAGGAATCCCCAGCATGCCCGTAGGCGTTCCGATTTGCTCAGGTGTCACTCCTAGCACATCAGTCCCAGAAAAGAGGGCCATTACGCCTTCGTCATCCATAGGAATTTCATTAGGATCAATCCCAGACAAGTCCTGGAGTTTTCGAATCATGGTCGGATCATCATGTCCCAGTACATCAAGTTTGAGGACGTTCTCATCGATATCATGGAAGTTAAAGTGAGTGGTCTGCCATTCAGCCGTCACGTCATCTGCTGGATACTGGACAGGTGTAAAGTCGTAAACATCCATATAGTTAGGAATAACAACGATTCCCCCCGGGTGTTGTCCTGTTGTCCGCTTGACACCAGCTGCACCTTGAGCAAGGCGTTCCACCTCTGCATCACGATAAAACTTCCCGTAGTCTCTCTCGTAGCCCTTTACAAATCCATAGGCAGTCTTAGCAGCTACCGTACCAACCGTTCCCGCACGGAAGGCATATTCCTCACCAAAGATATCACGCACATCCAAGTGGGCGCTAGGCTGATCCTCTCCCGAGAAGTTCAAGTCAATATCAGGAACCTTGTCTCCATCAAAACCAAGGAAGGTTTCAAACGGAATATCCTGTCCGTTTTTACTGAGTTTGTGACCACAGTTTGGACAATCCTTATTGGGCATATCAAATCCTGAACCATAAGAACCATCGGTGATAAACTCGCTGTATTGACACTGACCACAGACATAGTGAGGAGAGAGAGGATTAACCTCCGTAATCCCAATCATGGTCGCAACGAAACTAGATCCTACAGACCCACGAGAACCAACCAAGTAACCCCGTTCATTGGAGCGTTGCACCAGCATCTGTGATGCCAGATAAATCACAGCAAATCCATTCCCCAGAATAGAAGTTAATTCTTTTTCAATCCGCAAATCAACGATATCTGGTAGCGGATTTCCATAAATCTCAAAAGCTTTCTTATAGGTCAACTCAGCAACTGTTTCTTCAGCCTTGTCGATGAAAGGTGTGTACAAGTCACCTTTTACAACCTCAACGGGTTCAAAGATATCTGCCAAGGCATTGGTATTTTCAATAACCAGTTTATGAGCCAAATCCTCTCCCAAGAAGGCAAATTCATCCAACATCTCATTTGTCGTTCTAAAATGGGCTTTTGGAAGAGGAGCTGGTTGAGCATGCTCACCGTGACCAATGGTACGGTTAATCATCGCCCCCTGTCCCAAACTACGGACAATAATTTCACGGTAAATTTCTTCTTCTGGTTCGATATAGTGGACATTCCCCGTAGCCAGAACAGGCTTACCAAGACGGTCTCCCACCTCTATCAAACTCTTGATAATGGTCTGGAGTTCTTCCATATCCTTGACCTGCTCCTTGGCAATCAAGGGAGCATAGATAGCTGGTGGCATAACCTCGATAAAGTCATAATACTTGGCCACCTCAATCGCCGCATCCACACCTTGAGAAACGACTGCATCAAAAACTTCACCTTCAGAGCAAGCTGAACCTAAAATCAAACCTTCCCGATGAGCATCTAGAACTGTTCTCGGAATCCGTGGCACCCCTTCAAAGTACTTGGTATTAGACAAGGAAACCAGCTTAAAGATATTTTTTAGACCCACCTGATTCTTGACATAGATGGTCGCATGCTTGATCCGAGCTTTTTTATAAGAATCTGAACTAATCAAATCAATGTTGAGTCTAGCTAGATCGGTCACACCATGTTTTTCTGCTACTTCTTTGATAAAAATAAAGAGCAGACGACCAGTAGCTTCCGCATCGTAGTTGGCCATGTGGTGATGTTCTAAGGCCACACCAAAACGCTTGGTCAAAGGTCCCAAACCATGACGTTTGTACTCAGGATAGAGGTTTCTAGCAAACTCCAGCGTATCAATAACTGGCTGACTAATCTTTGGCAGACCATGACGCTCATAATTGGCATTCATAAAGCCAACGTCAAAGGTAGCATTATGGGCAACTAAGACTGTATCCTTGCAGAATTCTTGGAATTCTTGCAAAACTTGTTCCAGTGATTTGGCATTTTTGACATGATCATCTGTAATTCCGGTCAATTCAGTAGTAAAAGCTGACAAGGGATGCCCAGGATTGATAAATTCATCAAATTCAGCAATAACATTCCCCTTGTACATCTTAGAGGCCGCAACCTGAATCAAATCATTATAGATAGCTGAAAGTCCCGTCGTTTCCACGTCAAAAACCACATAGGTCGCTTCTGATAAGTCCATTTCCACTTCGTTATAAACGATAGGAACACGATCCTCAACGATATTGGCTTCCATTCCATAAATCAGCTGAATTCCCGCTTTTTTGGCCGCCTTATAGCCGTGTGGGAAGGACTGGACATTCCCGTGGTCCGTGATGGCAACAGCCTTGTGTCCCCACTTAGCAGCTGTCGCAACGATTTCTTCAACCTCTGGCAGAGCATCCATGGTCGACATGTTAGTATGAGCATGAAACTCAACCCGCCGTTCTCCTTCTGGCATTAAATCCTTCCGCTCATAGTGAACAACTTCCTGCACATCTTGCACGTTCATAGTCAAATCGCGTGTGAAGTTATTCATCTCCACATTCCCACGCACTCGGAGCCAAGAATTTTTCTTAATTAGATCAAACTTCTGGGCCTCTTCCTCGTTCTTAACCCACTTTTGCATAGAAAAACTTGAAGTGTAGTCCGTCATTTTAAAGTTGATCAAAACACGCCCTGTTCTGGTCACTTTTTGCTCCACATCAAACACAACCCCTTCAAAGACCAGACGATTTTCCTCCGTCGTCACTTCGATCATAGGAGTAATCTCTGCCTTATCTAGCTTGGGTTTAGCTGCAGCTTTTTTCGTTTGAAAATCAAAGGCTGGTTTCTCTTCCGCTGGAGGAGGTGCCATCTGTTCTAGTTGTTCCATAGCACGGAGCGCTTCCTCATTGGCAGCTTGAACAATCTGCTCATTTTCAGCATGAAAGGCCTCTTCCTGCTCTTGGGTCAGGACATCATTCTTCTCGACTTGACAATTAAAAGTTGGAAAACCAAACTTTTCAAGTTGTTTCGCTAAATTAGGAAGATGATTCTTCTTAAAGTGTTCCTTATCAATCGCCTCAGAGCCTTCGATAAAGAGTTGATTGCCCTCCGCACGAACTCGCAAATTCTGATAAAGGGACTTAAAACCTTGGCTAGCACATGACCCCTCAGAGAAAGCCTCCCTATAGTAGGACTGCAAGAGTTGATTTGAGAATTCTTGAGACAGAGCCTTGATTTCGAAAATAGCTTTATTGCCTGTCTTAGAAAATTCTTCGCTCAAACCTTTCTTTATTTCTAAAAAGATTTCAATCGGTAAAATATTAGAAAATACGAAATGAAACTCCCATACCTTACTAATTTTATGAACCACAACTCGCTCAATATCGGCCTGTGCTAAAGCAGGAGCCCGTCTCATTTCAGCAGGTATCCCCAATTGATTCATCAAAATTTCAAAACTATTTGACATTCA
This sequence comes from Streptococcus mitis, assembly GCF_001281025.1. Taxonomy (NCBI): domain Bacteria; kingdom Bacillati; phylum Bacillota; class Bacilli; order Lactobacillales; family Streptococcaceae; genus Streptococcus; species Streptococcus mitis. The sequence continues at coordinate 157,005 of NZ_CP012646.1, forward strand.
TTTTCCTCACATTATTCTTCTACTATTTTACCATACTTAGAGGTGTTTTCTAAAGACAAAAGGAAGCCACTAAGTGACTTCCTTCTAGAGCGAGGACAGATTAGTCTTCACCTTTGTTTTTCTTAATAATTTCTTCTTGTACAGACTTAGGTACATCTTCGTAGTGGTCAAATACCATCATGAATGTACCACGTCCTTGAGATGCAGAACGAAGAACTGTGGCGTAACCGAACATTTCAGCAAGTGGAACGTAAGCACGAACGATTTGGCTGTTACCATGTGCTTCCATACCATCTACACGTCCACGACGAGCAGTTACGTGACCCATAACATCACCAAGGTTTTCTTCTGGAACAGTGATTGTTACAAGCATCATTGGCTCAAGGATAGCTGGTTGTGCTGATTTAGCAGCTTCTTTAAGAGCAAGTGAAGCTGCGATCTTGAAGGCAGTTTCAGAAGAGTCGACATCGTGGTATGAACCATCGTAAAGTTTAGCTTTAACGTCAACCATTGGGTAACCTGCAAGAACACCGTTAGCCATAGATTCTACCAAACCTTTTTCAACCGCTGGGATAAATTCACGAGGAACCACACCACCGACGATTGCGTTTTCGAATTCGAATCCTTTACCTTCTTCGTTTGGAGTAAATTCAATCCATACATCACCGAATTGACCTTTACCACCAGACTGACGTTTGAAGAATCCACGTGCTTGAGTAGAAGCGCGGAATGTTTCACGGTAAGATACTTGAGGAGCACCTACGTTCGCTTCCACTTTGAACTCACGACGCATACGGTCAACAAGGACGTCAAGGTGAAGCTCACCCATACCTGAGATAACTGTTTCACCAGTTTCAACGTTTGTTTCAACGCGGAATGTTGGATCTTCTTCAGCCAATTTTTGAAGGGCAATACCCATCTTATCTTGGTCAGCTTTAGATTTTGGCTCAACCATCAATTGGATAACTGGTTCTGGAACGTTGATTGACTCAAGGATGATTTTAGCTTTTTCATCTGTCAATGAGTCACCAGTTGTAGTATCTTTCAAACCAACGGCAGCAGCGATATCACCTGAGTAAACAGTGTCAATTTCTTGACGGCTGTTAGCGTGCATTTGAAGGATACGTCCGATACGTTCACGTTTACCTTTAGAAGTATTCAATACGTATGAACCTGATTGAAGAACACCTGAGTAAACACGGAAGAATGTCAAACGACCTACGAATGGGTCAGTCATGATCTTGAAGGCAAGAGCTGCAAATGGCTCTTCGTCAGAGGCTGGACGAGTTTCTTCAGCGTCTGTATCTGGGTTAATACCTTTGATTGCTGGGATATCAAGTGGGCTTGGAAGGTAGTCAATAACCGCATCAAGCATCAATTGAACACCTTTGTTCTTGAAGGCAGAACCACACAATACTGGGAAGAATTCAACGTTGATAGTCGCTTTACGGATACCAGCTTTCAATTCTTCGTTAGTGATTTCTTCACCTTCGAGGTATTTCATCATCAATTCTTCGTCAGTTTCAGCAACTGCTTCGATCAATTTTTCACGGTATTCTTGAGCTTGGTCAAGGTATTCAGCTGGAATATCTTCTTCAAGGATATCTGTACCAAGGTCGTTAGTATAGATTTCAGCTTTCATCTTGATCAAGTCGATGATACCACGGAAGTCATCTTCAGAACCGATTGGCAATTGGATTGGGTGTGCATTTGCTTGAAGACGATCGTGAAGTGTGCTTACAGAGTAAAGGAAGTCAGCACCGATTTTGTCCATTTTGTTGGCAAATACGATACGTGGAACTCCATACTCAGTTGCTTGACGCCAAACTGTTTCAGTTTGAGGCTCAACACCTGATTGTGAGTCAAGAACGGTAACCGCACCATCCAATACACGAAGAGAACGTTGTACTTCGATTGTGAAGTCCACGTGTCCTGGTGTGTCGATGATGTTTACGCGGTGGTTGTTCCATTGAGCTGTTGTCGCAGCAGATGTAATAGTGATACCACGTTCTTGCTCTTGCTCCATCCAGTCCATTTGTGACGCACCTTCGTGAGTTTCACCGATTTTGTGGATTTTACCAGTGTAGTAAAGAATACGCTCAGTAGTTGTTGTTTTACCAGCATCGACGTGAGCCATGATACCGATATTACGAGTTTTTTCAAGTGAAAATTCGCGTGCCATGAGGTTTGTTTCTCCTATTTATTTTTGATTTCTATTCTATTATAACACGATTTTAATAAAAACGGATAGGCAGGACCTACCCGTTCTCAATGTTTTCATGCTATTGTTGGTTTCAACTTGTAGATTTACAAGTTGAATTGAACTCGGGCTAAAAGCTCGGAAAAATAGATAAGCTCTCCTAGAATCTTCGATTCTTCATCAAGCTTCCTAATTTTCAGTCGCTTTTTTAACGTCCTTAGTATCTTAATCTTACCAACGGAAGTGTGCGAATGCACGGTTAGCTTCAGCCATACGGTGAGTGTCTTCACGTTTCTTAACAGCTGCACCAGTGTTGTTAGCAGCATCCAAGATTTCTTTTGCAAGACGGTCTTGCATTGTGTGTTCACCACGAAGACGAGCGATTGTTACCAACCAACGAAGTCCAAGTGTTGTACGACGTTCTGGACGAACTTCAACTGGGACTTGGTAGTTAGAACCACCAACACGACGTGCACGTACTTCAAGTACAGGCATGATGTTTTCCATAGCTGTTTCAAATACTTCAAGTGCATCGTTTCCAGTAGCCTCTTTGATTTGCTCAAAGGCACCGTAAACGATTGAAGCAGCTGTACCACGTTTACCATCAAGCATAACGCGGTTGATAAGACGAGTAACTAGTTGTGAATTGTAAAGCGGATCTGGCAATACGTCACGTTTTGGAGCTCTATTTTTACGACTCATTTCTCTTTATCCCCTTTCCTTATGCTTTTGGACGTTTAGTACCGTATTTAGAACGGCCTTGTTTACGATCGTTAACACCTGCAGTATCAAGTGCACCACGGACGATATGGTAACGTACCCCTGGAAGGTCTTTTACACGTCCACCACGAAGAAGCACCACACTGTGCTCTTGCAAGTTGTGTCCGATACCTGGGATGTAGGCAGTAACTTCGATAAGGTTGCTCAAACGTACACGAGCAAATTTACGAAGGGCTGAGTTAGGTTTTTTAGGTGTCATTGTTCCAACACGAGTTGCAACACCACGTTTTTGTGGTGAAGAAACGTTTGTTTGAACTTTTTTATGACTGTTGTAACCAACGTTCAAAGCTGGTGATTTAGATTTTTCTACTTTTGATTTACGCGGTTTGCGAACCAATTGGTTAATTGTAGGCATCTACATTCTCCTGTGTTTTTTTATTTTTGGTGATGATACACTTGGTGACAGCTATCATCTGTGTGTACTTTTGCAACATTTGTCAGCACGTCCCTGTACACTCTTGAGAGACCAAAAGTAAAAAGTACCGTCTATTATTGTAACAAAATTTTCCATTGGTTGTCAAGATATTTTTCTTTTTTATTGTTAATTTTAGCTCTTTTGTAGTGCTCCCCCAAAAAAGAAAAAGGAGGAATCCCACCCTCCTAAAGTTAGTATTGTTCCATTCAATCCCATCAATTTTAGCACATAATGGTTTTCGAGATATGATAGTATCACAACCAACCAGATTCTTTCGCAATATTAGCAGCTTCTGTTCGATTACCAGCATCTAGTTTCGAAAGAATATTGGTAACATAGTTTCGGACGGTTCCGTTGGATAGATAAAGTTTGTCTGCAATTTCTTGGTTAGAGAAACCCTGAGCGATTCCCTTTAAAACTGCGATTTCTTGCTCTGTTAATGGATTGGGATGCGTCATCACCACTTCCATCAATTCAGGCGAATACTCCTTGCGCCCTTCAAGGACAGTGTGCAAGGTTTGCATGAGGTCTGCAATATTTCTTTCTTTTAATACATAAGCATCTACTCCAGCCTTGACTGCACGTTCAAAATACCCAGGACGCTTGAAGGTCGTCACTACAACCACCTTTGTTTCTAGATTTTCTGCTCGTATCCACTCCAAGACTTCGAGGCCCGTCTTAACAGGCATTTCTACGTCAAGGATGGCGATATCTACAGACTCCTTTTCTAATAGTTGGATTGCTTCTTGCCCATTCTTGGCTTGAAAGACAGACTCTACATCCGGTTGAAGCGTGAGCAACTGGCACATGGCATCTCGCAACATACTTTGATCTTCTGCAACAAGTAGTTTCATCTTAGTTTCTCTCCTTATAAGGTAGTCGAACCTGAACTTCTGTCGGTTGTTTCCAACTAATTACCTTTACTTCTCCCGAAAATGGAAGAACACGATCTCGAACTGTATGGAGGTCATCCCCCTTTATAGAAGCAAAGCCACAGCCATCATCTCCCACTGTTAGAATGAGTTCTTTCTCTGTCCGTTCTAATTTTAAGTAGACTTTAGAAGCTTTGGCATGTTTGATGATATTAGTCACCAATTCAAGCAAAATCATGGAAGCCGTTGACTCCAATTCCTGAGTTAAGCTAGCTGTATCTAGTTGATTAGCTATTTCCACCTCAATTCCAGCAATTTCTAACATCTTTTTCACAGTCTCTAGTTCGGATGTCAAAGTTCTAGACTTAAGATTTTCCACAATGGTTCGCACTTCACGCATTGATTCTTTGCTAATTTGCTGTATTTCTCTTAATTCCTTTTCCACCTGTGGATAAGCCTGTATTTGAAATAACTGCAAGGCTAGATCAGTTTTAACACTAAGCATAGCAAAGGTATGCCCCAGACTATCATGCAAATCTTGACCAATACGACTGCGTTCATTTTCAGCTAGCAATAGATTTATCTGGGCATTTTGCTTAGCCTGTGCTTCTTTCAAATCCTCCACAATCCGAATCCGAACCAAGCCAAAAGTCATTAAATCGACAAAAGTAAGAATTACAAGTAGATAGAATAGAAACTCAACTTCGATTCTCTGAAAAATCAACAGTTGGCCCACAACAAGGACTTGAGCAAGAAGAAAAGTCCAGACATGTAAAGACTTTAAACTACGTACGCCAAAATGATAACTTAAGAGGTTAGAAAGGAAAAAGAAGAACCAGATATAATTAACAGCAACAAAGGCAGTATTCCCAACTACATAAGTCAGCATGAGACCCCAATATAGCCAAGATAGGCGCTGGCTCTTAGTTGTTAAAACACCCAAATATGCCACTACAAATAGAATATCAATCAATAAATGCCAGACAGAAAGCCACCCAGTCACTACAGGTAGGATGGGGAAAATCATAAAAATTAAACTGGCCCAAAACATATAGTGTATGCTTTTCATTCTTTCAAGCATTAAGCATTCTCCTTATGACCTTGAAGGTAAATAGTCAAACCAAACAAAACTGCTGAAAAAACAAGTAGATAAACTGTGGCTGATAGATTGATGCTACCCTCGTTTAAGAAGGTCTTGAGCAACTCCATCAACTGATAAGTTGGTAGGCACTTCCCGATTGCTTGCATCCAGTCTGGAAATAAAGAGATGGGCATCCAGAGTCCACCTAAAACAGCCAAGCCTAGATAGAGAAGATTGCCCACGACAGACATCAGCTGACTAGAAGGCAAGAGTGTCAAGGTCAATCCAAGCGCTACAAAGGCAACACTTCCTACTATCAGCAAGAACGCAGCCCCAATCCAGCTTCCTAGAGGCATATCCACACCTCTGACCAAGTGCCCAACTGAGAAAACAACCAGGATTGAGACCAAATAATCAACCATCATACTTGTTATCTTTGATAGATAATATTCTACCATATTTACAGGGGTATGGCGCAATGTTTTCTGCCAGTTGTTGATTTTATCGGTATGTAAGACAGCTGGAAATGAAAACATGGCTGTCGACATCATGGAAAAGGCTGTCATGGAGATGAGGTAGTCACGCATAAAATTAGCTGGTCCACCTGGTGTGTCCTGGTACATGCCTGAAAAGAATAAATAGAAGGCTGTCGGCATCCCTACGGATAATAGATAGTAGACTAATTGTCGTTTGGTCAATAGAAATTCTATCTTATTTAATGCTATCCATTGTTTCATCTTAGTCATCTCCCTTTTGTGTTTCTTCAAAGATTGTATCCAGTAAGCTACGATTATTGACTTCAATTTCTTGAATCCTACATCCTGCTCGGACTAATAGTTCCCAGAAAGCATCTGCTTCGCGTGTGACTACTTGTAGAGCATCCTGTTTTTGTGACCAGTTTTCAACCAAGTTTGACTTCTCAACGACTTCCTTGTAAGCTAGAGGAAGGATAAAATGCTTTTCAATCTCCTCACTACGCATAGCTAGAGGCGTCGTATCACGAATCAACTCTCCCTTATTTAAAACCAAAATCCGGTCAGCTGTATGCTCTACCTCTTCGATATAGTGAGAAGAATAGACAATGGTCACACCATTTTTCTTTAACTGATCGACAATTTCCCAAAAACGTTGACGAGTTGAGGTATCCATAGCCGATGTAGGCTCATCTAAAAAGACAAGCTTTGGTCGCCCAATTAAGGCCAAGACAAAAGAGAAAAGACGCTTTTGTCCACCTGATAATTTTTCTGCGAATTGCTCTTTTTGTTGCTGGTCAAACTGCAATAGTTGATCAATTTCCTGCTCGCTCAAGGGATTTGGATAGATACGTTGAAAGAAAACAATCAACTCTTTAACCTTTAATTTTTGAACAATTACATTTTCTTGAGGGAGATAGGATCTTGTGTAGTCTAACTTAGAGCTCGTTACCGGCAAATCTTGGATAGATACTTGCCCACTGGTGACCAGTTTATCTCCAAGCAAACAGTCCAAGAGTGTCGTCTTTCCTGCTCCGTTTGGCCCAATCATGGCAACACATTCACCTTCAGCTACCTCAAAGGAAATATCCTTCAAAATAGCCTTGCCCTTGATGTTTTTATTTAGGCTTTCTACCTTAATCATATTCATGATATTCTCCTTTCAGCCACTCCTTTCCCATAGGAAAGGCGATAAAAATCATAAATCCTAGTCCCCAGGCACCACGGATGAATTGGTGAAGGAAGGCTTGATCAAACCAACCTGTAAACATTTCTACAAACCATACCACTAGTGATAGTCCAATAAAAAGATAGAGAAACGCTTTTTTCATTTTTCAAACTCCTTTTTCACATCTGAGACTAATTTCAAACCTTCTCGGATAAGCCAGGACATCATTCCAAATCCTGCAAATAGCTCCCAAGGAAAATGATAGAAATCTTCATCCAATCCTGAGAACATGAGATAAGTCACGACTCCTGCTGCTACTAGACTCACTGCGACAATTACTTTATGTTTCATTTTTTTCTTCCTCCATTTGATACATCTAGTATAATTCTTTGAATCTACTGCCACTAGAAGCTTCTGTCATGAGGAGATATGACAAATGTCATAAAAGATTCTGTTCAAAACAAGCAAGATACACTATACAATAAAACACAAGTAGAAAAAATCTAAGGCAGCTTCCTCAAAAGAAATATCAAACCCAATTCACACTATATTGAACACTAATACTTATTTAAAATCAAAAGATCGGAAATTTCCATCTCAAAAACATATATATTATAGGCAGAGCAAAAAACTCTTCAATTACTTTCTTAAAAGTTTGTAAGAATTATACAATCTGTTAAATTTTAATTTATGTACCTAAACTACAGTATTCATTGAACAAATCAGGAAACAAAAAAATATACGCGATCAAAATGAATTACTGGAATTCAAAAAAAGAGAGAAGCAAACTGATTCTCTCTTAATTTTGTACTTTCTCGAGCTTAGCTTTTCTTCAACCCACTACAGTTGGCAAAGAGCTAAATAAAAAAGATACATTTACGTATCTCTGTAATGTATCGGGAAGACAGGATTCGAACCTGCGACACCTTGGTCCCAAACCAAGTACTCTACCAAGCTGAGCTACTTCCCGAGTTAAATAGAAAAATGCACCCTAGAGGAGTCGAACCTCTAACCGCCTGATTCGTAGTCAGGTACTCTATCCAGTTGAGCTAAGGGTGCTCATTATATTATGCCGAGGACCGGAATCGAACCGGTACGATCGTTACCAATCGCAGGATTTTAAGTCCTGTGCGTCTGCCAGTTCCGCCACCCCGGCCTCTCTAAGCGAACGACGGGATTCGAACCCGCGACCCCCACCTTGGCAAGGTGGTGTTCTACCACTGAACTACGTTCGCACTGTTTTCTTCTATCTAAAAATGCCGGCTACATGACTTGAACACGCGACCCTCTGATTACAAATCAGATGCTCTACCAACTGAGCTAAGCCGGCTCATTTATTATATCTTAATGCGGGTTAAGGGACTTGAACCCCCACGCCGTTAAGCGCCAGATCCTAAATCTGGTGCGTCTGCCAATTCCGCCAAACCCGCATATATGACCCGTACTGGGCTCGAACCAGTGACCCATTGATTAAAAGTCAATTGCTCTACCAACTGAGCTAACGAGTCTAAAATAACTTCCGTTATCTTAAACGGTCCCGACGGGAATCGAACCCGCGATCTTCGCCGTGACAGGGCGACGTGATAACCGCTACACTACGGGACCTATGGGAGTTAACGGGATCGAACCGCTGACCCTCTGCTTGTAAGGCAGATGCTCTCCCAGCTGAGCTAAACTCCCTAGAGCTAAGCGACTTCCATATCTCACAGGGGGCAACCCCCAACTACTTCCGGCGTTCTAGGGCTTAACTTCTGTGTTCGGCATGGGTACAGGTGTATCTCCTAGGCTATCGTCACTTAACTCTGAGTAATACCTACTCAAAATTGAATATCTATTCAAATCAAGAAAACCATTCGCTTTCATATTCTCAGTTACTTTGGATAAGTCCTCGAGCTATTAGTATTAGTCCGCTACATGTGTCGCCACACTTCCACTTCTAACCTATCTACCTGATCATCTCTCAGGGCTCTTACTGATATAAAATCATGGGAAATCTCATCTTGAGGTGGGTTTCACACTTAGATGCTTTCAGCGTTTATCCCTTCCCTACATAGCTACCCAGCGATGCCTTTGGCAAGACAACTGGTACACCAGCGGTAAGTCCACTCTGGTCCTCTCGTACTAGGAGCAGATCCTCTCAAATTTCCTACGCCCGCGACGGATAGGGACCGAACTGTCTCACGACGTTCTGAACCCAGCTCGCGTGCCGCTTTAATGGGCGAACAGCCCAACCCTTGGGACCGACTACAGCCCCAGGATGCGACGAGCCGACATCGAGGTGCCAAACCTCCCCGTCGATGTGAACTCTTGGGGGAGATAAGCCTGTTATCCCCAGGGTAGCTTTTATCCGTTGAGCGATGGCCCTTCCATACGGAACCACCGGATCACTAAGCCCGACTTTCGTCCCTGCTCGAGTTGTAGCTCTCGCAGTCAAGCTCCCTTATACCTTTACACTCTGCGAATGATTTCCAACCATTCTGAGGGAACCTTTGGGCGCCTCCGTTACCTTTTAGGAGGCGACCGCCCCAGTCAAACTGCCCGTCAGACACTGTCTCCGATAGGGATCACCTATCTGGGTTAGAGTGGCCATAACACAAGGGTAGTATCCCAACATCGTCTCCTTCGAAACTGGCGTCCCGATCTCATAGACTCCTACCTATCCTGTACATGTGGTACAGACACTCAATATCAAACTGCAGTAAAGCTCCATGGGGTCTTTCCGTCCTGTCGCGGGTAACCTGCATCTTCACAGGTACTAAAATTTCACCGAGTCTCTCGTTGAGACAGTGCCCAAATCATTACGCCTTTCGTGCGGGTCGGAACTTACCCGACAAGGAATTTCGCTACCTTAGGACCGTTATAGTTACGGCCGCCGTTTACTGGGGCTTCAATTCATACCTTCGCTTGCGCTAAGCACTCCTCTTAACCTTCCAGCACCGGGCAGGCGTCACCCCCTATACATCATCTTACGATTTAGCAGAGAGCTGTGTTTTTGATAAACAGTTGCTTGGGCCTATTCACTGCGGCTGACTTAAAGTCAGCACCCCTTCTCCCGAAGTTACGGGGTCATTTTGCCGAGTTCCTTAACGAGAGTTCTCTCGCTCACCTGAGGCTACTCGCCTCGACTACCTGTGTCGGTTTGCGGTACGGGTAGAGTATGTTTAAACGCTAGAAGCTTTTCTTGGCAGTGTGACGTCACTAACTTCGCTACTAAACTTCGCTCCCCATCACAGCTCAATGTTACAGATATAAGCATTTGACTCATATCACACCTCACTGCTTAGACAGACTCTTCCAATCGTCTGCTTTAGTTAGCCTACTGCGTCCCTCCATCACTACATACTCTAGTACAGGAATATCAACCTGTTGTCCATCGGATACACCTTTCGGTCTCTCCTTAGGTCCCGACTAACCCAGGGCGGACGAGCCTTCCCCTGGAAACCTTAGTCTTACGGTGGACAGGATTCTCACCTGTCTTTCGCTACTCATACCGGCATTCTCACTTCT
>NZ_CP012646.1:172500-210000 GCF_001281025.1 Streptococcus mitis
GCCTCCATCTTATCTATTATAACAAGAAAGCTAGGCTTTGACAAGCATCTTAGCGAAATAGATTGACTACCGAATCCCATATTGTTTGAGCCTTTTCCTTAATCTTAGCATCCGAGATAGCCCGACTAGCCTCATCTACCAGATTTTGTGCACGACTTCTAATATCAGAAAGGCTATTATCCGCCTGATTTTCTTCATTACTCTGTACTTGATTTCTTGTATTGGCTGGTGCAATTCCATTTTGCTTATAAGCATTTTCAACCGTAAAGGTACTTCCTGGCGTATAAGGTAAAATGGTATTTGCAATGTTTCTAAAGACATGGGCTGCACCGTTTGAAGTAGATCCTGCTAGATAGTGGCTTTCATCAGTGGTAGGGAAACCAAGCCAGTGACTAATCACTACATCCGGAGTATAACCAATCACCCACTGGTCACTTGTGTATTCAGGATTGAAAACAGCTTCAGTTGTACCAGTTTTTCCTGCCATGACATAATCTGCAGGAGATGAACTAATACCGGTACCGTTGGTAAATGTCCCCAACATCATACTGGTCATCTTATCAGCTACAGACTTATCAATCACCCGTTTTTGTGAATTTTTATGGCTCGCAATGACCTGACCACTAGCATTTTCAATTCTACTAATAAAATGAGCTTCCGGCATTAAACCTTCATTTGCAAAGGCAGCATATGCTTGAGCCATTTGCAGAGGGTTGGTTTCAACACCACTTCCCAAGGCGACACCAAGAACACGGTCGACCTTTTCCATATTGAGTCCAAATTTTTCTCCTGCCTCAAAAGCCTTATCAACACCCAAATCATTAACAGTGGCAACAGCAGGTAGATTAAGCGATTCTGCCAAGGCTTGATACATAGGAACTTCTCGACTCGTTTTGATCCCTGCATAGTTATCAACCTTATAGCTGTCATACTGCATGGTATGGTTATCCAACTGCTTATTCAAAGCCCAGCCAGCTTCAACTGCAGGCGTATAAACAACTAAAGGCTTAATTGTAGAACCAGGGCTACGTTTTGATTGAGTTGCATAGTTGAAATTCCGGAATCCAGTTTTATCATTGCCAGCAACCTGACCGACAACTCCACGAACTCCCCCTGTTTTCGGTTCGAGAGCTACACTTCCTGATTGAGCAAATGTTCCATCCTCTGCCCTCGGAAATAGTGATATATTTTCATAGACAACCTGCATATTTGCTTGATAGTTTTGGTCTAGCTCCGTGTAAATGCGGTAGCCATTATTGACAATTTCTTCCTCTGTTAGATTATACTTGGAAATGGCTTCGTTAACCACCGCATCAAAGTAAGAAGGATAGCGGTAATCTGAGATTTTTCCTTCATACTTATCGTGCAATTGCGAAGTCATATCAACTTCTGCAGCTTCGGTTTCTTGGTTTTTATCAATGTAACCCGCTGCAAGCATATTTTGCAAGACAGTATCACGACGATTAGTAGAATCTTCTACAGATTTCAAGGGGTTATACAGTTCCGGTCCTTTGAGCATCCCTGCCAGAGTCGCAGCTTGATCCAGACTCACTTCTGATGCAGAAACTCCAAAGTATTTCTTACTCGCATCTTCTACACCCCACACACCATTTCCAAAATAGGCATTGTTAAGGTACATGGTTAAGATCTGATCCTTACTATATTTTTTTGTTAATTCTAAGGCAAGGAAAAATTCTTTTGCTTTTCTCTCAACAGTTTGATCCTGCGACAGATAGGCATTTTTAGCCAGCTGTTGAGTAATAGTAGAACCACCACCTGAACGACCAGCAGTGACAATCGCCAAGAAGAAACGACCATAGTTAATCCCGTCATTTTTATAAAAAGAACGGTCTTCTGTCGCAATAACGGCATTCTGCAAATTTTTACTTATATCAGTCAATTCAACATAAGTTCCTTTTTGACCAGATAAGGCACCAGCCTCTTTTTCTTCACGGTCAAAAATGATAGTCCGAGTTTTCAAGGCGTTTTGCAAATCGTTAACATTGGTTGACTTAGCTACAGCAAACAAATAGGTTCCAACTAGCAAGCCTGCACTCAAACCTAGTATAAGGACAATCTTTGTTAGATGATAACGACGCCAGAATTTTCGAATTGGACCTACTTGGGCTAATTTTTTTCGATCACTACGCGAGCGACGTAAGCTAGTAGAATCAGAATCCTCTGATTCACTTGTTTCTTTTTTAAAAAGAGAAAGAAATTTCTCAAATAATTTATCTAATTTCATGCGTTTATTTTATCATCTTCGTCATAGGAAGACAAGAATTTAGCTATTTCCTATCCAAATAGGGCTTTTTTTGTTACAATATCTGTATGAAATTCACATTTACATTACCAGACTCTCTACCTCAAATGACGGTAAAGCAATTACTTGAGGAACAACTCCTCATCCCTAGAAAAATCCGTCATTTTTTGAGAATCAAGAAACATATTTTGATAAATCAAAAAGAAGTTCATTGGAACGAGATAGTAAATCCTGGAGATGTTTGCCAATTGACTTTTGACGAGGAAGATTATCCCGAAAAAGAAATTCCTTGGGGCAACCCAAAACTTATTCAGGAAGTTTATCAAGATCAACACTTGATTATTGTAAACAAACCCGAGGGAATGAAAACGCATGGTAATCAGCCAAGCGAAATCGCCCTTCTTAACCATGTCAGTGCCTATGTTGGCCAAACCTGCTATGTCGTTCATCGTCTGGACATGGAAACCAGCGGTTTAGTTCTTTTTGCTAAAAATCCTTTTATCCTCCCTATTCTCAATCGCTTATTGGAGAAAAAAGAGATTGCTAGAGAATATTGGGCACTTGTTGACGGAAATATCAACAGCAGAGAGCTTGTTTTCAGGGACAAAATCGGACGTGATCGCCATGACCGCAGAAAACGAATAGTTGATACAAAAAATGGGCAATATGCTGAAACGCATGTAAGCAGATTAAAGCAATTCCCAGACAAAACTTCCTTGGTTCGTTGCAAACTAAAGACCGGGCGAACCCATCAGATTCGTGTGCACCTTTCGCATCATAACTTCCCTATTTTAGGCGACCCTCTCTATAATAGTAAATCAAAAACAAGTCGGCTTATGCTCCACGCCTTTCGACTGTCCTTTACCCATCCGCTTACTCTAGAGAAATTAAGCTTCACTACCCTATCAGATACTTTTGAAAAAGAGTTAAAAAAGAATGGATGATAGCGTCATCCATTTTTAAATATTTAAAAAGCAAGACCAGAGGCCTTGCTTTTTATCGACTCAAGAATTATTTAGCGATTTTTGCGAAGTATTCAAGAGTACGAACAAGTTGTGCAGTGTATGACATTTCGTTGTCGTACCATGATACAACTTTAACCAATTGTTTACCGTCAACGTCAAGAACTTTAGTTTGAGTTGCGTCAAACAATGAACCGTAAGACATACCTACGATATCTGAAGATACGATTGGATCTTCTGTGTAACCGTATGATTCGTTTGAAGCTGCTTTCATAGCTGCGTTCACTTCATCAACAGTAACGTTCTTTTCAAGAACTGCTACCAATTCAGTAACTGATCCAGTTGGAGTTGGAACGCGTTGTGCAGATCCGTCAAGTTTACCGTTCAATTCTGGGATTACAAGACCGATAGCTTTTGCAGCACCAGTTGAGTTAGGAACGATGTTTGCAGCACCAGCGCGAGCACGGCGAAGGTCACCACCACGGTGTGGTCCGTCAAGGATCATTTGGTCACCAGTGTAAGCGTGGATAGTAGTCATCAATCCTTCAACAACACCAAAGTTGTCTTGAAGAGCTTTAGCCATAGGAGCCAAGCAGTTTGTAGTACATGAAGCACCTGAGATAACTGTTTCAGTACCGTCAAGAACATCGTGGTTAGTGTTGAATACAACTGTTTTAACGTCGTTTCCACCAGGAGCAGTAATAACAACTTTCTTAGCACCACCAGCGTGCAAGTGTTTTTCAGCAGCTGCTTTCTTAGCAAAGAAACCAGTAGCTTCAAGAACGATTTCTACACCATCGTTAGCCCAGTCGATTTGTTCTGGATCACGTTCAGCAGAAACTTTGATGAATTTACCGTTAACTTCAAATCCACCTTCTCTAACTTCCACAGTTCCGTCGAAACGACCTTGAGTTGTGTCATATTTCAACAAGTGTGCAAGCATAACTGGATCCGTAAGGTCGTTGATGCGAGTAACTTCAACACCTTCTACGTTTTGGATACGGCGGAAAGCAAGACGACCGATACGTCCGAAACCGTTAATACCAACTTTAACTACCATTAGTGATTTCCTCCTTATGAAAATCATGAAAATTTTATTGTGAAAAGAGTAACTTGAATCACTACAAATCACCTTTCAACAAACCTATTATATAACTATTTAAGTTTAATTGCAAGTACGGGCATTGTTTTTCTATGTTAGTTTCTTTTTCAGGCTATAAATCAAGAACTTCCTTACTATTCATATCGTAGCGATTCTACAGGATCCATTTTACTAATTTTACGTGCTGGGAAGTAGGCTGAGACATAACCAAGTAATAGAGCAAAAGCTAGAGTTCCTAAAATAGATAGAAGATTTAATTCAAAAACCTTCGTGATGGATGGGTAAAAGTGACTTACAATCGCATTCGCCAAACTTCCCACCCCTTGTGCAACCAAAAAGGCCAGCAGCAAGGCGATTCCTACAATCCAGATAGCCTCGTAAATAAAAATTCCTTTGACATCACGATTTTGATAACCAACTGCCTTCATGACACCTATTTCCTTAGAACGTTGCATGATATTGATGTAAATAATGATACCAATCATGACCGCTGCTACCACAATAGCTTGTGATGAAAGCACAATCAACAATCCCTGAATGACACGAATAAAGGTAATCACAATATCAAGAACCTTCTGTTGAGAAAGAACCGTATACTTCTTATTTTTCTGTAATTCTTCTGTTACCGTTTTTGTCTGTGATGGATCTTTGAGTTCCAAGATAAAATAAGATACAGCTTTTGTAAATCCAGCCTCTTTCAAAATCGTTTCCATTTGATTAGACGGCATGAAACTGTTGCTGTCCTCCATGTCATCTTCATCATTGATTACACGCACAATCTTCGTTTGAAATTGAGCAGTCTTGCTAGCTTCGGCAGCATTTTCCACAATACTTGCTGAGACTGATTTGCCAATAACATCACTAGCTGTCAGATTGTTTCCTGTCTGTTCATTCCAATTTTTTAGTAAACTGATTGGAATCGTTAATCCCTGTTCATTTGTATCAGTATAGAGGGAACCGGCTAATACTTTGTCCGCCTCATTACTACTAACAGAAATACTTGTATCCTCATAGAGACTCACTACCTGAGCATAAGAAGGCATCGTTTGACTAAAATCCATTTCTTGCCCATCTATAGTCATATTTGACATGGTCATCCCAAAAGGACTCTCCAAATATTTAATAGCTTCTTTTCCAACTGTATCCGTGATATAGTTCTTATCATCTTGGTTCAAAAAGCCTCGTCCAGCATTTTCTGTATTTAAAGCAATCTGAACTTGAGAAGGGATTTGACCTCCATTCGTATTTTCATCAATCATCGAAATCAAAGCATTTCCCAAGCCGAAAGAAATTAAGACTCCTACAAAACCGATTGAGGTTGCTAGCGCAATCAATAGGTTACGCCACTTTCTTTCCAGAAAGTTATTTAAAGAAAGTTTGAATTTATTTTTCAATGATAATCCTTTATTTTTTGACTTCTTCAACGACTTCACCATCCTTCATTTTGATAATCACATCTGCATATTCGGCAACCTCTGGATTATGGGTTACAATCAATACTGTTTTCCCTGTTTGGGCTAAATTTTTAAATACTTCCAATACCATTTCTTGGGATTGAGAATCCAGCGAACCCGTTGGCTCATCTGCTACAATCATATCAGGCTGATTTACCAAGGCACGCGCGATTGCTACACGTTGCTTTTGCCCGCCAGAAAGCTGTTTAACATTTTTAGCCATAAAAGGCTCCATTCCTAAGCTACTTAATTGCTCCTTTGCAATCATTGTCATCTCCCTGTCAGATAAATCTTTGACATAGAGAGGTAGCTTGACATTGTCCAAGACAGATTGATGAGGAATGAGGTTGAAGTTTTGAAACACAAATCCAATCTTGTTTTTACGAAATTGAGTTAGTTCAATCTCTGATAAGCCACGGAGAGATTCCCCTTTAAATTCTAAAACTCCTTCATATTGTCTATCTAGACCACTGATGATGTTTAGCAAGCTAGTTTTGCCACAGCCTGACGGCCCGTAAATCGCTGTAATTTTACCTTTTGCGATTTGCAGGTTTATATTCTTTAAAGCCTGTTCTTGATGTTTACCGTCCAAAGTGTAAAACTTTGAAATATTTTTAATGGATAAAATGGACATTCTTTCCCCCTTGTTTAAAACCGTTATCGTCATACATCATACTTATAGAAAATCCTTCAAGCTACTTCAGCACTGATTTCCCACCCTTTAAGCCTACTACTTAGAACTTTCTCTCTATTCCCTAGTTTGCTTCTGGATGTATATCAAGTAAAATTCATTTTAACAAAAAAGCGACATTTCTCCAATGACAGAAATGTCACTCCTATAAACTCTTTAACGATATCTTTCTAGATCCTCGGCCCATTCATTATCTAAACTAACGAGTAACTTCTCATTGCCAAACATCCTTGCCATCATTTTTGCTTCTTCATACTTTTGTTTGGCTGTTTCATAATCCATCTGAATATAATATTTCCACTCAATCATCGAGACAATCGGTTGTTTTTGAAAATCTCGTGTTTTTTGCCCTATTTTATTTAAGGTCTCGACTGCCCTCTTAAAATAATGAAGCAACCCCATAACCTCTATACAAGTTAAAGAAGCTAACAAGGAGTCTCTAAGTAAGTCCAAACAATCGAACTCTATCTTATCAACCTGAGAACTTAATTTGTCATGAAAATAAAGAATAGTTTCATGCTCAGACTTTTTTATCTCACCCTCGTTTAAACCATCCATTAACTGACAAAGAAAATACAGTCTCAATTTCAACAATTCCTCAGCCTTATATACATCTCTGGATAGTAAGTCTTGAAGACTGTCCTCAATCACACCACTTCCGTATAAAGAATTACTAGTCGCTCTCACTGCATCTATTGCCTGAAGGCAGTCCACTATCATCTTCTCATCACGGGGCAGGTCATCATAAAAACACTCAAAAATCTCATCAAAATATTCTTCCTTTTGTTCTTGCAACTCCTTGTCTCCATAGTCAGGGTGATGTAAAAGAAAGTACTTTAATTCTTGGTAGCGTTTAGGCAGTTCCTTATAATCTGGCATCAAGACGTAGGATGGAATTTCTAATCTATCTGCAATATATTCTAGTGTTTTTATAGTCGGTCGAAATTCTCCTTTTTCGATTCTCACCAACTGACGCACTGATAATTCAGACTCATCCCCACAAAAAACTGGACGACTAAGTCCTTTCTCCTCTCTTAAAAGTCGCACTTTATCCCCTAACTCATTTATCTTGTTCATTTGCCCCTCGCATGATTATAAAAGATTTGATTTTCAAATAAATATATGCGATGATTATACCATTTTTCAAATAGAATTACAAAAAAAGAGACAGGGATTCCCTGCCTCTAGGCTGATAAACAATTATTTACGGCGTCCTGGTCTTTCTTTGTAGCCATAGTAAGAATCTTCGATGATTTCTTGCATATGGTCAACCATTGGAAGGCGTGGGTTAGCTGGTGAACATTGGTCTTCGTAAGCAAGGAAGGCTAATTCACGTGAATGTTCTTTCCATTCTTTTTCGTCGATACCTTGTGCTTTGAAGTTCATTTGGATACCTACGCGCTCACCAAGTTCATAGACAGCTTTTGCGTAAGATTCCACACCTTCTTCTGGAGTAGAAGCTGGAAGTCCAAGCATACGAGCGATATCTTGGTACTTCTCATCTGCACGGTAGTAGTTGTACTTAGGCCATGTTGCTGTCTTAGCTGGACGTGTACCGTTGTAGCGGATGACGTATGGAAGCAAGATAGCATTTGTACGACCGTGGATTGTGTGGAATTGCGCACCAATCTTATGGGCCATTGAGTGAGAAATACCTAGGAAGGCATTGGCAAAGGCCATACCAGCGATTGTTGAAGCGTTATGCATTTTCTCGCGTGAATGGAAGTCTGCATTCTTAACTGAGCTTTCAAGGTTTTCGAATACAAGTTTGATCGCTTGAAGTGCAAGACCATCAGTGTAGTCGCTAGCCATTTGTGATACGTAAGCTTCAGTCGCGTGGGTCAATACGTCCATACCAGTGTCCGCAGCAACAAATCCAGGAACTGTCAATACCAAAGCAGGGTCTACGATTGCCACAGTTGGTGTCAATGAGTAGTCAGCGATTGGGTATTTACGGTTATTTGCTTTATCAGAGATAACGGCAAATGGTGTTACTTCAGATCCTGTACCAGATGTTGTTGGGATTGCGATGAATTTAGTCTTCTTACCAAGCAACGGGAATTTGAAGGCACGTTTACGGATATCCATGAATTTTTGTACAAGGTCACGGAAGTCTACTTCTGGTTGTTCGTAGAAGAGCCACATTACTTTAGCAGCATCCATTGGAGATCCACCACCAAGAGCGATGATTGTATCTGGTTTGAAGGCACGCATGATTTCAGTACCACGTTCAACTGTAGTGATATCTGGATCTGGTTCTACATCAGCAAAGATTTGGTAAACAACCTTATTGCGACGAAGATCAAGTTGTTCAATGATACGATCAAGGAAACCAAGCTCTACCATGGCATGGTCAGTAACGATCATGACACGTTCAACGTCACGACATTTTTGAAGGTATTGAATTGAATCACGTTCAAAGTATGTTTTTGAAGGAAGTTTCATCCATTGCATGTTATTTCTCCGTCTTCCGACTTTTTTGATATTCAAAAGGTTAATGGCACTAACGTTATCCCCAACTGAGTTACGTCCGTAAGAACCACATCCGAGTGTCAATGATGGCAAGAAGGCATTGTAAACGTCCCCGATACCACCGAAAGTAGAAGGTGAGTTACAGATAACACGAATAGCTTTAACAGCTTTACCAAATTCTTTAGTCAATTCTTCGTCAGCTGTGTGGATAGCTGCTGAGTGACCAAGACCGTTAAATTCAACCATTTGACGAGCTTTGGAAATACCATCTTCACGGCTTTCAGATTTCAAAACTGCGATAACTGGTGACAATTTTTCACGAGTCAATGGCTCGTTTTCACCAACTTCTTTACATTCTGCAGCAAGAATGTTTGTTCCTTCTGGAACTGTAAATCCTGCTTGCTCTGCAATCCAAGTTGCTGGTTTACCAACGATGTCAGCGTTCAATTTCGCACCAGCACAGTTTTTGCTGTTTGCTTTCACGCCGAAGCAGAATTCTTCAAGAAGAGCTTTTTCTTTCTTGTTTACAAAGTAAGTGTGGTAAGATTTGAACTCTGCTACAAATTCATCGTAAATTTCTTTATCAATGATAACCGCTTGTTCAGATGCACAGACCATACCATTATCAAATGATTTAGACATAACGATATCGTGTGCTGCTTGACGGATGTTTGCTGATTTTTCAACATAAGCTGGAACGTTTCCGGCACCTACCCCAAGAGCTGGTTTACCACATGAGTAAGCCGCTTTAACCATGGCATTACCACCTGTTGCAAGAATTGTTGCAACGCCTTCGTGGTTCATAAGCGCACTAGTTGCTTCCATAGATGGTTCAGTGATCCACTGTACACAGTTTTCAGGAGCTCCTGCTTTAATCGCAGCATCACGAACGATTTGAGCTGCGTGAGCTGATGATTCTTGAGCTGAAGGGTGGAAGGCAAAGACGATTGGGTTACGTGTCTTCAATGAAATCAATGATTTGAAGATCGCTGTTGATGTTGGGTTTGTTGTTGGAGTGATACCACAAACAACACCAACTGGTTCAGCGATAAGAGTCAAACCTGTTACATCGTCTTCTTCAATAACGCCAACTGTCTTAGTGTGGCGCATGTTGTTTACTACGTGTTCACAAGCAAACAAGTTCTTAGTTGCTTTATCTTCAAATACACCACGTCCTGTTTCTTCAAAGGCATGTAAAGCCAATTCTCCGTGGGCATCCAAAGCTGCAACTGACGCTTTAGCTACGATGTAGTCGACCTGTTCTTGGTCGAGTTTACGCATTTCCTCAAGAGCAACTAAAGCTTTTTGCACCAAGCCATCGACATGCTTTTCAGCAGCGAGTTTCTTTTCTTCTGGTGTCACAGTTTTTTTATCAGCCATATTTTCCTCCATAGCTTTCAAGGATCGATATCCTTTGTTAATTTTTTCACAAGTTTATTATAACGCATTATTTCAACTTTGTAAACAGTTTCATAAACATTTCACAAAGAATTTTTTATTGTTTGTGAATTTTTTCTCATTTTCTTTACTTATCAAGTTTTTTCTTTAGAGTTTGTGAAATGAATTTCAAATATTTTTTTATTTCACAAGCTTGATTGGAAGAGGAGCTTGGAAAGAGATAGATTTTCTAGTAAGCGCTTACTTTTAGGTACTAACAATACCTCCTTTGATAAGGAGGCTTTATTTTTGTTGAAAAACGCCTTGTTTAAAAGTCCCTTCATAAACGACTTCTTGTTCTGTTGTTAGTTTCCCTTTTCCTTCAGCCTGACCATTTACAAAATCACCTTCGTAGGTCCAGCCTTCTTTAGATTGAAAGGTACCTTTTCCGTTGAAGGCTCCATTGTTGAAACCACCAGTATACTGGTCTCCATTTTGGAAAGTAATGGTACCCTGTCCATTCATTTTACCACGGACAAGACTGCCGTCGTAAACAATGGTTCCATTATCAAGCTTTAGAACACCTTTTCCGGGAATATTTAGAAAAAAGACGAGCACAGCACAAAAAACAATCGTAACTACTGCCAAAAGCTCTAAACGTGGGCGAGTCAGATAGACACGATACTTTTCGTAAAAATTCTTAAGATTTTCCATCTTCACTCTCCTTTTCTAAACGTTCTAACCAAGCTTGACAACCCTCTTGAACACGCTGATAGGTTTCTTCAAAATCTCCTGTATACCAAGGATCTGGAACACTTTCAGATGCAAATGAGTAAATCTTATCTTGACAGTCTACTGGACACATCTGACGTAGGTCAGAAACATTTGAAGCATCCATGCCGATAATATAATCAAAGGCTTCAAAATCTTCCTTACTAATCTGAAGCGATGTTTTGGCTTTGTCGTAAGGAATCTCATACTGTTGAAAAATCCCTTGAGTTCCCTTATGAATCGGATTGCCATGTTCCCAAGAAGAAGTCGCTCGACTTTGGATTTCATAATTATCTGTCATTGATTTCATAACAAACTCAGCCATAGGACTACGGCAAATATTCCCCAGACAGACAAAGACTAGTTTTTTCATCCCATTTCCTTTCTTTTATAGAAAAACGGGAGTTAGTAATCCCGTCTTATTTTTCAATTGCACCTTCTAGTGAAGCTGTTTCTTTCAGCGGTAATACTGTCTTGATAGCAGCTAGTTCAAAAGTCAAGTAAACTCCATCTACATCAAGAACAATCGTTCTCTTCTCAGTATCTACTTCATCGACTGTTCCGTAAAGTCCACCGATTGTAATCACTTCATAGCCTTTTTGCAGTTTATTTAAGCTTTCCATACGTTTTTGTGCTTGTTTCTTTTGAGAGCGTTGCATAAAGAACATTAAGCCTAACATCGCTACAAGCATAATTAAAAATGTATAATTTGGATTCATTTTCTTCTCCTTTGTCTTTTACATAGGACTACTATATCAAATTTCAGCTACTTTTACAAGATTGTACCTTGCTTTTCTAATAAGAAAAACCAGAGCTTGCGCCCTGATTTTTAGGATTATTTCAAGTTTTGAACGACTTTTACAAGATTTTCAACTGTAAATCCGTACTCTGCCAATACTTTTGGTGCTGGAGCAGAGGCTCCGAAGGTATCAATACCGAGAACAGCACCATCTAGACCAACATATTTGTACCAGTTTTGAGTTGCACCCATTTCGACTGCAACACGACGGCGAACTGCATTTGGAAGAATTTCTTCCTTGTAAGCCGCATCTTGTTTATCAAAGACATCTGTAGATGGCATGCTGACTACGCGGACTTTTGCACCTTGACTAGCCAACTCTTTGGCAGCTGAGACAGCAAGATTAACCTCTGAACCTGTCGCAATCAAGATGGTATCAAAGTCTGCTGCATTTTCATAGACAACATAGGCACCTTTTGCAACCTTGTCGAAGTCTGTTCCCTCTTCAACAGTCAAGTTTTGACGTGTCAAGACAAGGGCAGTTGGTGTTTTCTCACTTGTCACTGCAAGGTACCAAGCTGCTTGCGTTTCACGCGCATCTGCTGGACGGAAAACATTCAGATTTGGCATAGCACGAAGACCTGCTAAGTGCTCAACTGGTTCGTGCGTAGGACCGTCTTCCCCGACTGCGATTGAATCGTGGGTAAAGACATAAGTCACAGGAAGTCCTTGTAAGGCTGACAAGCGAACAGCTGCCTTCACATAGTCAGAGAAGACGAAGAAAGTACCACCGTATACACGAAGTCCACCGTGAAGGGCCATCCCGTTCAAAATCGTTCCCATTGCAAATTCACGAACACCAAACTGAATGTTACGGTTCAAGCGATTGGCATCGTCTTGAAGTCCGTCAGTCTTGATATAAGTCATGTTTGAGTGAGCTAGGTCAGCTGATCCACCTAGGAAGGTTGGTAACTTAGCTGCCACAACGTTCAAAGCATCCTGACTCGAGTTACGAGTTGCTTGAGAGAAACCATTTTCTAAAGCTGGGAAGTCTGCTGGAGTCACTTCAACTGGATCACGTCCATCGATGATAGCTTTTACTTCTGCAGCCAGTTCTGGATGAGCCTCTTTATAGTCAGCAACTAATTCAGTCCAAGCTTGATAAGCTGATGCGCCACGATCTGCAACATGTTCTTTGAAATCAGCATAAACTTGTTCTGGTATTTCAAATGGTTCATAGTCCCAAACAAGTGCTTGACGAGTAGCTGCAGTTTCATCTGCTCCAAGAGGAGCACCGTGTACAGCATTAGTTCCTTGTTTGTTTGGAGAACCGTATCCAATAACCGTCTTCACTTCAATCAAAGATGGTTTTCCTGAAGCTTTAGCTGTTTCGATAGCAGCATGGATTGCTTCTAAGTCTGTTCCATCTTCTACCAAGGCAGTATGCCAACCGTAGGCATTGTAACGGTCACGAACACTTTCTGTAAAGGAATCCTTTGTCTCACCATCCAAGTTGATGTCATTTGAATCATAAAGAACAACCAACTTGTCTAGTTTTTGCAAACCTGCGTATGAAGCCGCCTCACTTGAGACACCTTCCATCAAGTCTCCGTCTCCACAGATAACGTAAGTATAGTGGTCAAAGATATTGTAGCCTTCGCGGTTATATTTGGCTGCCAAGAAACGTTCTGCTTGGGCAAAACCAGTGGCAGTTGAAATCCCTTGACCTAGAGGACCTGTTGTAGCATCAATCCCTGCTGTATGGCCAAATTCTGGGTGACCTGGTGTTTTTGAACCCCATTGACGGAAGCTCTTGATCTCATCCATGCTGACATCTTCAAAGCCAGAAAGGTGAAGAAGGGCATAAAGAAGCATTGAACCGTGACCAGCTGAAAGAATAAAACGGTCGCGGTTAATCCAGTTTGGTTGAGCTGGATTGATACGAAGTTGTTTTGTAAAGAGGCTGTAAGCCATCGGAGCCGCTCCCATAACCACACCTGGGTGACCTGAGTTGGCTTTGTTGATAGCGTCAATACCTAGGAAACGAATTGCATTAACAGATAGATTTGACATAGAATTTCCTTTCTATTTGAGGTGATGATTGAATCACACATTCTATTTTACTATTATATGAAAAAATACATAGAATAGCAATTAAACAATTCGACGTAAATAAGTATTCTATTTGCTATCCTCTAGTCGCCTGATAGTAGGGAAGTAAGCGCTCATAAGCTTCATCTAATTTTTCTAAAATCACTTCTAATGATTGATTTTCTATAAAAGCAACATCTGCTTTAACTAACACTTTTCGGATTTCTTGACTGCCTATCTTCTCGACTAAGACCTGACGATTTTCTTCGTTCGCCTCCCACCGTTGACTTTGACCATCAGAGTAGGCTAGATAATAAATCCCTTCTACTGGTGGAATTTCTAAAACCTTGGCCTGCTTGCCTAGAGTTTGCTCATCTTTCTTGCGCTCGATGAAACTGACTTCTAGTGAGACTCCAAAACCAGAAGAACTTCCGTACAAACGTAAGGCCATCATTGGCTCTGTCACTTTCCCCTCACGATGTAGATAAGCCCAGAAGTGTGGTCGCAAACGTTGCGCCTGATTCATCCACTGGCTAGTCTGTTGGAGTTGCCATTCTGGATGGCTTGCTTGAAAGGCTTTAGCTAGCTCTGTAAAAGCCTTTCTGGCCTCTTGACCTTTGTGGCGAAATGCCAGCATTTTTTCTCGCTCTGCTCCAGACTTATCCGGATTACGGTACTGCAAACCAGCAAAGTCTAGATAGTCTCTTATCTTATTCAACATTAATTTAATCTCCTCCAGCTAGCAAAAAATCAGGAGAACCCTGATTTTACTTATTCTGTATCTACAACGACATAGCGATTTGGCTCATCACCCTCAGAGTAACTAGTCACGCCATCCATACGTGAAATAATACGATGGATGATCTTGCGTTCGCTATTTGACATAGGATCTGTTTGATGACTACGTCCTTCTTCTAAAACACGAGTCGCCAATTTTTGAGCATAGGTCTGTAAGACTTCTGCACGATGTTCAACATAATCATTGACATTAATAGTAATGTAGAAGGTTCTTGAATAGCGGTTGTAAAGATAATTTTGAGCCAATAGTTGCAAGGCCTTCAAAACTTTACCATGATAACCAATAATACGCCCTGGCTCATTGGTATCAATTTGTAAATTGATGCTACGACGGTTATAATCATTTGAAATCGTCGCCTCAACATCCATATCATCAATGATTGTTTGGACATAAGTCGTTACTTCCGTAGCTACTTGTTCAATGTCAAAACTCGGTTCCACTTTTAAGCCCAAATCTTCTAATTCTTGACTTTCAGTTCGTTCAGCTTGAGTCTCGACAATAGGAGTTTCTACTTCTTCTCCGAAACCAGCTTCTTCAAGCTGTAATTCATTTAAAATCTCAATATGCCCAGTTTCTTCTAAAATGGTGTTAGCATGTTTTTCATTTTTCAAAATTTCAGCCTTAACTTCATCAGAAACCCCTTGGCCTTCTTCTTCAATCTTTTTAATTGCTTCTACAACATGACCCAAATCAACGGTTGCTTCACTGACCGTTTTGACCGGTTCATTTTGTTCATTGATTTCTTTAGGAACACCCTTAACAGCTTGTTGATTTGCTTTAATGACAGTTGTTTCACTAATAGCTTCAATGTCAACCTGAGCTGGTTTTTTACCAAATAAACCAAGAAATCCATTTTTTTCACGAGAAATGACTTTGATGTGAGCCTTCATTCTTGGAATATCTAATTCTTTCAATCCTTTCTGGATTGCTTCTTCAACAGTTGAACCTGTAAATACTACCATTACCAGATTCCTCCTTATTATTTCGTTTTCTGAGCCTTTTTCTTGGCTTTTCTTTTTCTATTTTCCAAATCTTTTTGTGCTTGTACTACGGCCTCGCGCTCTGCGATAATCTTGAATGGATTGTTCAAGAAATAGGTTTGCAAGACTTGATAAGCATTGGACACTGCCCAGTAGAGAGCGACTCCGCTCGGAGCATAAACCCCAAAGACAAAGATTAAGACTGGAATCCCATACATCATCGCAGTCGTAGCGCCATTACGTTCAGACAAGGCTTTATTAGACAGCCAAGTACTTAAAAAGGTAAATACAGCTGCTAAAATCGGAAGCACAAGGGTTGTATCCACACCACCAAGGTTAATCCATAAGAAATGCCCTGTCTTCAAAAAGTCAACCCTTGATAGAGCTTGGAACAAGGCCAAGATAAGCGGCATCTGAATCAAAATCGGCCAAAGAGAATCCGACTGTCTGACACCCATTTCTTTAAAGACTTTACGCATTTCTTGCTCTAGCTTAGTTCTGCTTTCCATATCTCGACCTGGATATTGTTCTCGAAGCGCCTTAATGCGTGGTTGAGCTTCCTGCATTTTTCTGGATGCCACCATTTGCACTTGGAAGACTGGCAAGAGCACTGTACGAATCAAGACCGTAAAGAGAATAATCCCCACTCCGATACTGATGTCAAACGATAAAAAGCGAATGATTTCCGCAAAGAAGTAAACGAATTTACTCCAAAAATCAGCCGAATTGGCTGTAATATCGCTAGTTGTCCCATTTGTTGCACAGGCTGTCATGATAAATAGAGACAGTCCTAGCAAACTAGTCAACTGTAGTTTCTTTTTCACTCCCATTTCCTTCCTGGTAAATCTTTGATAATTTTAATACGTGGAGTAGATTTTTCTCCATCTCTGCGTATCCCAAGGTTTCGACTCCTTTTCGAGCAATGATAACAAAGTCGACATCTTCTACCAGACTCCCTTTGGCATTCTGGATAATATGCCGAATCCGTCGCTTAATTTGATTTCTAGTGACGGCATTCCCCAGTTTTTTGCTAACTGATAGACCTACTCGAAAATGGTTTTTCTGGTTTTCTAGTTGGTAGACAACAAATTTGCGATTGGCAAAACTTGTCCCCTCCTTAAAAATCGCCTTAAAATCTTTCTCTCTTTTTACACGAAAGTTTTTCTTCAAAACTCAACTCCATCTATTAAATTACTACTATTATACCATATTTTTCAAAAAAGCCAATCATAGCAAGGTTTTGGACAATTTCATCAGAAAAAGAAGCTGGAAAAATCACTTTTCCAACTCCTTGTACGGAATATTTTTTCTGATTTTTGTTATTTTTTCAAGCGTTCAACGTCACGGGCAATGACTAATTCTTCATCTGTTGGAATAACCAAGACACGGATTTTCGCTGCCTCTGTTGAGATGTCTCCTGTCACGCCAAAGACGTTCTTTTCTGGGTCAACATCACAGCCAAACCAAGAAATTCCTGAGATAACATCCTTACGTACAGCAGCTGCATTTTCTCCGATACCTGCTGTGAAGATAATAGCATCTGCTCCATTTAGGACTGCAAGGTATTGACCGATATGTTTTTGGATACGATCAACATACATTTCATAGGCTAAAGTGGCATCGTGGTCCCCTTCTTCCATAGCAGCAATCACATCACGCATATCACTAGATTTGCCTGAAACACCCATAAGTCCTGATTCACGATTAAGGACGCGACTAATATCTTCAGGCGTGTTAAAGTCCTCTGTATATTGCATTAGGTAAGGAATGATAGCTGGGTCAATATCCCCTGTACGAGTTCCCATCATCACACCACCAAGTGGAGTGAAGCCCATTGAAGTATCGACAGATTGACCACCCTTAACTGCTGTAATAGAAGCACCATTACCGATGTGGCAAGTAATCAATTTCAAATCTTCTAATGGACGTCCCAAGAGTTTTGCAGCTTCTCCTGCTACAAACTGGTGGCTTGTACCGTGGGCACCGTATTTACGAACCTTGTTTTCTGTGTAATATTTTGTTGGTAGAGGGTAGCGATAAGCTTTCTCTGGCATACTTGTGTGGAATGAAGTATCAAAAACAACTACACTGGTAATGTCTGGCAACAATTCCTTGAAGGCACGAACACCTGCTGCATTGGCTGGATTGTGGAGAGGAGCCAACAAGCTCAACTCTTCAACTTTTTCTAAAACATCTCCCTCAACGACTGTTGATTCTTTGAAATATTCTCCACCTGCCACAACACGGTGTCCAACACCAGTAATCTCATCGTAAGCCTTGATAATATCGAAACGAATCAAGTCATCCAATAAAATTTTAACGGCTTGTGTATGATTTTCGATATCCAAAATCTGTTGTTCAGAACGGCCATCAAATTTTACAGTTGAAATCGAATCTTTCAAACCGATACGTTCAATCAAGCCTTTGGCTAACACTTTTTCCTCTGGCATTAAGTATAATTGCCATTTTAAACTTGAACTTCCTGCATTGATTGCAATTGTTTTTGTCATAACAAGACTCCTCTTTTAAGCGTTTTCATCTATTATAACAAAATCTATTTTATATTTCAGTACCTTGAGTCCATTTTTGAAAATTTTCTTTAAATTTCATTAAAACACTTGCA
Organism: Streptococcus mitis; assembly: GCF_001281025.1. Lineage (NCBI taxonomy): Bacteria > Bacillati > Bacillota > Bacilli > Lactobacillales > Streptococcaceae > Streptococcus > Streptococcus mitis. The sequence goes on from NZ_CP012646.1 coordinate 190,825, forward strand.
TCTTGCAAGCTAGCAAGAGGATAAACAAAAGGATCTACTGTTATTTCATTTTTCTTCTGTAGGATAAAAATGGTCTTAGATTGTTTGGCATTGGCAAAGAGATTTTCAGGCAAACTAATCATGGCAGTCAGACTTGCCTCCTCTTTCAACCAACCTTTCAACAAGTCACTTTGAGGACTGGTCAACAAATCACTCGGAGCTAGAAAAATAGCGTAGCCATCTGATTTGAGGTACTTAAGCCCTTGTTCCATGAGCAAGTGATGGGCGTAGGTATTTTCTTGACTAGAAGCAACTTGATGGCGCGACGCAACGGCATCATCAGGATAATAGCCGACAGGCAAGTCGCTGATGACCACGTCGCTTTCTTTGAGCATTTGTGGACGAACAGCATCTCCTTGGACAAAGCCAGCCTGCAAACCAATTACATCTGCCATGCTTGCTGCCAAATCAATCAGCAAATCATCCACTTCCATTCCCAAGTAATCCACCTTTTTATCAAGCGAGGTCAAGAAAGTAGCGCCTAGAATTCCCATCCCAGAACCCATTTCGAGGATCGTAATCTCCTCTTCTTTAAACAACTCTTCCACAATAAACACCAAAAGTAAAGCAATGGCATCTGGTGTAAACTGGTGATTGGCCTGTAGGGGCTCTGTCTGCCCAGCCTTCATCAAGAGAAACTGGTAGGTCTTGAGCCATTCTTCTTTGCGTAGCGCTAAGCGTTTAAGGGCCTGATTGTTTTCCTTGACCTGCTCTAGCTCAGTTTCACCATCCAGATAGATGCTATTTTGCTCCACCAAGGCGTCATAAAAGTTGGTCGCCAAATCACTTTGGATGACTTGGACATTCTCTAGTAAATACGTATAAGCTTGTTCAATTTTTTCAAAATCCATATTCCTATCTTATCAAATTTCCCTTCTTTTTTCCATCCTTATAGAAAAATCACTCCCTGACTAGGCGAGTGATTTTTGGGCTACTGTTAAAAAGAGTTCTGCGTAATTTCCTTGAAACAGGTCTTCAGCGCTATAGAGAATCTGACTATGCACAGATGAAAAACCAAACTGGGCTAGCTTGTTTTCCAGTTCAGGCAATTTAAATCCATGATGGTTAGCTTCTGTCTTGGTAAAATCAGCAAGTAGGAGTTGTCCATCTTCCCTCAAATGTTGATAAAACAGTAAGAGAGTCGCATCCAAATCAGGCATATGATGAAGAACACGACAAACAACAATGAGATCAAACTCTTTCTCCAAGGGTTTTTCCAGTAAATCTTGCTCCAAAAAGTGGATATTCTTGATGTCTTGCCGCTCCGCTTTCAAACGAGCTTGCTCCAGCATTTTCTCCGAAATATCCACCAATGTCACAGACTTGGCCTGCTTGGCTAGAGGCAAGGTTAACAGCCCCGTCCCTCCACCGAAATCCAAAATTTCTTTGTCTGATAGAAGATCAATCTGTTTCTTGACTGCTTGACAAACCAAGTTTGCAAGGAAGATATTTTTAGGGGAATCGAAAGTTTCTGCTTTGTGGTTAAAATCATGTTTCATATTTTTAGTTTAGCACAAAGTAGCTTGATTGGCTAGGAATTCTCTTTCTTTTCAACTTTCTCTTCTGATTTTTTCTTCTCTGCTTGATTACTTGAATCAGTCACTACCTTTTCCTTTTTATCTGTTTTCTCTTCTTTGATTTTGACGGAAGGAAAGATGAACTCATATTGACTCTTAGGCGTACGAACCGTCGTCACCAAGCTTGTTTTCTTATTTTGATAACTCACTTGACCCAGATTAAAGGCCTGTTCCCCACTTTCTTGCTCAACCTTATCTTTGGTTCGATTGGCCATAGCAAAAGCAATCAGCTTTTCTTTATTCAAAGAATAGTCTTGATAGTGGGCGACTTGTCTGTTCAAGTAAAATTGTAACAAAAGACTAAAGATGGCTGCCATAGTGACTGCATAGATGAGAACACCCGCCTTAACTTTTTGCTTTTTCCACACGATAGATGAACTCCCTTTCTAAGCCTTTTTGGAATTGAAAACGAAAGCGAACCACTTGATTGTCCTCTGTAATCTGTGCAGATTTGAGTCCATAAATCATAGGCTGATATCCTCGTCCACTGGCATCGGTTTTCCGAAAATCATCTGATTTAGACTTACCTATCGCAATTTCCTTGCCATCCTGCTTCATATAAATGCGATTACCTTCTACTTTTTCGAACTGCGAACGGTCTAATTCTGCCTCCAACTGGTCCACAAACAGGAGCCACTCCTTTTGCTCGCTTTGTTGCTGGTATCGAACTTCTGAAATAAGGAGCTGACTCATGGCTTGAAAGAGAAGTAAACTCCCACTGATAACAATAAGAGCAATCAGGGATTCTAACAGGGTAAAAGCCTTGATTTTAATGCTCTTTGATAGCCAACAACTGTTCTGAGCCATGATAAACCTCCAATCCCTTTTCACTAGAAAACACCTGAATCTCAACTCCGTTGATGTTTACCTGATTTTGACCTGTCTGCAAGGCCATCTTAGCTACCCTCAAGACTTCTTCCTTTTGCAAAATTTTTGCTTCTTCTTGTCTATTTTTCTGAATTTGTCCCAAAAGAAGGGTCGCAATGCTGGCAAAGATAGCTAGAGCGACTACTGCTTCCAGCAAAATCACTGCCCTAATTTTTTGTTTCCTTAATGCGTTTAATTTTTCCATTTCCTAGATATAACTGATAGCGAATAGCTCCTTTACTGGTCTGAAATTCAACCTTAGCCAGGGACGAATTGCCTCCAACTCGGTCAAATGTGATACTTTGTCCCGATAGTGCTTGAATTCCTTTAGGAACTGTCAGCTTTTGACTGCCATTGCTAATGGTCTTTCCGTCTATGCTCAAACTTGTCTTTTGCTGACTAGCTACACTGCGTTTTTGAGTTTCCCGATAGAGTTCTTCAAACTCCATAAAGAAAATCTGCTCCTCTACCGCCGCAAAAGTGGACTGGACAGAGCCAGACAAGCCCAAGGCAAGGATACTCACAAGACCCAAAACCAATAGACTTTCAAACATGGTAAAGGCCTTAATCTGAAACACTTTGACTGGTACCTTGTTTAACATGGTATTCTTTATAAGCTTTAGCCTGCTCTTCTGTGATTCTCCCATCTGCTTGTAACTTGCTTAGGCTAGCATCTTCATTTTTATCCAAGCTATAAAGCTCTGCCTGGCTTTCCACAACCTTAACAACAGCAGCTTTTCCTTTGTCATTGACTGCTTCTTTTTGCTTGGTCAGATTAGGTACAAAGAGTAATAGAAGCACGCTGATGATGAGCAAGACCACCAACATCTCCACAAGCGTGAAAGCCTTCACTTTCGTTTTTTTCAAGAATGTCATAATTTTTTTCATTTTAAAAATTTACCTCCATATTTTGATACATGGGCATGAGCATTGCCGCATAAAGTAAAACGATAATCAGAGCCACAAAGATAAAGACCAGTGGCTGTACTAAGTTCATGGTGCGGTTGACTCGGGTAAAAAAGGCTTCCCAAGTTTTTTCAGCATAGATTTCCAACTCACTACCCAGCTTGGACTTGACTTCCCCATACTCGATAATGAGACTCAACTCTTTCCTAAAGAAAGGATAGGTCGCTATCGTCTGAGAAAATTCGCAGCCATTTTGTAGGGATTGAGCTAGGTCTTGACCGATTTCTTTAAAGAGTTGAGAACCTTGTTCCTGCATGATCTGAAAAATCTGCGTCAGCTCCATCCCCTGCGAAATCATATTCCCCCATTCACGCGCATAATAGGCTGTCAAATAGGTCTGCACAAAGATTCCAAGAAAGGGAAGGCGTGCTAAGATAGAAAAGGCGCGCATCTTAGAACTTCTTTTATAAAAAGTTAGTGCTAAAAGGATACCTACTGAAACAAAGCCTACCATTCCTAGAAAGATTTGTGGGAGATTTCCAATGATTTGGGTGGCAATATTACTACTATCCAGTTGTGGTAGCAGGTAATTACGTAGTCCCAGCATAATTAAGAGAAGAAATCCCAGCAAAATCAAAGGATAGGTCGCTACTTCAATTAATTTTTTCTTGACCTTGGCTAGATTGTCTAGATACTCTTCTATCTTTCCCAAACTCAGGTGGAGATTTCCATGGACTTCCGCTAGGGATAACTGAGTGACAATGGCACTTGAAAATCCCAAACTTTCCATCATTTCTGAGAATGATTTCCCCTGAGACAAGCCCGTGCGCATCTGGGTCACACACTGCTTGTCCAACAAGGCACTCCTATCTAAAAAGGAGATGGTCTCCACCAGATGAAAACCGCTGGAAAAGAGATTGTTAAACAGGGTGATGATATTTTTTTGCTTAGCTGTAGCTAATTTTTTCCGTTTCAGCTTGAAGGCTTGTGATATGTCCATCTTTAAGAAGCTGGTCAATCTGTTCATTCCAGCTAGTTGACTGGTGTTCTTGATAGTCTTTGTTTGCAAAGTCAACGATTCCTCCTCCCCCAATTAATCTCTGGTAGCAGACTCCTTGCAGAACGACTGCTAATTCCTCCTCACTCACACCCAACTCCAGCAGGCGCTCATAAACACCTCGAATACTCTTGGCATGAATGGTTGAAAAGACTGTCGCACCTGTCAAACTAGCTCTAACTACTGCACGCGCCGTCTCTCTGTCTCGAATTTCTCCGATAATCAAGAGATCTGGTCGATGACGCAAGGAAAGTTTGATTAGATTTTCATAGGTCAACCCGATTGCTTCGTTCAACTGCAATTGGAGCATGTCGTCCTGCTTTATTTCGACTGGATCTTCAATAGACATAACTTGTTGCCCCTTAAAGAGAGACTTGGCCAATTCGTGCATCAGGGTCGTCTTGCCACTGCCGACTGGGCCAGCAAAAAGATAGAGTCCCCGTTGCCTGTACTGCTTACCCAGTTCTTCAATATCCTGAAACCAAAAATGCAACTCCTGCTCCTCATCATGCAACAAACGAATAACTAAACTCTCATGTCCTCGATAATCGCCTACAGTAGATAGACGTAGAGATGCCATCTTCTGGTCATAGGCATAATCACAGGAACCAAGTTGACTACGTCGCTTTTCTCCTACATTCATACCCGCCACAAACTTAAAGTGACTGATGACTGCCGCAAATTTTTCAAAATCATAACAACCGATTTTACAGCGCTCGTCTCCTACCCTCATATGAAGCTCATAGGCGTCTAACTTGGGGACAAAATAAATGTCTTGCGCCCCTTTTTTCCGGGCCGAACGAATGATTTCTTGTGCAATTTCTTGAACCATACTTACCTCCTCACCTATACTATTCGCAAAGATTTGGAAAAATAAAAAAAGCAACTCCAAAAAAGTTACTTTTCCTCTATTTTAATTTCATACGGCAAGAACGGTGCCTTTCCTTACCTGTTTGTTTTTCATAGCCTGGACGTAATTTTTCATCTGGGATAACCTGCTCATCCTGCAAAAGAGCCAAAGAATGGTATTGTTGTAAATACTCATCACATTCATCACACCAGCGTTGGTCTTCCGGATCCCAAAAAATGGTCATCAAATCACTTCTACTTTTATAAAGTGGGGATTCTTGTTCCAATCTAAACCAGCAAGTTTTATAGTATTTGAGAGCATCATAATACTGGTCAAATTTCTTACTTGCTACAATATCTTCTTCCCAACCTTCTAAGAACCACCACGGTTCAAAATCTCCGTACATTTCTATAACACGATACATATTCATTCATTCCTTTGTACCGTATATTATAACCAATTCCGCTAGACAAGGAAAGAAATATGCTCATTTCTTAATTTTTTGATAAAAAATCTAGCCATCCTATGATGACTGAATTTCTATTTGCTTATGTTCCAAAATCTTGTCACTACCTAGACTTCAGAAATATCGTTTTCGATAATGACCTTAATGGCATGGTGGTCTGCTGCCTTACTGAAGACTTCATAGGCTTTTTCAATTTCACTGAGTTTGAAATAGTGAGTTACCAATTTTTCTGGTTCAATCTTATGACTTTCAAGTGCTTTCAACAATTGTGGAGTTGTATTTGTAGATACCAAACCAGTTGTTACATTGATGTTGCGAATCCAAAGTTTATCTAAATCGAATTCAACTGGTTTACCATGCACACCACAGTTGGCAACTGTTCCGTCTACACCGATAATCTTTTGACAGAAATCAAATGTTGCAGGAATACCAACAGCTTCGATAGCGACATCCACACCACGTCCATCTGTCAAATCATAAATTTCTTTAATAGCTTTTTCAGGGTCTGAAGAATTAATCTTATGAGTCGCACCAAATGATACAGCAGTTTCCAAGCGGTTATCGTCTAAGTCCACCATAATCAATTTAGCTGGTGAATAGAATTGGGCTGTCAAAAGAGCAGCCAATCCAACAGGTCCTGAACCAATAATGGCTACACTACAACCAGGTTCTACTTTCCCTTTTAAGACACCAATTTCATATCCAGTAGGTAGAATGTCTGATAGCATAACCAAGGCTTCATCTGACAAATCTTCTGGAGTATGGTAAAGAGTATTATCTGCATGAGGGACACGTAGATATTCAGCCTGCATACCATCAATCAAGTGACCGAAAATCCATCCTCCCTCATCCTCACAGTGAGCATAAATCCCTTTTTTACAGTGGTAACATTTACCACAGGCACAAACACAAGAAATCAAAACCTTGTCGCCTTTTTTGAAATTAGAAACTCCTTCTCCAACTTCTTCAACAATCCCAATCCCTTCGTGACCAAGAATGGTACCACTTTGGCAAGCGGGAACATCCCCTTTGATAATATGGAGGTCTGTTCCACAAATAGTGGTTTTTACGATACGCACAATAGCGTCTGTTGGCTTGCGAATAACTGGTTTGTCTACATCAACAAAAGAAGCAAGTCCTGGTTTAACATAAGTATAGGCTTTCATAAAGCATTCCTCCGTTTTTTTATTTGTACTATTTATAATATAATTGTAAACCCTTTCATTTGCTTATTCAAGTTTTTTTGTGATTTTTTTAACTTTTTTATTTACCGGTAAAGCAATATAGATAAAAAAGCAGAAGCTAGTCTCTAACTTCTGCTTTTTCTCTTATGCTTGATAACGTTTCACGCCATCTAGATAGGTTGCTACCAATTCCAAATCTTTATCTAGTACGATAAAGTCCGCGTCATAGCCTTCACGGATTTGGCCACAGACATCGTCAATGTGAACGGATTTAGCTGGGTTGAGGCTGGCCATCATGACTGCTTCATGCGGATTCGCAATACCCCACTCGACTACATTTCTCATACCATCTTTAAGTTTGAGGATAGAACCTGCCAAATTACCAGTAGATTTGAGACGTGCAGTTCCATTTGCTACTACAACAGGGAATTCTCCCAACATATAGTCACCGTCTTCAAGCCCACCAGCTGTCATACAGTCCGTAATAAGAGCGATGTTTTCTGTTCCCTTTTGCTTAAGTAAAATCTCACAAGCTTTTGGATCTACGTGATAACCATCACAAATCAATTCTGCGTAAGTATGTGGGAGCTCATACATAGCTCCTACCATACCTAGTTCGCGGTGTGTTAAACCACGCATCCCATTATAGGCATGTACCCATACACTAGCTCCAGCATCAACTGCCTTCTTAGCTTGTTCAAATGTCGCATCTGAGTGTCCAAGTGCAACTGTCACACCTTCACCTGTAATAGTACGTACAAAATCTTCCACCCCATCACGTTCGGGTGCAATAGCGATTTTATTTAGCATCCCTTTTGCAGCATCTTGCCAAGAATGAAACTCCTCAACACCCGGGTCTCTCATATAAGTTGGATTTTGTGCCCCCTTAAAAGTTTCTGTGAAATATGGACCTTCATAATAAATCCCACGAATCTTAGCACCTGTTGCTTCTTTATAATGGTTTCCAAGATTTTCAGTGACTGCAAGCAATTGCTCATAAGTGGCTGTTAAAGTTGTGGGCAAGAAACTGGTAACACCGGTACTAAGAAGTCCTTCACTCATAGTATGCAATGTACCTTCAATGTTGTTGTCCATCACATCTACACCTGCATATCCATGAATATGAGTATCCACAAGACCTGGTGCAATGCTATAACCAGTATAGTCAAGAACCTCTGCTCCTTCAGGAATTTGATCCACATGTTTCCCAAATTTGCCATCAACAAGTTCTAAGTACCCACCGCGACGAATGCCAAATGGATAGAAAAACTGATCCGCTTTAACGTAATTAGGCATAATAATGACCTCCTTAAAAGATTACTTTTGATATTTATTATGTCAATTATATTATAAACCTTTCTGATTCATTTGTAAATGGTATAGACCTGTTTTCTAGAGATATTTTAAAAGAGCTGGATTTCTCCAACTCTTCTCTTTTTAATACAAGTTATTTTGATTTGACCGGCTTGTCTTGAGCTGTTTGCAAGGCTGCAGCAATGGTATCTGCATACAATTTAGCTCCTGCTTCAATTTTACTATTGTCACTTCCAAAATGGACTTGGTCTGTCCCAGTCCAAATTTCTGGATGTTCCTTAGCAGCTTGATTCCAATCTGCTATCGTGATGTAAGGAGTCTTCTCTGCCAATTCTCTCATATAGGCAGCCGCCTTCTCAACGATTGCATAGGTCTCTTTTGTCTTATCTCCTTCATAAGGAGTCACTAAAACCATATGGTGCCCCTTAGGAAGATTTTTCACGATACTATCCCAATCTTCCTTATAATTTTCAGGATTATTTACCCCTGTTGCAATAACCACCATCTTTGGTAGAAATTTATTCTGGCTATTGTTGAGCATGATTTCGTTGGCGGTCTTGGTTGTTCTGCTGACTTGTGCATTAATCTGTGCCCCTGGAAGGGCTGTCTGCAACGCTGTATTAGCTCTTAGTGCTACCGAATCACCAATTAACATAGTGCCATCAGCAATTCCTAAACTATCAGCTTCTGCTCGTTCTGTCATTACCTTGGTCTGGTTAATATTTGTTGCAGCTTGCTTCAAGCCATTGACAGTTAAGTCTGTCTCAAAAGCTCCCACTTGTGGTGCCAACAGAGTTACTAAGAAGACAATGAAGGCCAAGATTCCTGTACTTGCTGCAAGGATTGTGTGAATATGAGGAAGAGGACGAAGGGTTTGTAAAACAGGTGTGTTCTTTCCTGCAATCCAAGGTTCCAACACATAAAATGATAGGCTGGCGAATCCATAAGAAAAAATCAAAGTTAATAACACAGCAAGAAGATTTGATGTCAACTGTGAAAAAATGATATAGAAAGGCCAATGGAAGAGATAAACTGCATAGCTAGTATCTGCTAAAAAGCTAATAATCTTTGGTTCCTGTATATGAGGAGTCTTTTCATGTAAGACACGCGCCGCCAGAATCATAGCAATGGCTGCAAGGCTGGCAAGCAAGAAGCCCATAAGATAGGCAAAGAGATAGGTAAATTTGACAAAGAAGGTCAAAATGAGTAAGAAGCCAAAACCTCCCCCAAAAACTAAAAGGGTCTTGCGTAAATCCCAGATTTTATCCAATTGCTTAACTAGGGAAGTCGTCTGACGAACGCCTACGATAGTTGCTAACACACTTCCCAAAAAGAATGGATAGACATGAGTTAAACTGGAGAAGTAAACAGAGGAATAAGAGGTTACTAGAAAACTACCAATAAACATGGAGAAGAAGCTGATCAAGAAGGCAACAGCAGATAAGAGAAAGACCATTCCTCTCAACTGACCATTTGATCTGGACTGTTTAGATAAGAACCAAACTGCCAATCCCCAGAGGATATAGTAGTGAACCTCAACAGCCAAGCTCCAATTATGAACAAACAAATGAGGAATGAACTGAGATTCATAACTCCCACCTGTTAGGATTTCATAGAAGTTGGTCATGAAGCCTAAGACACCCGCAATCTGACCCCCAATTCCAGCCACATAATCTTGCCGAACTAGAAAGGTAAAGGGCATGGTCACCAAGACCATCAAAACCACAGGTGGCACAATCCGATAAAAGCGTCTCCTAAAAAATCCAACCAAATCAATTTCATGATTTTTAGAAAATTCTTCGATAAGTAGAGCCGTAATCAGAAAGCCTGAAAATGTGAAAAAGACATCTACCCCGAAAAATCCTCCAGGAAAGATCGTCTGAAAGAAATGATACAAGAGTACCAAAAGTAAACCTGTAATCCTAATCAAGGAAAACCATTTAATACGCATACGAGTTTATTCTCCCTTTCATTGTACACTTTATTCTATCAAAAAAAGAAGAAAAATCCCAAGAGAAAACTTAGGATTTTTAGCTTATATCAATTCCAGTTTAAAAATTACGGCCTGACTTATTATAGCCATATTTTTCAACAAAATACTCACGGAATTCCAAGAGATTGTCATCCATGATGGCTTGTCGCACTTGCTTCATCAGGTTAAGCAAGAAGTAAAGATTGTGGTAGCTAGTCAAGCGGATACCAAAGGTTTCATCAGCCTTGAGCAGGTGACGAAGATAAGCGCGTGTATAGTTCTTACATGTGTAGCAATCACACTCAGGATCTAGTGGCGTAAAGTCCTCAGCAAACTGAGCATTTTTGACAACCAAACGACCTTGACTGGTCATACAAGTTCCGTTACGAGCGATACGAGTCGGCAAGACACAGTCAAACATATCCACCCCACGAATCACCCCATCAATCAAGCTATCTGGCGCTCCCACACCCATCAAATAGCGAGGTTTGTTTTCAGGCAACAATTGGGTTGTGAAGTCCAAAACCGCATTCATCTCTTCGTGGGTTTCTCCCACCGCCAAACCACCAATAGAGTAGCCTGGGAAGTCCATGCTGACAAGGTCATGAGCCGATTGGCGACGCAGGTCTTCAAATCCTGCCCCTTGCACAATTCCAAACAACCCTTGGTCATGCGGACGACGATGAGCCTTCAAACCACGCTCAGCCCAACGACTGGTACGCTCGATCGATTTCTTAACGTAGTCATAAGGCTGATAAAACTGGGGACATTCGTCAAAAGACATCATGATGTCTGAGCCCAGATTATTCTGAATAGAAATGGCTTTTTCTGGCGATAGGAACATCTTGGAACCATTGAGATGGTTTTTAAAGGTTACTCCTTCTTCTGTGATATTACGGCTATCTGCTAAGGAATAAACCTGAAAACCACCACTATCTGTCAAGATAGGCTGGTCCCAATTCATGAACTTGTGGAGACCACCAGCGCGTGCAATGAGTTCATCTCCAGGACGAAGCCAGAGATGATAGGTGTTTGACAGGATAATTCCCGAACCCATCTCCTTCAATTCTTCAGGCGACTGAGTTTTGACAGTGGCTTGTGTCCCAACCGGCATAAACATTGGTGTCGGGAAAGTACCATGGGGTGTGATGATTTCTCCCAGACGAGCTCCTGTGTGTTTTTCTTTCTTAATCAAACGATATTTGATTGGTGAATCTGACATTTTTTACCTCCGAAGCTGGGAAAAACAGTCCCAGTTCATACTTTGTACCCAAGGGCATACTGTATGATTTTATCAAAAAAAGCTGGAACTGTCACGAACTATGGTGTATAATGAGAGAATGAAATACCCAAAAATTGATTTAAAAACCATTCGTCTGCAGGCTAGGCAATTTCAAGCTGAAAATCCCCACCTCTTTCTCGTCTATCTCTTACCCAGCATGCTAGTCATCTTGTCTGGCTTCCTCAATCCCTTAGAGCGTATCAATGAGTCTATTTTAGAGCAACCCTTTTTAAGCGTGCTTGGTCATGTATTCCAAGCCTACCTTTTTCCACTATTAGTCTCCTTTATCGGAGCTATTCTTCTAACCAGTTCAGTCTATACAACGCTGAAACTCATCAAGAATCCCGATACAGAACTATCCATCAAAAATAGTCTCACTCTCTTTAATGAAGAGCACTTTTCACAAACCTTTTTGACTCTCCTTCTCAAACGCTTCTATCTCTTCTTATGGAGCATTCCTAGTTTACTTGGAATTTACTTCCTTTTTTACAGTAGCTTTTTAGCCAAGAAATTCGTTTCCCTTCACCCTGAGTTTCCCAATCTGGATCTCACGTCAATTGAAACCGAGCGTTTCCTCATGACCTTTGGTCTTTACTTTCTAGCAAGTATCCTCTTGATGATTGTCGGAAATAGTCTCTATATTCCACAATACTATGCTTATTCGCAGGTAGAATTTCTCCTCTGTGACACCCTAGACTTAGGGCAAGCCAAACCAGGACAAATCCTAAAAACCAGCCGTTTCCTGATGAAAGGCTACAAATTTCAGCGCTTTATTCTAGACCTACAACTCCTTCCTTGGTATTTCCTCAATTGGATTACCTTTGGGATTGCTAGTTTCTCACTCCTACCCTACATTCAAATCAATAAAATGATTTTCTACCGAGCAGTACTGGCTCGAAAACGTCCAAAAGCTTGAAGGTAACCCCTCAAGCTTTTTTTCTATCAATGAGTTTCTCCGCCTACCAACTTGAGATCCTGATCTCCATGTTCTATAATAGCCCCGATTGCTGCTTCTACCCCTCGCCTAATGTCCACTAAACTCATAGCTGGAGTAGTCGGTCGATTCACCACCTGTTCCATCATATAAGGAATGTGCATAAAACCTGCCTTAACATGTGGAAATTTCTTTTCTACCAAATAGAGAGCCTGATACATCAAATGATTGCAGACAAAAGTCCCTGCCGTATTGGAAACAGAGGCCGGCAAGCTCTCTTTTTTTATAGCTTGGACCATCGCTTTAATCGGCAGACTACTAAAGTAGGCCGAAGCACCATCCGCTCGAATGGGAAGATCAATCGGCTGATTACCTTCGTTATCAGGAATGCGTGCATCGTCTTGATTAATGGCTACTCGCTCAGGTGTCAAACTACTTCTTCCACCTGCTTGGCCGATACAAAGGACAAAGTCAGGTTGATAGCGGTTCATCTCTTCTTCCAATACTTGAGCCGATTTGTGAAAGACTGTTGGCACTTCTAACCAACGGACCTCAGCACCATGGATTTCAGCTGGTAAACCTTTAATAGCCTCCAAGGCTGGATTAACCTTTTCCCCTCCAAAGGGCTCAAAACCTGTCACTAATACTTTCATTTCTAACTCCTTACAAAAGATTCCATGAAATTCTTTTCTTAAAAACAAGTATAACATATTTCCCTTATTCTGGAGTGAAAAGGACTAGCGAGGCTAGGATTGATTTTTGAGTTTATTTAAAGAATAAAATACTAATCAATGCCAAAATAGCTGGTCCGCCTTGCTTCATAATAATTTTCTTATCTGCTGTTAGAGAGCCATAAGCCGCAGCCCCAATCACAAATGAGACAAAAATAGTCACAATTTCTAAATTATGTGAGAAATAAATCCCATACAGAAGAAAGACTCCTAGCAGAGCATTATAAATCCCTTGATTTTTAAACAATGAACTTACTGACGGACGAGCCAATTCTTCCTTGTCCATGTTAAAGACACGACTAGTCGCTTCTGATTGCGTTGCAATACTTTCCAAATAAAAAATGTAAAAATGCTCCAAAGCAACGATCGTTGCTAAAATGATTGTAATAATTGACATCTATTTCTCCTTAAATTTCTATATTTTCAATACCCAAAACCAATTTATTTAATAAACGGTTGAGTTCTGTTTTTTCAGATTCTGTTAAGATACTTTCCATCTCTTCCTTAACCTTGATATGCTTCAGAGGGGGATTCACCACTAACTGCTCCTTTGCATACTTCGTAGCCTCCACCAATACTTCTCGCTGATTTTCAGGATTACGATGACGCTCCACCAAACCTTCCTTTTCTAAAATCTTGAAATGTCGTGTCAAAGCAGCCTGATCAATCTTCAAACGCTCCTGAACTCCCATTTGATTACAGGGAGAATTCTCCAGCAAAAACAGTAAAATCTGATACCGTGTCAAACTAATCCCAAGCCTTTTTTCAAACAATTGCGTACTTGCTTGCTCAGACAAGCGGAGTTGATAAAGTAAATCTTGAATCTCTATCATTTCTTCTTTCCTTTTATTGATTTATCAATAGTTGACTAATCAAGTATGATGCAAAGTAAAATAGATTGCAAGAATGTTGCTTCAATCATTACAAAATGGTAACTTCCATTTTTCATTCATATTGATACTCAATGAAAATCAAATAGAAAACTAGGAAGCTAGCCGCAGGTTGCTCAAAGCACAGCTTTGAGGTTGCAGATAAAACTGACGTGGTTTGAAGAGATTTTCGAAGAGTATGACAAAGAAAAAAACGAACGAGAATCGCTCTCTATAACGAAAGCTAGATCTCATTCGTCAAAATGATATTATAAAGTCTGATTTATCCATTCATTGAAACGTGAACGTGGTCATAGTGGTTTTCTGTCACACTACCGCGGTCTGGCATTGGGTTCCAAGTATTAGCTGGCCCATATTTGCTATCGAATGGAGCATAGAAACGTTGTTTCCAGATGATGTAACTAATTCCACGGCTGGCCATGTTTTGAATAGCGTATTCCGCAACCTTATCCCCTAGTTCTGAGCTTTCTGGTACCATAAAGTCGATAGCCAAACCTTTTCCGTGATCTCCACTGTCCCCTGGACGGTAACCACTAAAGGATGTAATGCCAAACAAGTTAGCAATTTCTTCTTTAAAGGCAGCTGTTTGTGGTTGAAGGCCTGCATTTTCAGATTTCGCTAACGCAAGTCCAGCATAATCGGGCGCTGCTGGAGCTGCGTAAGTTGTTGAAACTGTTTTCTTCTCTTCTGGTTGATAAGTAGAAACTACTGTTGTAGCTTCATTTGATGAGGCTTCTTTTGCTTCTTCTGAACTTGTTGCAGTTGTTTCGATTGCTTTTTCTTCTACTGGCGTTGTAGTTGCTTCTACTGCTGATTCAGCTTGAGTGCTTGCTTGTGTTTCCTGCTTCTCAGTTGGAATCGTTGCCTGAAAAACTGCTTCTGCAACTGCACTGCTTGTTTCGACTGTTTGCTCCTCTGACGTTGAGGTGTTTGTAGATGGTGCCACTTCTTCTGCAGTAGCAACTGTCTCTGCAACTTCTGAACTTGATGCCACTTCTTTTGTTCTTGTAGTTTCTACCGCTTTTGGCGCTTCTGCAATTGGTTGAGAAAGATCTGCAACTTGAACAGTTTGATCATCAACCGTCACTTGATTGGTTGTCAAATCTGCTGTCGCAGTTGTCACTTCTTCACTAGAGTCTGCTTGAGGAGTTTGGATTTCAACTTCTGTTACTTCTTCTGCTTCATTGACAGTCGTTGTCAAAACAGTTTCTGGGAAAATCAAGTCCATATTCGTGATTTTATTCAAATTCGCAAGAACTGTGACATCTACACCCAAGGCTTCTGCAATGGTGCTCAAGGTATCACCATACTGAACGGTATAACTTGTTTTGTTATCCGTTTTAGTCAAATCATTTTGGATTTGCTCAACACTACGTGCAGTCCAAAGAACTTCTTCTGCTTGAGTTGCCAATACTGGGGCAAATGACAAGGCTACTGTTGACGCTAATAATATTCTTTTCTTCATTCTTTCAAATTCCTTTCAAATGAGTACCTGTCTATCATAACACAAAAAATGCAGAAAAAAAGCCCTCTCGGGCCTTTTTAACAAAACTGTCTATTCCTTGTAACAAACTCGGTTACTTGAAACAGTTTGTTAGGTCTCTGTCACAAAACTGACATAATCTTTTTATCGCTCTGCCTTAAAAAAACGGGAAATATCTGCTAACGCTTGAATCCTGTGATTTCCTTCATAAGTCGACTCTAAGAAGTTGATACTTTGAATCCCACTATTCTGGGCAAATTCCACATCCAGAGTCCGATCCCCTATATAATAGGTCTTCTCAGAATCCAACTGATACTTGTCTATCAGATAGGTAGCCGCTTCTGGACTAGGTTTCCGCACAAAACCACTCTGACTGGTTAAAATCTCTGTAAAATAAGATTCCAAACCCAAGTCTCTTAGAATGGCAAAAGCATTATATCCCTTATGAGTGTAAACAAACTGTTGAACCCCAACTTGGTCTGCCCAAGCTAGCACCTCACGCGCACCTGGCATCAAAACTACCTGAGCATTCTTCTCAGCCAAACTCTGGGCACGCACCTGATTTAGCACTTCCGCATCCAGTTTTCTCTCTTCCGCCACCTGCACAAGCAAATCCTGCACAGAATACTTTAGGATAAACTCTCTCACCTTCTCCTTATCATAAGGAATAGCAAACTGACCAAAAGTCTCCTCAATCCCTGATAAAATCGCTTCATAAGAGTCCAATAAAGTCCCATCTAAATCCCAAATAAAAGTTGTTTTTTGCATTTCCTATCCTTTCAAGCTCATATAACGCTGGTAACGGTAACGTAGAAATAACCAACGAAAACCATTATCCAAAAGGGTTCCAGCCCAAATACCGGGCAAGCCCCAACCAAGAACAATCCCCATCAGATAAGCTGTCCCAATTCGGATACACCACATCCCTATACTTGTCGCATAAAAGGGAAGTCGAGCATTGCCCAAACCCTGCCAGACTGCTGTATAGATGACTGTTCCTATCGTCATAGGAATACCAAGTAGTGAAAAAAGTGTCACTAGAACACTAGCCTCCACCGCTAGAGAATCATTCGTATAGAGATGAGTCAGTGGTATGCCCAAGGCATAGACACTAAGCGTCAAGGGCAACATGAGAAGCAGAGAAAGCCAAAAGGTTTGCTTGCTCAAATTAGCTACTTTTTTCCAATTATCCTCCCCAACTGCTCGAGCCACCAGCATGACCGTTGCCGTAGCGACGCCAAAGGCAGGCATATAGTTAAACTGGGTCAAGACTTCTCCGACTGCATTTCCAGCCACTGCCTCTGTCCCGAAAGACACAACCAAGGCAATGATTACTACATCTCCAGCTCGCATCATAAGCCGCTCTCCAGCTGCTGGCAAAGCTAAGGTCAATAGTTCCTTATCTAAACCAAAAGTCGGTTTCTCAAAAGGCAACTTTAATTGCGACCATAAAATCACAAGACCTACCAAACGAGACAGAATTGTCCCCCAAGCAACACCAGCTATCCCCATATCCAGAACAAAAATAGCTAGACTTGAAAAAAGAATATTCAAGGCATTGGATAAAAGACTAACATAGAGAGGCAGACGTGGATTATGCGTTGCACGAATCAAGGCACCCAGACTGGTCATCAAGCCCAAAAGAACAATCGATCCGCCTACCAAGGATAGGTAGAGTCCACCACTCTCAGCTACATCTCTCTCCGTCCCCAAAAATCCTATCATCTCTTTCCCAGCGAAGATGGACAAAAATCCTAAAAGGAAACTTAATAGTAAGGTAATCTTCAAGGACTCAGTCACATGATAGGCTAGCATAGATTGATCCTTCGGCCCCAAACTTTTTGAAATAACACTGGAAATAGCAGCTCCCAGAGCGATGAAAATCGCCTGGTAAATCGTGATAATATTGCCAGCTACTGATACACCTGAAATGGTTATCAAGCCCAAATGGGCTACCAAGTAACTGTCCACCATTCCCATGAGCATCTGCAAAAAGTTTTCGCCCATAGCTGGCAAGGCAATATTAAGAATGTCTTTATTTTTCTTAAACAATCCTTCCTCCTGATGAAAAGAAACTCAGTTGGTTTCCCAACCGAGTTTACTCCCTCTGTTTTAAAGTCCTAGATAAGCCTCAACCGCTGCTTGCATATCTGCAGCCGCCACAGTTGTCTTGTGACGAACTTGCGCTGTTTCAAGGCCATCAACTGCTGGTGGCACAGCCACTCCTGAAATATCATGTAATTGAGCCAAAGCTTCAAAGTCGCCAAGCCCTGATTTTCCAGTTACAGCTTTTACTGCAACCACTGGGAACTTGTATGGACTCGCTGTTGAAGCAATCACTGTCTTAGTCACATCGCCAGTAGCCGCTTGGTATTTCTTATAAACTGCCGAGGCAACCGCCGTATGTGGATCCTCGATATAAGAATCTGCCTCATAAACACGCTTGATTTCTGCTTCCGTTTCTTCCTCAGTCGCATATTCAGCTGCAAAGAGGTCCAAAATCTCTGCATCAAAATTAGTCAACTCATATTGACCTTGCGTATTCAAGGCATTCATAAGTTCAGCTGTTTTAACCGCATCATTACCCAAAAGGTGGAAAATGAGACGCTCCAAGTTTGAAGATACCAAGATATCCATAGATGGGCTAGTTGTTACCTTAAAATCACGTTTCTTATCGTAAACACGTGTCTTGAAGAAGTCTGTCAAAACATTGTTATCATTTGAAGCACAGATCAATTTACCAACTGGCAGACCAATTTGCTTAGCATAAAAGCCAGCCAAGATATTTCCAAAGTTTCCTGTTGGTACTGTGAAGTTGATCTGTTCACCAGCCACAATCTCACCAGCCTTGACCAACTGAGCGTAGGCATAAACATAATAAACAATCTGTGGTACCAAACGACCAATATTCATAGAGTTTGCAGATGAAAATTGCAACTTGTTGGCCGCTAATCTTTCACGAAGAGCCACATCGTTAAACATATGCTTCACATTTGTTTGGGCATCATCAAAGTTACCATCAATAGCGATAACATGAGTATTGTCGCCAGTCTGAGTGGTCATTTGCAACTCTTGTACCTTGCTGACACCATCTTTTGGATAAAAGACGATAATCTCAGTACCAGGAACATCTGCAAATCCTGCCATAGCAGCTTTCCCAGTATCACCAGATGTCGCTGTCAAGATGACAATCTTATTCTCCAAATCATGTTTCTTAGCAGCTGTTGTCATAAAGTATGGCAAAATAGACAAGGCCATATCCTTAAAAGCAATTGTTGAACCATGGAAAAGTTCCAAGTTATATTGCCCGTCTAATTTCACTAATGGTGCGATAGCTGGAGTATCAAACTTGCTATCATAGGCATTGTTGATACAGTAGTCCAACTCTTCAGCTGTAAAGTCATCTAAAAATGTTGACAAAACTAATTTAGCCACTTCTTGGTAAGAAGCATCTTTCAATTTGTCAAAGTCCAAATCTACCTTTGGACAAGTAACCGGTGTAAACAAACCACCATCCGTTGCCAAACCTTGCAAAATTGCTTGGCTAGCAGTTACTGTATTGTTGGCATCACGCGTTGATTGATAAACTAATGTCATTACTCTCTATCCTTTATCTATAGTCTC
>NZ_CP012646.1:1715000-1906344 GCF_001281025.1 Streptococcus mitis
AGCCCTCTGAAGTCAGAGAGCTAATTTGAACTCGGGCTAAAATCCTAGTGAAACAAAAAAATCTACACGATCAGAAAAGTCTCTATCGTGCCATTTTCATACATGATGTATAGTCCAAGTACAATGAATACTAAGGGCACAATGATTCGCTCGTATTTTTCAATTGTCTCGAATATTAACGGAATAGAGGATAACACCCGACTAATCTCGCATAAGATAATTATGCCGATTACAAACACAAGCAAGGCCACGAGGGTCTGTGACCAATCTAACGAAGCAAAATAAGGTATATAGATACCTAAATTATCTCCGCCAGACGCAATTGTTAGCAATGTAACTGTCCAAAACAGTTGATTTGCCTTGCTTTGTTCTAATCTTTCAATAATTTCTTCCTCTTCTTCCTCTTCTTCCTCACCTTCTCCAACAATTGCAAAGCGAATCCCTAAATAGATAGGGATTAAACCAAGCAATCCAACCATCCATTCTTCAGGCACAAAATTAACGACATAAGCAGCAACTAAACTCGCCCCTACAAGTAAGCCTGTGCCTAGATATTGCCCCGCATAAATATGCCATTTTTGTTTATTCTGTGATAGCTGTGCAAATAAAATAAATAAAATAATTAAATAATCGATACTGGTGGAAATATAAACACCAATAGCAGATATGATTGTCTGTCCCATAAAAAACCTCCTGTATTGGTCAGTAATAAATCAGCAGATTTTAGGAGAGCACAGACACATTAATTTAGCTATCGCTAGTGGGTAATGTCGAACATAGGAAAGCATTTTACTCCTCCTCAAAACGTAGTTACAAAGTAATTTCTAACTGGAATTCAGTGACTACTTCCATGTAGAGTATAACATACTATACTTTACTTCGTAAAGTGTGGGCTCTCCGAAGGAGCTTGCAGACAGCTACTCGGCATTTCAAGCCGAGTAGCTACGCACCCTTATGGTGTAATTAGCTGATACCATTTGAGGTTTTTGTAGTCTCCAAAATTGTGACCGATAAAACCTTAATGAAAAAGCCCTCTGAGGTCAGAGAGCTAATTTGAGCTCGGGCTAAAATCCTAGTGAAAAAGATGAAACTCCTTGTGTTCATCGAACACGGTGTCATTTCCCTATTTTCATACGGATTTTTTACGCCCTTAGCATCATGATTCTTGCTGGATAAAACGTTTATAGACTAGGCGGTAAGCCGAAGATTGTACAAAATTTTTAGTGAAACAAAAAAATCTCCCCGAAGGGAGATCATTCTGGTTTATTTTACCTTACAGTGCTAGGAACCGTAACCGAAGATAATACTTGAGTATATCGAGGTAAGGTAACAACGTAAAAAGCCCTCTGAAAATCAGAGAGCTAACTTGAGCTCTGTCTAAAATCCATACAAAAAAGCTACCCAATTTAGAGTAGCTTCATTATCAAGATATGCTCAATTGAACACGGCCTAAGCACTTGGCAAAAAAGATAAAATCTCCTAGAAACTGAAGTTTCTTCGTCAATTTTCCTATTTTTGCTTTGTGCTTTTGACGGCCTTTGTATCTTGAATTAGCGACGAAGTCCTAGAGAGTTGATCAACTCACGGTAACGGTTAACGTCGTTTTTACGCAAGTATGCAAGCAAGTTACGACGGCGACCGATTTTTTTCATCAATCCACGGTAAGTAGCGTGGTCTTTTTTGTGTTGTTTGATGTGTTCGTTAAGGTGGTTGATTTCCCAAGTAAGGACAGCAACTTGAACCTCTACTGAACCTGTATCACCTTCGTGACGTGCATATTGTGCGATGATTTCATTTTTTTTCTCTTTTGAGATTGCCATGATGTTTCTCCTTTTTATTTGGCTTCATCCGAGTGACAGGTTGGCATGCCTGTAACCAAGAAGAAGTTATTTGTCTTTACGACAATCCCTATTCTACCAATAACTAACTTCTTTGTCAACAGATTTACTTTCTTGTTTTAAAGATGCTATAATAATCATAGCAAGAAATCTAAGTTATCTGTTTTTTAAAACGAGGTGATTATCATGCGTAGATTCTATTTCCATCTCCCCTACTATCTGGTCATATTCTTCTTTTATTGGCCACTTTATGAGTTGTTATCACTAATCATTTCTGACCCCCTTTTGCTCAAGAGTCTCTACGTAAATAATATTCTCTTCTATACACCTCTGGTAATCTTGATTGTATCGCTACTTTATAGCTACCGTTTCCGTTTTTCACTTTGGTGGTTAATTGGTAACGGACTGCTCTTTTGCTTTACTATCATAACCTTTGGTGAATTTATCTGGTTCTACTTTTTAGCCTATGAAACCTTTGCTCTGGTGGGCATGGCTTCCGGTATTGGTATCAAGCATATTCTACAAAAAATGAAAAACAAAAAACTTTCACAAAATCCTTGAAAAATCTCACAATCATGCTATAATAATCCATAGAGACAAGTCACTTAGTCCCTTTCTACTAGAGAGTGCGTGGTTGCTGGAAACGCATAGAAAGCCTAAACTGATACTACTCTTGAGTTTTTATGAAAACATAAAACGGTGGCCACGTTAGAGCCAATCAGAGGTGTCCCTCTTTTTTGAGGAACATAAATGAAGGTGGAACCACGTTGCGACGTCCTTTTGAGGATGTCGCTTTTTGTTTTTCTAGCTTTCACAATCCTCTGTCCCTGTTTTCAGAATAGGGTTAACACATTCGTCAATAATATAAGTAAGGAGAACATCATGATTAACATTACTTTCCCAGACGGCGCTGTTCGTGAATTCGAATCCGGCGTTACAACTTTTGAAATTGCCCAATCTATCAGCAATTCCCTAGCTAAAAAAGCTCTTGCTGGTAAATTTAACGGCAAACTCATCGACACTACTCGTGCTATCACTGAAGATGGAAGCATCGAAATTGTGACACCTGACCACGAAGATGCCCTTCCAATCTTGCGTCACTCAGCCGCTCACTTGTTTGCCCAAGCAGCTCGTCGTCTTTTCCCAGACATTCACTTGGGTGTTGGTCCAGCAATCGAAGACGGCTTCTACTACGATACTGATAACACTGCTGGTCAAATCTCTAACGAAGACCTTCCTCGTATCGAAGAAGAAATGCAAAAAATCGTCAAAGAAAACTTCCCATCAATTCGTGAAGAAGTGACTAAAGACGAGGCTCGTGAAATCTTCAAGAACGACCCTTACAAGTTGGAATTGATTGAAGAACACTCAGAAGACGAAGGTGGTTTGACCATCTACCGTCAGGGTGAATATGTAGACCTTTGCCGTGGCCCACACGTCCCTTCAACAGGCTGCATCCAAATCTTCCACCTTCTCCATGTAGCAGGTGCTTACTGGCGTGGAAATAGCGACAACGCTATGATGCAACGTATCTATGGTACAGCTTGGTTTGACAAGAAAGACTTGAAAAACTACCTTCAAATGCGTGAAGAAGCTAAGGAACGTGACCACCGTAAACTTGGTAAAGAGCTTGACCTCTTCATGATTTCTCAAGAGGTTGGTCAAGGGCTTCCATTCTGGTTGCCAAATGGTGCGACTATTCGTCGTGAGTTGGAACGCTACATCGTAGACAAAGAGTTGGCTTCTGGCTACCAACACGTTTACACTCCACCACTTGCTTCAGTTGAGCTTTACAAGACTTCTGGTCACTGGGATCATTACCAAGAAGACATGTTCCCAACTATGGACATGGGTGACGGGGAAGAATTTGTCCTTCGTCCAATGAACTGTCCACACCACATCCAAGTCTTCAAACACCATGTTCACTCTTACCGTGAGTTGCCAATCCGTATCGCTGAAATCGGTATGATGCACCGCTACGAAAAATCTGGTTCCCTTACTGGTCTTCAA
Organism: Streptococcus mitis; assembly: GCF_001281025.1. Taxonomy (NCBI): domain Bacteria; kingdom Bacillati; phylum Bacillota; class Bacilli; order Lactobacillales; family Streptococcaceae; genus Streptococcus; species Streptococcus mitis. The sequence goes on from NZ_CP012646.1 coordinate 1,718,849, forward strand.
CGTGTACGTGAAATGTCTCTTAACGACGGTCACCTCTTTGTGACTCCGGAACAAATCCAAGAAGAATTCCAGCGTGCCCTTCAGTTGATTATCGATGTTTATGAAGACTTCAACTTGACTGAATACCGCTTCCGCCTCTCTCTTCGTGACCCTCAAGATACTCATAAGTACTTTGATAACGATGAGATGTGGGAAAATGCTCAAACCATGCTTCGTGCAGCTCTTGATGAAATGGGCGTGGACTACTTTGAAGCCGAAGGTGAAGCAGCCTTTTATGGACCAAAATTGGATATTCAAGTTAAGACCGCTCTTGGAAAAGAAGAAACTCTTTCTACTATCCAACTTGACTTCTTGCTTCCAGAACGCTTCGACCTTAAATATATCGGAGCTGATGGCGAAGAGCACCGTCCAGTTATGATCCACCGTGGAGTTATCTCAACTATGGAACGCTTCACAGCTATCTTGATTGAGAACTACAAGGGTGCCTTCCCAACATGGCTTGCACCACACCAAGTAACCCTCATCCCAGTATCTAACGAGAAACACGTGGACTACGCATGGGAAGTGGCTAAGAAACTCCGTGACCGCGGTGTCCGTGCAGATGTAGATGAGCGCAATGAAAAAATGCAGTTCAAGATCCGTGCTTCACAAACCAGCAAGATTCCTTACCAATTGATCGTTGGGGACAAGGAAATGGAAGACGGAACAGTCAACGTTCGTCGCTACGGCCAAAAAGAAACACAAACTGTCTCAGTAGATGATTTTGTTCAAGCTATCCTAGCTGATATCGCCAACAAATCACGCGTTGAGAAATAAGAGATAAAATCTGGGATAAAATCCTAGATACCTAAAAAGCAACAACTATTTCAGCTGTTGCTTTTTATATTTTATTTAACCTGAGCTAGTAGTGATTGGTCAAACCACCAAACAAGATTTGCTTTCATGAGTTGGATAAGGTCAATATCCTCAATCCTTGTCTGCTTCATTTTCTTTTGCGCGATCGTTTTGTAAATCTTTTTCAGAGAGTTTTTGTTCGATATACTTGTCAATGTTTTCGTAAAATTCCTTGGTCGCCTCACTATCTAATTTTGCCGAATTATGGAATTGCTTGACTTTCAATTGAACAGATTGAATACCGTAAGAGGCTTGTTTTTGACGAATGGTTTCTAATTCTTCTTCTGAAATTGGATCTCCAACAACCGTCAAGACCAATTCATTGTTACTTGACTTGTAGACTTGATTAATAACCGTATAATTGGCGAACTCTTTTCCTACAAACTGTTTGATCCCTTCTTTGCGCGCTTGTTCTATTGTCAGAGTAACTGCCGAATAGCTAGCTGGAAGAATCAACAATACAATCAAAGAAATCAAGCCAATTCTCATTTTAATGCTCAGCTCTTTAAATGAAGTTAAAGGAGATTTTCTCATCAAAATTCTTGTTCCAACAATGTTGGCTAGCATGATAAAGACACAGTTGATCAAGAAAAGATAGAGAGCCCCCAATAAAAATCGTACATTCCCATTAGCTAAACCATAGCCAGCAGTACAGATAGGCGGCATCAAAGCTGTAGCAATGGCTACTCCTGGCACGATATTGTTTGCTTCTTTTTTCCTTGAACCGATCACACCAGCAATCCCACCAGCAATAGCAATGAGAACATCCCAAATGGTTGGAGAGGTTCGTGCGATCAACTCGCTACTTGCATAAGACAAGGGAGAAATCCAGAAATACAGAGTCGAGACAAGCAAACTGACCAACACTTGAGTCAATAAAACCTCTAGAGATTGCTTGATTAAACGCGTATCAAAAATAGCTAAACCGAATCCCAGTCCAACAATCGGTGTCATGAGAGGTGAAATTAACATGGCTCCAATAATAACAGCTGTTGAATTCATATTTAGACCGATAGAGGCAATAAAAATTGCACACATCAAAATCGCTGTATCTCTCAATCGAACATGAAGGTCATCGTATAATTTCTCACGGTATTCCCGTGTTGAATAATTGGCAGTCATTTGTCCTCTCCTCTTTCCTTATTTAAATCGGTATAATAATTAATAATAACAGCTGATAAACAGCCAAAAAATATGAGCCCATAAATCGTCAAGAAGACACTGGTAATCCTTCCAATCAAGGTCACAGCTAGGAGATCCCCGTAGCCGACAGTCGTCGAAGTCACAAAAGCATACCAAAGACCGTCTCCGTAATTTGTGATAGCAGGTTCAACTAGGAAAAGCACGCCTCCTGACCCAAAAACAAAGGTCACAAAACTCAGAGCAAACCGAGTAAAACCCGTAACCTGTATAATATGCCATAACATTTTTAAACGTCTCATTTGTTCTCCTTATTCATACTAGCTCCTGACCGAGCCGTTTTTTCCAATAATCAAAGTGAAGATAGGACATGATCTCCATCAGAGAAAGATAGACAAACTGATAGATCTGATTTAAGCTGATTATCAACTGATATTGTTTGAAAAATGACTGGAAGAAAGACCAGATATGACTGTCTTGAATCAGTCCCTTCTTAACATCAGACAGGATATTAGCTAAAGCTCCCAAGGACTGAAACGGTAAATCCTTGACATTTATATAGATCCGGTCCACCACATCATTCAGACTGGTATCTTGGATGGCATGAAATTCTCCAAAGAGAACTCCTGCCGCTCCAAGAGTAGAAACAAATTCCACCAAATAATTTCTGAGGAAATTTTCTCAACCTTTTCCCATAATGTGTTTAGTGCCATCCATAACGATCCCAACCAGAAAAAGGAAAGAAAACAAGCAAAGAAATTTTGCCGTAAATCCCAAAAAGCTTTAAGACTTGGTGTTGTTGGTTTTTCTAACTCTAAAATCAAGATGGTCATAATAATTGCTAGAACAGCATCTGTCAATACAATTAATCTGTCTTTCTTCATCGGATTGCATCCCCTTTCTTTTTTGTAACATTCTATCTTATCGCATAATATTGGATATTCTTTCATAATCCGACTACAAACAAAAATAAACCAAAAAGTCTGTCCCTATTATGCTATATTTAACTCTAGAAGTATTCATCCATCTAATTAATAAGTATATCATATTTCACAATAAATGAATACTATCAAAGATTCATCCCCTTTCACTTCATCATTTAGTGTTGCTTAGATTTATCAAAAACAACCAAATTTGTATTAATTTCAAGTATCACCTAGTTACAAAAATTTGGGGTGAACAGAAAAAGCATCCCGTATTTTTGATACGAAATGCTTTCAATAAGTTTAAATAAGTTTTAACGTTTACTAAATTGTGATGCTTTACGAGCTTTTTTCAAGCCTGGTTTGGAAAGTATGAATTTCAGTTGGACTAAAAACAGCGTAATATCAAGACTTTTCTCCGCTTTTATAAAAGCGTTTTTCCAATCAAATTCAACTAATTTTATCTAAATGGTGTGGATTTTACCCCCAAAATTACAGAGAATGGAGCTGATAAACACTAAACGTTCACACCATTAGTTAAATGATTTTTTTCATCATTTTTCTTAGATGATAGAACTTCTAATTTATTTCTTATTCAAGCAAAAACAACCTGCTATAAGTAAGAAAGAGGAAGATACAAGAAAAACACGGCGTAAAAACCGATTCAGTTCATTGTCCTCAATCCTTGTCTGCTTCATTTTCTTTTACGAGATCGTTTTGTGAATCTTTTTCAGAGAGTTTTTGATCAATATACTTGTCAATGTTTTCATAAAATTCCTTGGTCGCTTCACTATCTAATGTTGGCGAGTTCTGAACTTGATTCACTTTCAATTGAACAGATTGAATACCGTAAGAGGCTTGTTTTTGGTGGAGTGTTTCTAATTCTTCTTCTGAAATCGGATCTCCAACAACCGTCAAGACCAATTCATTGTCCCTTGACTTGTAGACTTGATTAATAACCGTATAATTGGCGAACTCTTTTCCTACAAACTGTTTGATCCCTTCTTTGCGCGCTTGTTCTATTGTCAGAGTAACTGCCGAATAGCTAGCTGGAAGAATCAACAATACAATCAAAGAAATCAAGCCAATTCTCATTTTAATGCTCAGCTCTTTAAATGAAGTTAAAGGAGATTTTCTCATCAAAATTCTTGTTCCAACAATGTTGGCTAGCATGATAAAGACACAGTTGATCAAGAAAAGATAGAGAGCCCCCAATAAAAATCGTACATTCCCATTAGCTAAACCATAGCCAGCAGTACAGATAGGCGGCATCAAAGCTGTAGCAATGGCTACTCCTGGCACGATATTGTTTGCTTCTTTTTTCCTTGAACCGATCACACCAGCAATCCCACCAGCAATAGCAATGAGAACATCCCAAATGGTTGGAGAGGTTCGTGCGATCAACTCGCTACTTGCATAAGACAAGGGAGAAATCCAGAAATACAGAGTCGAGACAAGCAAACTGACCAACACTTGAGTCAATAAAACCTCTAGAGATTGCTTGATTAAACGCGTATCAAAAATAGCTAAACCGAATCCCAGTCCAACAATCGGTGTCATGAGAGGTGAAATTAACATGGCTCCAATAATAACAGCTGTTGAATTCATATTTAGACCGATAGAGGCAATAAAAATTGCACACATCAAAATCGCTGTATCTCTCAATCGAACATGAAGGTCATCGTATAATTTCTCACGGTATTCCCGTGTTGAATAGTTTCCGGACATTGGTTACTCCTTTTATTTCATATAATCTTGTTTCTGCATGGATGATGGTAGAGAGAGTTCTGTCCAAACTGACATGTTTTTAATTCTTACCTGTGATTCTTTTGAACATTATCATTTAAATATCCATCAGTCCATCCTACATATTATATCAAAAAATTTACAATCTTTCTCTGAAGAAATCAATTCATTTAAAAGATAGAGAAAGGAAGAAATTTTTGTATCCTTATCCGAAAAAGAAAAACGATATCTCCTGAACCTTGATACTATGCGTTTTATTCTTTATAATTTAGCTATTTCAAAATTACAAGTTCTCCATTCTTAATTTCCCAAACTTGGTCAAACTTACTTAATAATTCGTTTTGGCGATGTAAAGTAACAATGACGGCACTTGGTAGTTCCAGAACTCTTTCCAATTCCATTTTAAACTGATTAGTATCCAATGCAGAGAAAGGTTCGTCTAGGATAAGCAATGGATTTTTACGATTTTTCTCACGATTTAAATACATTCGTTGTTGCTGACCACCTGACAGGGATTGTGGTGGAATTTTTTCAAAATCTTCTTCTCTGAATTTTTCATTGAAACTATTGAATAGCGTTACATTATTTTCATAACTTGAAATAAATGTATGTTCTTGTTGCAGAATCATACCGAATCTTCCCCAAAGATGGTCCAAAACAAGCCCATCTAGCACAATTTGTCCTTCAAAATCTTCATCTGTTCCATTTAAAATGTTGAGAAGACTACTTTTTCCAGACCCATTCTTACCAATAAGCGCAATTTTATCCCCTTTTTGAATCGTAGCGGAAGTAATTATCAATTTTGATTCTCCCAGTTGTTTGGAAATGTTTTTCAAAGTAATCGTATCAAAAGAATGTTGAGGTGCTTGAACTGAAACGGGTCTCCCAACAATGTTTTGAAAACTCTTGATTACAGGCTTTACGGACTCTAACATTTGTAAATCATAAAGGATTTCCTGTATTGGTTCAGAAAAAGCATTAATATATCCGAAACTCGCCACCACCTCAGGAATACCGAGTTGCTGGTGAGATAAAGAGTAGGCTAAATAAATAAACAGAACAAGACTAATGAATTCAAAAGAAACACCTGTCAATAAGATGCCTGTAATTTTTGTCAAACCATACTTAAAATACTTATCCTGCAAATTCTTTAGAGAGCTCTTTTGTTGATTCAAAAAATGCGACATAGTTAGTTTATTTACCAAATGATGTCCCATGAGCAAATCCTCCAAAGTTCGATAGTAATCTCCTTGTTTTTTCAAGTAAACCTGTCTACGATTAGCGGTCAACTTCCCAACGATTTTAGGAATTTGAATACTAATTCCAGTAGAAAAGATTAAAATCAGTGATACAATAGGATTAATTGTTCTGCTAATAATGAAAGCGTAAATGATGATACGTAAAATTTGTTTGATAAAACTCATCAATGGAGGAAGGTAATCCTTTTCCAACGAATCTAGGTCATTAGATTGATAGGAAATATACTCTGCTACTGTTTTCTGCTTGAAATCGTGGTGACTGAGTCCCAGAAGTGAACGAAACCACTCATTTTTCAAAGTAGTCGAAAAGATAATCCCCTGCTTCCAATCAAGTATCATTTGGATATAGTTACAACTCAAATAGCCTGCCACTGACATAGAGTAACCATATAGAGCTACTTGATAATCCCCTTTGATTAATGCCTGCGTGAAATACGGTAACAAAGCTGTGCAGATATTCGATACTACACCAAAAAGAAAATTAAAGAAGAGATACCATCTAATAGTTTTAAGATATGGTAGCATATACGATACTCCTTGCTAATGCGTTTTTTTACATATCTCAGAACAATCTCTACTATTCCTTATTTCAGATAGTGCGATACTCAGACATTTAGTGCAATAATTGTAAATCACACAAGTTCTGCAGTTTTTACTATCATTCAAAATATAATTTGCTATTTTGTAAAATATAGGTCTATCCCATGTTTCTTTGATAGATGTAAAATGAATATTTCCAACACTTCTATTGAAAGTAAGCTTTTTCAGTTTTTCTAACGATTTAGGCTATTTCGTGACACACCCACAATCCGTGAAAATTCTGGTTATATCAGATTATGTGATTTTCGTAAGAATTTTATATTGTCTCCAATCATGGTAGTCTCCTTTTACTTGATAAAACTATTATAACATTTAGAAATTAAAAACTGGTTCAAAATCAATAGGATGTGTGTATTCGATACATTCAATAAATTCTTGGAAACAGTTCTACACCAGTTACACAAATCTATATATACCTATCTCATTCAAAATAAAAAGAAAGCTGCAGTTCTTTTAATCCTGTATCAACGATTCATTCTGAAATCGAATAGGAGACATTTCCCAAGTCTACAATTCACTTCATCTCAAATTAATTTTTGTAATTCACCCATAGTTTATAGATTTTATACTCAACAAAAGTATAAAGCATACAAAACTTCACTTTGAACCAGTATTTATACTATATTCCGTATTAAAAATTCTATTATTGGTTTTGTAAAAAACAGTCTTCAAATATCCTGAAATATAGCAAAAAGAGATTGGGTAAAAACTCATTGTCTCTTCTCACTCAAGGACTAACTTTACTTGAGCAAACTGAATCCGCACTATCGTTCCTTTTCCAACCTCAGACTCGATACGAATCTGGTGCCCCAGTTCTTCAGAAATTTTCTTAGATAGATAGAGGCCAAGTCCAGATGACTGCTGAGTTAGGCGTCCATTATATCCTGAGAAGCCACGTTCAAAGACTCGGAGGACATCACTGTTTTTTATCCCGATTCCCGTATCCTTGATACAAAGCTCTTGCCCCTCCATATAAATCTCCAGACCACCTTCCTTGGTGTACTTGAGACTGTTTGAGATGATTTGCTCAATAACCACTAGCAGCCACTTTTTATCCGTCACGATTTCTTTATCAAGGTCATGTAGATTGACATTTAGGCCTTTTTGAATAAAGAAAAGAGCATATTTACGAATTATTTCCTTGACCAAATCCTCAATTTGAACCTGCTTTAAGACCAAATCATCATGAAAACTTTCTAAACGCAGGTATTGTAAAACTAGATTGGTATAGGAGTCAATCTTGAAAATTTCCTGTTCTAATTGCTGCTTCAGTTGGCGGTCGGCTACTTCTGCAACTAAGAGTTGACTGGCTGCAATGGGGGTCTTAATCTGATGGACCCACAAGGTATAGTAATCCAGCAAATCCGTCAGTTTTCTTTCTGAATCTGACCTCTGCTGATAGAGTTCCATCTCACGCGCTTCTAATTTCTCAGCCAAAACGCTTTCCAAAGGAGACTTGGCTTCCCTATCACCATAGAGAAGTTCCTGACGATAGACCTGCATCTCCGCCAATATATCCCAAGTGAAAAATAAGATGGTTACAAAGCAACACAGCAGGAAAAAATAGAGAAAGTAAATTCCCAAACTGGCAAATAAAAACTGAAAGAGCAAAACCAGAAACGTCAAAGAAAGCAGATAGACAAACAGACGACTACGGGAGCGCAGATAGGCTAGAAAAAATTGTTTCCAATCAAGCATGCTTCAGTCCGTACCCTATCCCTTTCTTGGTCTCGATAAATCCTATCAATCCCTGCTCTTCCAACTTTTTACGCAAACGAGCCACATTCACAGAGAGGGTATTATCATCAATGAAAAAGTCACTATTCCAAAGTTCCCGCATCAGGTCATCACGCGCTACAATATTTCCTGCGTGTTCAAACAACACGCGTAAAATCTGGAATTCGTTCTTGGTCAAATTCAAGACTTGCCCTTGATAATGTAAATCCATGGATTTGGTATTGAGGATAACACCAGCATATTCCAGTAAACTCTCGTCACGCCCAAACTCATAGGAACGACGCAACAAGCCCTGAACCTTGGCTAAAAGAACCTGCTGGTCAAAAGGCTTGGTCACAAAGTCATCCGCCCCCATATTGATTGCCATGACAATATCCATAGCCTGGTCTCTCGAAGACAGAAACATGATAGGTACCTTGGAAATCTTGCGGATTTCCTGACACCAGTGATAGCCATTAAACAAGGGCAAACCAATATCCATGAGGACTAGATGAGGCTCCGACTGGACAAATAGACTCAACACTTCCATAAAGTCTTCTACCAGAACCACTTCAAATCCCCATTCAGAGAGCATTTTCCCGACCTGTTGACGAATGACCTGATCATCTTCTACTAATAAAATCTTGTGCATGCGCTTCTCCTTTTCTATTATTATAACAGATTTTTCCATGCTCGAAGGTCTGAAACTGAATTTGAAATAGTTTGTTTTTAGCCAACAAAGCAAGACAATCCTACTAGCTAATTTGAGGGAAATTTGATAAGATAAATAAAAAGAAAGGAGCTCTTATGGCCAATATTTTTGACTATCTGAAAGATGTCACATACGATTCCTTTTACGACTTACCTTTGAATGAGTTAGACATTCTAGCCTTAACAGAAATCACCTACCTCTCCTTTGATAATCTGGTCTCCACAAGTCCTCAGCGACTTTTGGACCTGGCTCCTCAGGTCCCAAGAGAATCTAACATGTTGACCAGCAAAAATCGCCTCCAGCTATTAGATGAGCTAGCTCAACACAAACGCTTCAAAAATTGCAAACTCTCCCATTTTATCAACGACATCGACCCTGAACTGCAAAAGCAATTTGCTGCTATGACATACCGCCTCACTCTCGATACCTATCTGATTGTCTTTCGTGGGACAGATGACAGTATCATTGGCTGGAAGGAAGATTTTCACCTAACCTATATGAAGGAAATTCCTGCTCAAAAGCATGCCCTCCGCTATTTAAAGAACTTTTTTGCCCAACATCCGAAGAAAAAAGTCATTCTGGCTGGGCATTCCAAGGGAGGAAATCTAGCCATTTATGCAGCTAGCCAAATTGAGCAAAGCTTGCAAAATCAAATCACAACAGTTTATACCTTTGATGCACCTGGTCTCCACACAGAATTGACACAAACCGAGGGCTATCAAAGGATAATGGATAAAACCAAGGTCTTCATTCCACAAGGTTCCATCATCGGTATGATGTTGGAAATTCCGGCCCACCAAATCATCGTGTACAGTACTGCCTTAGGTGGTATCGCCCAGCACGATACCTTTAGTTGGCAGATTGAGGACAAGCACTTCGTCCAACTGGATAAAACCAACAGTGATAGCCAACAAGTTGACACAACCTTCAAAGAATGGGTGGCCACAGTCCCTGATGAGGAACTCCAGCTCTATTTCGACCTCTTCTTTGGCAGTATTCTTGATGCTGGTATCACCTCTATCAATGACTTGGCTTCCTTAAAGGCTATCGAACACATTCGTCATCTCTTTGTCCAAGCGCAATCCCTCACCCAAGAAGAAAGGGAAACTATGGGACGTCTTACCCAATTATTAATTGATACCCGTTACCAAGCTTGGAAAAATAGATAGTAGCTTTCAAAAATCAAATGTATATAAAACAAAAGACCTAGAACACAGACTTTCATGTGCATTCTAAGTCTTTTTTAATAAAATCTAACTACCAAATAACCCCTTTATAGGCTAACAAAATGATAACTAACAGCAGGACATACAAGGCAAGGAAGAGCCATTTCATCTTGACACAGAGCGCTACGTACTCCCGAATAAAAGCAGATGGTATGTAGTAGCCTGCCGTCCTACATCCGAGGCCATCTCCCTTCATATTTAACTTACGCGCATAGGTACTGGTACGAAAAACATGATAGTCATTTGTAACAAAGAGGAATTGAGGTTTGGCTACCAGTTCCTCACCAAGTTCCTTAGAAAGGAGAAGGTTCTCGTAGGTAGTCCTTGATTGGTCCTCCAGGATAATCCCATCTTGGGGAACATCGGTCTCTTCAAGCAGATAGTTTGTAATGGCCTGCGCTTCAGAAATCTTCTCATCTCCTCCTTGACCACCACTGGCAATGATTTTGATATGAGGATTCTTAGACTTGTGATAAGCTTCCACTGCCTTATCAATTCTCCTCTTCAGCAAAGGTGTTACCTTTTCTCCGTCTAACAAACCTGCACCATGAATGATAATAAAATCATAATGCTTCTTCTTAGGAATAAAGAGATACAAGATAGAGTACAGAATAAAAGCCACAAAAGCAAAACCAAAAATAAAGTAAGAATAAGCAATAAATGCAAATAAAATATTTAGAAAGTGATTGGTGTAAAATAATTCATGTCGTCCTCCCAATCGAAATGACATCAAAGCAAAAAATAGCAAAATGACTATTCCAAGGAGCATGGAGAGATAATTAGCCTTTGAACGTCCCTCTCGCTTCAACAAAATGACCCCATTATAGATTAGAAAGATGCCACTTAGAAAAAGCAAAAAAGGAAGTAAAATAAAGGGAAATATAAAAAAAGCGAAATGAATCTTCTCATACCCATTTTGATAAAAAAGGTAGCCTAGATAAAAATAACTGGAAATGAGGGATAATAAGAATAATACTGGATTCCACAAACTTCTATTATCCTTCCAAAATGACACTATAAATGCTAATACAATTCCTATAACGAGATACATTTCTTCCTCCTTTAATGATTCTATTTTATCACAATTTTACATAGAGAAAAAGAGGGCATCTATCCCTCTTACTCCTTCATTTGACTCTCTGCATCGGCCACAACTTGTTCTAGACTGGTCTGACCAAGTTCAGCCTCCATAGCCAGCTGGATTCTCTCCAATTTTTGATCCAAAACATCATGAATATGAGCTCCAACTGGGCAATTTGGATTTGGGTTGTCATGAAAACTGAAGAGTTGACCAGTCTTTCCAAGACACTCAACCGCTTGATAAACATCTAATAGACTAATGTCTTTGAGATCCTTGACAATCTCTGTCCCACCTGTTCCGCGCGCGACTGAAATCAGCTCTGCCTTCTTCAACTGGGACAAGGTTTTTCTGATAATGACAGGATTGACCCCGACACTAGCAGCCAGAAAATCACTGGTCACCTTGCTTTCCTTCCCCTTGAGGGCAATGATTATCAGCATATGAGTCGCAATGGTAAATCTACTTGGAATTTGCATCCTCTTCTCCTTTTTACGAGGCTACTCTGCCTCTACTCTTCTTTTTCTATTATTATACCCTTTTTAGTTGTAATGTCAATCATTACCACTTTTCAACCAGGCATCTAACTCCCTATCGTAGCCCTCTTTCTGGGCTAATTTTCTCAAAAATTCCTGATTGTGGGTATGGTGGATACCATTGACCAGACTTTCATAATAAACCTCAAAATAGGGAAGTTTGAGGTCTTTAGCCAACTGCAATTCAGCTGCCACATCGTAGTCCACCCGTCGGAAGTCCATATCTACCAAGCCCTTGTCATCCAACTCCAAAACCATATACTGGGCCCGCAAGTCCTTCCGCAATTGGGCATCTAGAAAGAAAGGTTGCCCAATCGAACCTGGATTGACAATCAATTGCCCACCAGTCCCGTAACGAAGCAACTGCTGGTGAATATGACCATAAACAGCAATATCACAAGGTGGATTGGTCACCAAGCGGTCAAAATCCTCTTGCGCTCCAGTATGAATCAACTCTCGACCCCAATTCTTATCAGGCAGATGGTGGCTAATTCCCACCGTCAAATCCCCAAACTGACGATGAAGCTGGAGAGGTTGATTGTGGAGCAGTTCAATTTCTTCTAGGGAAATTTCCTCTAAAACATACTGGCACTGGCGCAAGAGATAGCGTTGACTGGGACGAGTACTATCCAATTCCTTTCGGACACCATGCCACAGACTATCTTCCCAGTTTCCCAAAACTCTAGCCGTAGTCGGTAGTTCAGCCAACAAGTCCAAAATCCTTCTACGCCCTGTTCCTGGCATGAGAATGTCTCCCAAAAGCCAGTATTCATCCACTCCTAGCTGCCGAGCATCTGCCAAAACAGCCTCCAAGGCGGTGGTATTTCCATGAATATCTGAAAGAAGAGCTATTTTCGTCATATCCATCTCCTCGTTTTTTCTCTTGCAATAAGTATAACATAAAAAGTCACAGCTAGAGAAATCTAGCTTTTTTTGATATACTAGATAGAGATATTAGACAAGAGGAAGCGAATGACCCCGAATAAAGAAGACTATCTAAAATGTATTTATGAAATTGGCATAGATTTGCATAAGATTACCAACAAGGAAATTGCGGCTCGTATGCAAGTCTCTCCCCCTGCCGTAACTGAAATGATTAAACGGATGAAGAGTGAAAACCTCATCCTCAAGGACAAGGAATGTGGCTATCTACTGACTGACCTCGGCCTCAAACTGGTCTCTGAGCTCTACCGTAAACATCGCTTGATTGAAGTTTTTCTAGTTCATCATTTAGACTATACGAGTGACCAGATTCATGAAGAAGCTGAGGTCTTGGAACATACTGTCTCTGAGCTATTCGTTGAGAGACTAGAAAAATTACTTGGATTCCCCAAGACCTGCCCTCACGGAGGAACTATTCCTGCCAAGGGAGAACTCTTAGTTGAAATCAATAACCTACCACTAGCTGATATCAAAGAGAGTGGATCCTACCGTCTAACTCGGGTGCACGATAGTTTTGACATTCTCAATTATCTGGACAAGCACTCACTTCACATCGGTGATCCGCTCCAAGTCAAGCAGTTTGATGGCTTCAGCAACACCTTTACTATCCTTAGTAAAGACGAGGATTTACAAGTGAATATGGACATTGCAACACAACTCTATGTCGAGAAAATCAACTAATTTCTCAAGTCCCCTACCAACCCTGAAAGTTTTATTTTCAGGGTTTTATTTCTATCATTTGATTTTGCTTTCATTTAGTTGTAGAATGTTTGTAAAAAACAAGAAAGATAGTTTAACATATGAAGAAATCACTAAAAATTTTTGCTACATCTAAATGGTTTGACCTCTTTGGAGTTGCTCTGGTCGTTGGGATTGCGATTGCATCTGGTTACCTCAACTCCCGTCTCGACAAATTCGTAGACTGGGGCCCATGGACAGCTCTTGTTCCCTTTGGATTGATTTCCGTAACCAACGTTGGGATTTCCATGTTATCCACTCGTTTCACGGGGAAATTAAGCAAATGGGGAAATTACTTTGGTATTGTTAATACCATTTTGTCCGGTGCTATTGATTATATCCTTGGAAATAAGGCGGCTATTATCACCTATCCCGTCACCTTCCTCATTTATACCTTTGCTATTAAGAAATGGGAAGCTTCGCAAGAAGGCAGACCCAACCAAATGAGCCAAAAACAGCTAAAATTGGCGGCCATCATCATTTCCATCATCGCCTTCCTCTTTGCCTTTGTGACCAACTATATCGGCTATGGAGGAAAGATGAATCTCCTTGCCTACGTAACAACTATTGCCTTTGCACTGTCCCTCATTGCCAATGCTTTTAACGCATTGAAACTAACAACTCAGTGGGGCTTTTGGTTGATTTACAATTTCGTTCAGCTGACAAAAGCTGGTATTCAAGGAAATTTTGCCAATATCGGAAAATACATCTTTTATATCCTCAATGCAATCGGAGCTTTATTTGTCTGGAATGATGAAGAAGTAAGATAATAGAAGAAAACTTAAATAAAAAAACAAGTCGACTTAAGAGAATCTCCCTTCTGCTATTTTTATCATTTTACTTGTAACTCCCATTCTTTTGGAGTAGAATGAAGTTAGATAAAAGAGGGAGGTCATCTTATGAAAAATCTCTTTAGAATCCATTTTACAGCAATTGCAGTTATCGATTTGCTACTATTCGCATTTTTTAACAAAAGACCCGAGACATCTTTGGAGTGGCTCTTGCTATCTGGTTTTATTTTCCTCCTTACTCAAGGACTCCTGTTATTTCGCTTGGTTGTCCGACTCAAACATCAATTCGCTGAGATTTATCCTCAAATCAATAAAAAGATTCGCTTCTACTATTTAGGGGTGCTCATCAGCGACTTTCTATTTTTTGTCCTTTTAGCCTTCGTTAGTTCTCATCGTTTTTCATCTCTTATGCCAATCATCACTGCTTGCCATTCTACTTTTTATTATATGACAACTGACCACCTAAGAGAAAACTATCCAGACTTTTACGACAAACACATCACTTTATGGGAGTGTCTCTAAGGAAAAGGAGGTTTTGGCATGAAAAAAATCATCTTCATCAAAACCATTCAACTCCTTGTCATTGATGGAATCATGCTGGCATTTTTGGCATTTAAAAAGGGGCTTACTTGGGATTGGATGTTGATTTATAGCGGTTGGCTCATTTTCTTTCATCCTGTGCTATTGACCTATCTTTCCAACCAACTTTGTGACCACTTTAGTCACCTCTATTCCCAGATTAGACCGAGATTCTGGCGTTTTACCTTACAAATCCTTCTATGGGATAGCCTGATCATTCTCTCCTTGCTGTTTTTAAGTGGTATGCCACTTTTCCTTCAGGGAACTCTCCTCATCCTAGGACACCTCATCCCTTCCTATCGCATAAGCCAAAGCCTGAAAAGAGACTTCCCAAAAGCCTATCAGGAACTGATTTCATTTTGGAGTATTTTATGATAGATAAGAAAAACCAAGCCGGCTGGGCTTGGTCTTTCTTATCTATTTTTAGTATCAAGGATAATGGTGACTGGTCCGTCATTGACCAGCTCAACCTGCATATCCGCTCCAAAAATACCTGTCTGAACGGGCACTTCTTGCGCTAGTTTTTGATTGAATGCATCATAGAAGTCTGATGCCATATCAGGTTTGGCTGCCCCTGTAAAGGCTGGACGATTGCCTTTCTTAGTATCCGCAAAGAGGGTAAACTGAGAAATAGAGAGGATTTCTCCTTCAATATCTTTGACAGACAGGTTCATCTTGCCTTCTACGTCTGAAAAAATACGCATGTTGACCAGTTTTCTCACAGCATAATCCAAATCTTCCTCTTGGTCCCCTGGTCCAACACCAATCAGCAATAAGAGTCCCTGATTGATTTTTCCCTGAACCTGACCTTCGATACTGACTTGGGCTTTTTTAACCCGTTGGATAATGATTTTCATAATAGCCTTTCTAGTAGAAGCTCGGACAATTAGCCATTGGTCCGTTTGACAGAGTAAACTTCTGGCACACTCTTAATCTTGTCCACGACCGTAGTCAGTGTAGAGAGGTTGGCAATACCGAAGGATACATGGATATTAGCAAACTTCATATCCTTGGTTGGTTGAGCGTTGACTGTTGAGATATTCTTGGTTGTGTTTGATAGAACCTGCAGCACATCGTTCAACAGTCCTGTACGATTGAGACCATAGATATCGATATGGGCCATATACTCCTTATTTGAGTTTGAATACTGGTCTTCCCACTCCACATCAAGGAGACGTTGCTCGTAGTTTTCTTGGGCACGCAGGTTCATACAGTCCACACGGTGAATAGCCACACCACGCCCCTTGGTGATATAGCCAACAATATCGTCACCAGGAACAGGATTACAACACTTGGCAATCCGCACTAGGAGACCTGAGGCACCTTCAATGACCACTCCACCCTCATGCTTAACCTTGAGGGTTTCTTTGTTCTCAACCTTAACCTCGCCACCCTTGACAAGTTCTTCTGCCTCAGCCTTGGCCTTGGCACGTTCTTCTTCACGACGTTCCTTTTCAGTCAGACGATTAAAGACAGTAATCGCACCGATTTCTCCAAAACCAATAGCCGCAAAGAGGGATTCTTCTGTCTTGTAGCTAGTCTTTTGCAGAACTTGATCCATATGACGCTTGTCCATGAATTTATTGGCCACATAGCCATTTTCTTGGAACTGTGCCATCAGCATCTCACGACCCTTGTTGATAGACAATTCCTTATCTTGGTTTTTAAAGAACTGACGGATCTTGTTGCGAGCCTTGCTGGTCTTGACCATATTGAGCCAATCACGGCTTGGCCCAAAGGAGTTCGGGTTGGTAACAATTTCAACCTGATCCCCTGTCTTGAGCTTGGTTGTCAGCGGAACCATACGACCATTGACCTTGGCACCTGTCGCTTTTTCACCGACTTTTGTATGGATTTCGTAGGCAAAGTCAATCGGTCCTGAATCTTTGGGAAGGGAACGGACGGCACCATCTGGGGTAAAGACATAAATCTCCTCAGCCAGATAGTTTTCCTTCACAGAGTCCACAAATTCCTTGGCATCATCAGCCTGGTCTTGGAGCTCCATCATCTCCTTGATCCAGTTCATCCCAATAGCTGATTCCTTG
Organism: Streptococcus mitis; assembly: GCF_001281025.1. Taxonomy (NCBI): domain Bacteria; kingdom Bacillati; phylum Bacillota; class Bacilli; order Lactobacillales; family Streptococcaceae; genus Streptococcus; species Streptococcus mitis. The sequence continues at coordinate 1,735,774 of NZ_CP012646.1, forward strand.
CTGTTGACCTGCCCCTTAATGCCTTTCTTATAAGCCCAGTGAGCCGCAACCCCGTACTCAGCCACCTCGTGCATTTCTTTGGTCCGAATCTGGAATTCAATCGGCCCTTTTGGTCCATAAACAGTCGTATGGATAGACTGATAACCATTGGCCTTGCGGTTAGCGATATAGTCTTTGAAACGACCTGGCATTGGTTTCCAAAGTTCATGCACATAACCAAGCATGGCATAAACATCACTTTGGGTATCTAAAATACAACGAATAGCAATCAGGTCATAGATTTCCTCAAACCGTTTTCTCTTATCCTGCATTTTGCGGAAAATCGAGTAAATATGCTTGGGACGACCGTAAATCTTCCCTTTCAAGTGACGATCCGTCGTATAGTCTTCTAGTTTCGTAACTACCTCATCCACCAAGGCTTCACGCTCTCTGCGCTTTTCCTTCATCATATGGGTAATCTTATAAAACTCCGTTGGATTGAGATAACGGAAAGATAGGTCTTCCAGTTCCCATTTGACGCTAGAAATCCCCAAACGATGGGCAAGAGGAGCATATATTTCCATGGTTTCTTTGGAAATACGCTCCTGCTTGTCTTTTCGAAGATGTTTCAGAGTTCGCATATTATGCAAGCGGTCTGACAATTTTACCAAGATAACACGGATGTCCTCAGACATGGCCATGAGCATCTTGCGATGATTTTCAGCCAACTGCTCCTCGATCGATTTGTACTCTACCTTACCGAGCTTGGTAACCCCATCTACGATTACCCGCACATCAGGACCAAACTCTCTTTCCAAATCATCCAGAGTCGCTTCTGTATCTTCTACCACGTCATGCAAGAAACCACAAGCTACCGTTACAGCATCCAGCTTGAGTTTGGCTAAAATACCTGCCACTTGGATAGGGTGAATGATATAAGGTTCACCTGATTTACGATATTGACCACTATGGCATTCAACGGCGTAAACCAAGGCCTTATGGACAAAAGCCACATCCTCTTCCGATAAATATTTCTGTGTTAAAGCGACAACTTCATCGCCTGTTAAATTCACTTCTTTTGGCATCTCTACTCTCCAATTCTTCCTACCATTTTATCACTTTTTTAAGAATATGAAAACTAGAAAAAGAGGATTCTAAAGCTTATTCAAGTTGTTGGGAAGGAGGATAAAAAAAGATTCACACTAAAATAATAAAATTATCTGATTTCATCTATCTTTTTTGAAATATAGGCTACGCTAAAAGTTAGTGAAATGAAAATCTTTTCTTCTTAAATAAGAAAAGGTTTGATATTTTGGTAATTTTCTGATTTTTTTAGTGTATAATGGTAATATGAACAGTTTTTTTTACGATAATTACTGAATTTTCATTTTTCTAGAAAGGCAAACAACATGAAATCACACAAAAGACTGACACTTTTAGCCTTGGCTGTTCTTGGCTTATCGAGCCAAGTCGTTTTAGCTGATGATACGAGTCATTCCACTACTGCCCCTATGACTAGTTCAACTAGTAGCTCAATAAATACTTCCACTAATCATTCTACTAACAGTTCTACAAATACTTCTGCTAGTAGTTCTCAAGCTAGTACAGAAAACTCGTCAAGTATAGCTAGTTCAAGTGAGCAAGAAAGCAAACCTTCTCTTTCTACGGAAACCAAACCTAATCAACCTATACAAACTGGCTGGGTAAAAGAGGGGAACAAGTGGACTTTTTATAGTCAAACTGGGGTCAAATTTACCGATACTCTCTACGATGGTTATCTCTTTGATAGTCATGGCTACTTGCTTGAAAACACTTGGTACCAAATGGGAAATAATTGGTACTATATCAATGGTTCAGGTAAATATTTATCCAACCAATGGAGCCAAATCAATGGCAAGTGGTATGCTTTTGATGGCTACGGTAGAATGTTGGCCAATGTCTGGAAAGGCGATTACTACCTCAAATCCAGCGGTGCTATGGCAGATAAGGAATGGGTCTACGACCAAAGCTACTCTAGTTGGTTTTACCTAAAATCTGGCGGACGCTATGCCCAAAAACAATGGATTGGTTCCTACTATCTTAAATCTGGTGGCTACATGGCCCATAAGGAATGGATTTATGACCCGGACTATCAAGCTTGGTACTATCTTAAGGACGATGGTGTGTATGTTACAGGAACCTATGCTGTGGATGGTAAAAACCAGCTCTTCCAAGGGAATGGAAAATGGGTTCGTGAATTAGCACAAGGTTTTCAAAAAGGACATTACTCTAAAACTATTTTTCTAGATCCAGGACACGGTGGCAAGGACCGCGGGGCTTATTACTATGGCATAGCTGAAAAAGAATTGAACCTACAAGTTTATCGTAAGCTACGTAAACGACTAGAAGGACTCGGCTATACCGTTCTCACCTCTCGAGACAGTGACATAGATGTTGATTTTATTACCGAGCGTTCTCGTATGGTCAACAAGACCAATGCAGACTTTTTCATCAGCCTTCATTTCAATGCAAAAGGGAATGATACAACCGTTAATCTGGGTATCCAGACCTATTCTTACAAGGATGAACCTGGTTTCCCTAGCAAGATTAACAAGGATTGGCACAACAATCCTGAACGGATGAGTGAAAGTAATCGTCTCGCAGCTGATATCCATTCTTCACTGCTAGCTGAAACTGGAGCTAGGGATGCTGGGCTCTTGCAAGCAACCTTTGCTGTTCTCCGTGAAACAGCTAAACCAGCTGTTTTGCTGGAGATGGGATATATGGATAATCCAGAAGAAAACCAAAAAATCCGCAGCAGTGACTACCAAGATAAACTAGTTGAAGGGATTATCAAGGGAATCCAAAAATATTATGCTGGTAATTAAAACAGCTTAAGCCTCTAACTAACTCGAGGCTTATTTTTCTTATCCAAACCGTATTCTGCTTTCTAGACCTATTTCCTTTTCCAGCTTATTCTCCCTAACTGTGCTATACTTATCTTAGTACATTCTTTGAGATTGGAGCTAATATGAAAATCCATAAAACCGTGAATCCTGTTGCCTATGAAAATACCTATTACCTAGAGGGTGAAAAACACCTCATCGTCGTCGATCCTGGTAGCCATTGGGAAGCTATTCGTCAGACAATAGAGAACATCAACAAACCTATCTGCGCTATTCTCTTGACCCACGCCCATTATGACCATATCATGAGTCTGGACCTAGTTCGCGAGACTTTTGGCAATCCTCCTGTCTATATTGCAGAAAGTGAGGCCAGCTGGCTTTATACTCCTGTCGATAATCTCTCTGGGCTACCTCGCCACGATGATATGGCAGATGTGGTCGCAAAACCTGCTGAACACACTTTTATCTTTCACGAAGAATACCAACTAGAGGAATTTCGTTTCACTGTCTTACCAACACCAGGACATTCTATCGGTGGTGTTTCTATCGTCTTTCCTGATGCTCACCTAGTCTTGACAGGTGATGCTCTTTTCCGTGAAACAATCGGACGGACCGACCTTCCAACTGGTAGTATGGAACAACTCCTCCATAGTATCCAGACTCAACTCTTCACCCTCCCTAACTACGATGTCTATCCAGGGCATGGACCAGCTACTACTATTGCTCACGAAAAAACCTTCAATCCTTTTTTCTAATAAGATGATGACAATCGAAATTTAAGTAAACTATCCAGCAAATCTTTCTATTACAAAAGGCATCCAATCAAGGTTTTCACACCTGATTGGATGCCTTTTTTCTGATGACTAGATTTTTTGCCTTACCAAATAATCACGCGCTCTTCTGGTGAACGCCACATACCGTCTCCTTCTTTGACATCATAGGTTGTAAAGAAATCATCGAAGTTTGGTACTTGTACATTGACACGAAGTTTGGCTGGTGCGTGCACATCAACGCTAGCCAAAAGTTTCATAAATTCTGGACGACCTTTCATGCGCCAGATACGACCGAAGTTGTAGAAGAATTCTTCTGCTGAGAAGTCTAGTTCTCTCTTAGCTGCTTCAAGCGCTGCAGCGATTCCTCCCAAGTCAGCCACGTTTTCTGACACAGTCAATTTACCGTTGATGGTTGCACCATAAGAATCTTGTCCATCAAACTGGTCAATAACTTTTTGTGTTTTCTCCTTGAAGGCAGCATAGTCGCTCTCTGTCCACCAATCTTTGAGGCTACCATTTTCATCAAAGGAAGCTCCATTGGTATCAAAGGCGTGGGAAATTTCATGGGCAATAACTGCCCCAATACCACCGTAGTTAGCAGAAGATGACTGATGCAAGTCATAGAAAGGAGCCTGTAAAATAGCTGCTGGGAAGACAATCAGGTTCTTCTGCGGATTGTAGTAGGCATTGACCATATGAGCAGGCATGCCCCATTCCTTGTAGTCTACAGGTTGGTTCCACTTGCTCCAACTGTGCTTGATTTCCACATGCGCAAAGGCTAGAGCATTGTCAAAAAGACTAGCATTTTCATCCACTACCTTGTCCTTATAGCGTTCTGGCAATTCTTCTGGGTAACCGATGTAAGGCTTGATAACATTGAGTTTGACGATGGCCTTGTCACGAGTTTCAGGAGTCAGCCAGTCATTTTTAGCCAAGCGTTCCTTATAGACATCAATCATAGTTGCCACTTTTTTCTCCACGTCTGCCTTGGCCTCTGGAGAGAATTTTTCATGGGCATACCATAGCCCCAAGGCTTGTTTGAAAGGACCTTGTGCTAGCTGGTAGGCTGCCTTGACTTTGTCTTTGGCTTCTGGAACTCCTGAAAGCGCACGGCTATAGGCACCTGATAAGACACGGATTTCTTCTGTTAAATAGCTTGTTGAGAGATTAACCACACTCAAAATCAAGGTTGCCTTGAGGAGAGGCCAAGCTTCTTCACTATAGAATTGGTCTGCTGCTTGCCAGAAACGTTCCTCGTCTACAATAACCTTGTCTGGCACTTGTCCAAGAACGGCTTGGAAGAAGTCATCCAAAGGTAGGGTAGGCGCAAATTTTTTGAAATCTTCATAAGCATATGGATGGTAGAGTTTAGCATATTCTGAACTTTCTTCATTAGAAAGCACTACTGACGCAACTCGACGGTCCAATTCTAGTCTTTTCTCTAACAAGTCTTCAATTTCTTCATCAGAGAAATCATAAGCCTTGAGAAGATTTGCGCTACTTTCTTTCCAAAGAGTCAAGAGCTCTTCGCGCTGAGGATGGTCTTCTGCATAGTAGGTCGTGTCTGGCAGAATCGTGCTTGGAGCGCTAGCCCATAAAACGTTGATTCTGGCATCCATAAAGTCTGGCGATACACCAAAAGGAAGAAAATTAGGTTTGCCAGCAAGTTCAAACTCTGCTAGTTTGGCAGTGAAATCCGTAAAAGTCTCCAATTCTTGGAATTCTTTAAGAAGAGGCAAAACAGGTGTGATACCGTCAGCTTCTCTCTTGTCAAAATCACGAACTAGGCAGTGGTATTTGACAAAGTTTGCCAAGATAGCATCCTCAGGCACCTCTTCTCCTGCCAACCACTTGTCTGTTGTCGCCAGCATCAGGTCTTCAATTTCCTGGTCTAAATCAACAAAACCTCCAGTTTGAGACTTATCGGCTGGGATTTCAGCTGTCTTCTGCCATTCCCCATTAATTGCATCATAAAAATCGTCTTGATAACGTGTCATCTTGTTCTCGCTTTCATTTGTACTTGCTTTTAGCTTAACAAAAATTACCTGGGAATGCAATTAAAAATGAACTGATACTTTCTATTGTTTTTCAGTTATTATTTTAATTTTTTCAAAAATTAACTTGACTTAATTTTTTTTTTAATGTATATTAAGAGACAGGAGGAATACAACTGTATGATACGTATCGAAAACCTCAGTGTCTCCTACAAAGAGACGTTGGCACTTAAGGATATTTCACTAGCGCTCCATGGACCAACAATTACCGGTATCATTGGTCCAAACGGTGCTGGGAAATCAACATTATTAAAAGGTATGCTGGGAATTATCCCACATCAAGGTCAGGCATTTCTCGATGACAAGGAAGTTAAAAAATCCTTACATCGAATCGCTTATGTCGAACAAAAAATAAATATCGACTACAACTTTCCCATCAAGGTCAAGGAATGTGTCTCACTAGGACTCTTTCCCTCTATCCCTCTCTTTCGAAGTTTAAATGCTAAACATTGGAAGAAAGTGCAAGAGGCCCTTGAAATTGTCGGTCTAGCTGACTACGCTGAACGTCAAATCAGTCAACTGTCTGGAGGTCAATTCCAGCGGGTCTTGATTGCCAGATGTCTGGTGCAGGAAGCCGACTATATCCTCTTGGATGAACCCTTTGTTGGGATTGACTCCGTTAGTGAGGAAATCATCATGAATACGCTGAGAGATCTAAAAAAAGCTGGGAAGACGGTTCTCATCGTCCACCACGACCTCAGCAAGGTTCCCCACTACTTCGATCAAGTCTTGCTTGTCAATCGAGAAGTGATTGCCTTTGGTCCAACCAAAGAAACCTTTACCGAAGCCAATCTCAAAGAAGCTTACGGTAATCGACTCTTTTTCAGTGGAGGTGACCTATGATCGCAGAATTTATCGATGGATTGCAAAAATTCCATTTCTTACAAAATGCCTTGATAACAGCTATTGTCATTGGGGTCGTAGCTGGAGCTGTGGGATGTTTCATCATCCTACGCGGGATGTCACTCATGGGAGATGCCATTTCACATGCTGTCTTGCCAGGTGTAGCCCTCTCCTTTATCTTGGGCCTTGACTTCTTTATCGGAGCCATTGTCTTCGGACTACTAGCTGCTATCATCATTACCTACATCAAGGGAAACTCGATTATCAAAAGCGATACCGCCATCGGCATTACCTTTTCTTCTTTCTTAGCCCTCGGTATCATCTTGATTAGTGTCGCTAAAAGTTCAACTGACCTTTTCCATATTCTTTTTGGTAATATCCTGGCCGTCCAAGATACGGATATGTTTATTACTATGGGTGTGGGGGCAGCCATTCTCTTGTTAATCTGGATTTTCTTCAAGCAACTCTTGATAACATCCTTTGATGAACTCTTGGCTAAAGCCATGGGAATGCCTGTCAATTTCTATCACTACCTTCTCATGGTACTCCTAACTCTCGTGTCTGTGACAGCCATGCAAAGTGTCGGAACTATCCTGATTGTAGCCATGCTGATTACCCCAGCGGCAACTGCTTATCTGTATGCTAATAGCCTGAAAAGCATGATTTTCCTTTCCTCAACATTTGGAGCGACAGCTTCAGTTTTGGGGCTCTTTATCGGCTATAGCTTTAACGTTGCGGCAGGTTCTAGTATCGTGCTTACAGCCGCTAGTTTCTTTCTCATTAGCTTCTTTATCGCTCCAAAACAACGATATTTGAAACTGAAAAATAAACATTTGTTAAAATAAGGGGCAAAACCCCAATAAATTGGAGGATCTAATGAAAAAATTAGGTACATTACTCGTTCTCTTTCTTTCCGTCATTGCTCTTGTAGCATGTGCTAGTGGAAAAAAAGATGCAGCTTCTGGTCAAAAACTAAAAGTTGTTGCTACAAACTCAATCATCGCTGATATTACTAAAAATATTGCTGGTGACAAGATTGATCTTCACAGTATCGTTCCTGTTGGTCAAGACCCACACGAATACGAACCACTTCCTGAAGACGTTAAGAAAACTTCTCAAGCTGATTTGATTTTCTATAACGGGATCAACCTTGAAACAGGTGGCAATGCTTGGTTTACAAAATTGGTAGAAAATGCTAAGAAAACTGAAAACAAAGACTACTTTGCAGTCAGCGAAGGCGTTGATGTTATCTACCTTGAAGGTCAAAACGAAAAAGGCAAAGAAGACCCACACGCTTGGCTTAACCTTGAAAATGGTATGATCTTTGCTAAAAATATCGCAAAACAATTGAGCGCTAAAGACCCTAGCAACAAGGAATTCTACGAAAAAAATCTCAAAGAATATACTGATAAGCTAGACAAACTTGACAAGGAAGCTAAGGAGAAATTTAACAACATCCCTGCTGAGAAGAAATTGATCGTAACCAGCGAAGGATGCTTCAAATACTTCTCTAAAGCCTACGGTGTCCCAAGTGCCTATATCTGGGAAATCAACACTGAAGAAGAAGGAACTCCTGAACAAATCAAAACCTTGGTTGAAAAACTTCGCCAAACAAAAGTTCCTTCACTCTTTGTAGAATCAAGTGTGGATGACCGTCCAATGAAGACTGTTTCACAAGACACAAACATCCCAATCTACGCACAAATCTTTACTGACTCTATCGCAGAACAAGGTAAAGAAGGCGATAGCTACTACAACATGATGAAATACAACCTTGACAAGATTGCTGAAGGATTGGCAAAATAAGCCTCTGAAAAACGTCATTCTCTCATGAGCTGGCGTTTTTTTCTATGCCCACATTTCCGGTCAAATCATTGGAAAATTCTAACCGTTTCAGCTAAAATGGAAGAAAAAAGATTGGAGTATCTTATGGTAACTTTTCTCGGAAATCCTGTGAGCTTTACAGGTAAACAACTACAAGTCGGCGACAAGGCACTTGATTTTTCACTCACTACAACAGACCTTTCTAAAAAATCTCTGGCTGATTTTGATGGCAAGAAAAAAGTCTTGAGTGTCGTGCCTTCTATCGATACAGGTATCTGCTCAACTCAAACGCGTCGCTTTAATGAAGAACTGGCTGGACTGGACAACACGGTCGTATTGACTGTTTCTATGGACCTACCATTTGCCCAAAAACGTTGGTGTGGTGCTGAAGGTATTGAAAATGCCATCATGCTCTCAGACTATTTCGACCATTCCTTTGGACGTGATTATGCCCTCTTAATCAATGAGTGGCATCTATTGGCACGCGCAGTCTTTGTCCTCGATACTGACAATACGATTCGCTACGTTGAATACGTGGACAATATCAATTCTGAACCAAACTTCGAAGCCGCAATTGCAGCTGCTAAAGCCCTATAGAAAAAATCCTCTGTCACAAAGAGTTCCCTACTCTTTGAAACGGAGGATTTTTGTTTACGAGTAAATATAAATTCAATCAGATAAAAACAACTACCTTACTCTACAGATTTCAAAGCTTCAAGCATATCAACCTTTCTCAGATGATGATTGACAAAGAAACCAAGTACGGTCAAAATGGCGCTTACTGCTACCACTGGGATTACATAGACTTCCCAGCCTACCAGCGGATAAAAGAGAATGGTCGCAGGCGAAATCATTTGAATCAAAAATTGATGTAAATAGAAACCAGATACCAAACCAAGTACGATTCCCACAAGGGACAGCACAATCGTCTCACGGTAAATGTAGAGAGTGACTTCATTATTATGAAAACCGAGAACCTTGATAGTGGAGAGTTCACGGATTCTCTCAGCCACGTTGATATTGGTCAGATTGTAAAGGATAACAATAGCCAACAGAACCGATACGATGACCAAGATGGTCATGGTCTGATTGAGTGAACTTGCGACGGAGTCAAAGAGTCGAATGGCTGAAGCATTTTGGACAACACTGGACACCGCAGATTGATTCATAAGTAAGCCGGCCTGTCTTTCGATACTAGTAGCACTGGTATCTCTTAACGAGACTAAATAAGTGTTGGCTTGGGGTAGCTGTCCGTAAATTTGCTCATAGCTAGCCTGACTCATATAAATAAAGTGACCAACGTAGTTCTCAGTAATAGCAGCGACCGTTAGTTCCTTACCTTCAATTTCTAGAGTCTGCCCAACCTTGACACCTGCCAACTGAGCAAGTTTAGTTGTGATGACAACTCCATCTTTTAATGTCAGCTCCTGCTGATGATTTTGCAGATGAATAAAGGGTGTCAAATCTTCCTTCTCTGTCATCATAAGGGTAATTGTCTGAAGACCAGCCTTACCTTTGAAATCCTTGTCTAGCGTTTTAGAATAGATTTTCTGGTAGGCTTTGATGTCCTGCCCTTTCAACACTTCTTCTAGATTTTCCTTGTCCTGATTGGTCGCACTAGGATTTTCAGAGACAATCATCTGATACTGTTGGATTTGTTGAAACTGTCTAGACGGAACTCCTGCTACAGAGGATTGGATTCCCAAACCGGCAAAAAGCAAAGCGACTGAACCTGCCACACCAAAGATTGTCATCAACATCCGTTGCTTATAACGAAAGATATTGCGAGCTGTTACCTTATGGGTAAAACTGAGACGACGCCAGATAAAACCGATGCGCTCCAGTAAGATTTTAGCTCCCTTAACAGGTGGTTTAGGCAGTAAAAGTTGGGCTGCTTCGTCGTGAAGTTCCCTCCGAGCTACCAGATAGGCTGGTAACACACTCGCCAACCAACTCAAGACAAGAGCCAATAAGCTATAGGTCCAATAGAACTGAATCTGGGTTTCTCCCACCACCATGCCTTTTGTAATGACACTTGAAATCACACTGGCTAGCAAATAATGTCCAAGTATGCTACCTAGAGCTGTTCCTACAGTCCCAGCTACTAGACCGTAAAGGAGAAACTTGGCAATAATATCCTTGCTACGATAGCCCAAGGCCTTAAAAATCCCTGCATGTGTTCTCTCTTCATCCACAAAGCGAGTCATGGTTGTAAAGGTCACCATAGCTGCTACGGCATAAAGCACTACAGGAAAGATATTGCCCACTGCCCGAATACTGGCTGAAGCATTACTGTACATGAGGTAGCCTTGACCGCCAGACATGGTTTGCCGATTATAGACTTGATACTTGGGCTCAGCTAAATCATCCAAGACTTGCTGATGTTTTTCTAATTTTTCCTTTTCTTGGGCTAAATTTTGTTCAGCCTGCTTTAGTTTGTCCTCTTCCTTGCTCAATTCCTGCTTAGCTTGGGTAAGTTGAGCACTAGCCTGCTCTCTCTGTGCTTGAGGAAGCAAGGCTAGTTGACTTTCTTGAGCCTGTAAACGAGCTTGAGCAGCTGCTAAACGACGCTTACCTTCCTGCAGATTAGTCTCAGCCTTGTCAAGGGTCTCTTGACCTTTGTCTAAAGACTCTTGGCCTTCTTTTTTCAAGAGTTGCAGACGTGCCTTGCCATTATCTGACAAAGCTTGTTCCAGGTCTTCCTGATGTTGCTTGGATTTTTCTTCATAAGCTTCTGAAAAAGCATTTAAGTCTGCTAAATCTTGATATTTCAAACGAGCTATATTGTAGACTTTTTGATCAAACTGACTAGGTAAAATCACCCCATAGGCTGTCAGAGTCCCACTTCCACTTCCTGCGTAGCCCATATCTCGCTGGGAGAGGATTTCAGCTGAATCCACAAAACCAGTAATGGTATAAGTATGGTCTTTTAAAGAGGAATGTCCCTCTTCTTTTTCTTTAAAGCTAATCTCCTGTCCTACACGATATTGGCCTTGTAAATGACTGGCCAAAGCAATTTCCTGGTCTGACTGAGGAAGTCGTCCCTCTCTTAGCTGAAAGGTTGAAATTCGCTCTGGTTTAGAATACAGCCGAATGGCATCCTGCCCATTTTCCATAGTCACATCTGTCAAATAGCCAAACTCAAAATCTGCTCCCTCTATCTGTTCTAATTCTTCTTGATCTGCTTGATCCAAACCATAATTAGACATAACTGCCAAATCCAAGGTTTGAGCAGTTGTTAAATAAGCATTAGCTGTCGCCTCCATGTTGGGGCTAGTCACTTTGAGGCCTACTAGGGCTAGAGACCCCAACATCATCAAGGTCAAGATGGATAAAAAACGCCCCTTGGAGCCTGTGAAGGACTGAATTAAGTCCTTCCAATAGGTTTTTCGCTTGATCATGCTAGTACTCCAAACTGTCGATATCCTGAGGATGCTGGTTCATCACCACATCCTTGACACTGGCATCGTGCATATGAATCACGCGATCAGCAATGGGCGCCAAAGCTCCATTGTGAGTCACGATAATCACCGTCGCTCCTTTTTGACGAGACATATCTTGGAGAATTTTCAAAACCTGCTTGCCCGTCTGATAATCCAAGGCTCCAGTCGGTTCATCACAAAGGAGGATTTTAGGATTTTTGGCTACCGCGCGTGCAATGGAGACTCGCTGTTGCTCCCCTCCAGAAAGCTGGGCTGGAAAGTTATTGAGACGATGAGCCAGACCTACATCTGTCAAGACCTGTTCAGGATTCAAGGCATCTGACACGATTTCTGAAGCCAACTCCACATTTTCCTTAGCGGTTAGATTGGAAACTAGATTATAAAACTGAAAAACAAAACCGACATCATTTCTACGATAATTGGTCCTCTGGTGGGAACTATAGTCTGCAATATTGACACCATCAATCCAAATCTCTCCTTCATCATTGGTATCCATTCCACCAAGAAGGTTAAGAACCGTTGACTTGCCTGCACCAGATGCACCTAGAATAATAACCAATTCACCCTTTTCAATCTCAAAATTCACATCGCGATTGGCTACAATCTCCGTGTCCCCAACCTGATAACGCTTGTAACAGTGTTTCATCTCAATATAAGCCATAAGACACACCCTCTCTCAAACAAATTACTTCCTACTACCATTATAACGCTTTTTCAACTAGTTGGAAACTGCTCATACTCAATGAAAATCAAAGAGCAAACTAGGAAGCTAGCCACAGGTTGCTCAAAGCACCGCTTTGAGGTTGTAGATAAGACTGACAAAGTCAGTCACATATATACGGCAAGGCGAAGCTGACGTGGTTTGAATTTGATTTTCGAAGAGTATTACATTCTCAAATCCTTCAAAAAAGTCAGTCTCAAACCACTGCCTTCTATCCTCTTCTTAAAAATAGAATTGAACCATATCGCCTTCTGCAGTCTCCACTGAAATACAATCTTTCCCCATGCATTTCACTTCTGCTTTTTCTTGATTGACTTCAATCACACTTTTTTCAATACCTGGATAAGAAACTCGCAAATCTCCTCCACTTCTTGATAAAATGGTCATCTGTAAGAGTTTTTTATCCTCCCAGCGCATACTAACTTCAAAATGTCCACGTGCCATTAAGCCTGAAACGGAACCTGATGACCATGCATCAGGTAGGGCAGCTAGGGGCACCAGATAAGCTGTATGAGACTGGAGTAACATTTCTGCCATGCCACTGCTAGCACCAAAATTACCATCTATCTGAAAAGGAGGGTGGCTACACCAAAGATTGGGCAAGGTGGATGTCTTTAACTGCTCTGCTAATAATTTATGGGTTCGATTGCCATCTCCCAAACGCGCCCAGAGATTGATCTTATTAGCCTTGGACCAGCCTGTTCCCCCATCTCCACGATCATTGAGGCTAGCACGCGCCGCATCAAGATACTCTTGCCCCTTATGACTAAAGAGAGTTCCAGGATAAAGTCCCACCAGATGGGAAGCATGCCGATGTTGAGCTTCCACTTTCTCATTTTGAAAATACTGCTCTTCCTCCTCATACCACTCCCTGATTCGACCAGATTGAGTAATTTGAAGAGGATTTAATAAATCATACTTTTCTTTGACTTCCGTCAACAAGTCTTCATCCAGCCTCAATTTTTGAGCAGCCTGAATAAAATCATGGAATAATTGCCAAATCAGAGATTGGTCATAGGTATTGCCAATCGAAATCGGCCCATGTTCTGGCGAATAAGATGGAGAAGATACCCAACGCTGGGCCTCCTTATCCTCATGTAAAAAGGTATTCCAAAAACGAACCGTTTCCCTCAACATGGGATAAATTTTCTCCCTGAGATAGTCTTGGTCCCTATAAAATGTATAGGCTTCATAGACCGTTTGCATCATCCACGCATTGGCAGCTGGCGACCAGCCCCAATAGTAATCCCAACCAGGTGCCGTCCAGCCAAAAGGAGTCGCTTGAGTATGGACCAACCAACCATTCTCTTCCCCTTTCTGAGAAACGATTCCTGCATACCTTGCAGCCGCTATGCGACCATAGACACGCAAATCATCGATATAGTTGATGACCGGAAAGGCCGTTTCTAAGAGGTTAGTCACATAGGCTGGCCAATAATTCATCTGCAAGTTGATATTCAGGTGATAGTCCGAATTCCAAGGAGGATTGTCGACCGCATTCCAGACTCCCTGTAGGTTAGCTGGTAGAGCATCTGGGCAATCTCTGGAAGAACTAATCAATAAATACCTCCCATACTGGAAGAACAGTTCCTCCAAAGCCTGCCCCTCTTGTGGCTTATAATTTTTTAGCAAATCATCTGTAGTGGATGTGTCAACATCATACCCCAAATCCAATTGAACACGCTGGAATAAGGCTTGGTAGTCCTGAATATGCCTTGATTTCAATTGGGCATAGCCCTTTTCTTTAGCTATCTCCACTAAGTCCTTTACCTGTTGCTCTAAATCTATTTTCTTGCGATAATTACTAGCAGGATTTTGGGCAAAATCAGTCTTAGCAGCCAAGAAAAGATTGGTATAACTGGCTCCTGATATCTGAACCTTATCTGACCAAACTCTAATATCCCCATCTGTTTCCCAAGCTAGACAACTAGCAAATTGGAGGGCATTGTCCTTAACCCTCCCCTTCATCAAGATATGAGAATCAGCAATATCCAACTTGCATTCCTTGTAATCAGATTTTTCCTGATCATACTTTCCATCAGAAGCCAAATCACGACTTAGCGACAGTTCTATAGTAAAATCTAGAGTTTTCGCCCCTTCCTTAGTAAAGCGCTGAATCAAGAGATCATCTGGAAAACTCGCAAAGGCTTCACGTTCAAATCGCGTTCCCTTATAGGCATAAGAAGTCGTCGCAAGCGCCTTACTGATATTCAGCTGTCTCTGGTAATTCGTCACTTGAGACAAAGTCTTGCCTTGCTTGCTAAACTCAATATGAATATCCCCAAAGGACAGATAGGTCCCATATTGACTCGTTTTTGGCCCGACTAGGTGATGTTCAGCCAGTTCTTTAGCAGTATTGTAGTCTCTCTTCTCCAGAGCCTGCCGAATCTCAGCTAAAAAGTTATGCTGATCTTGAAGATTTCCACCCTGATAATCTGAACTATCAGGAAGTGGACCACCAGACCAGAGACTTTTTTCATTGAATTGAATCCGCTCAGCCCCTATAAGGCCAAATACTTTTGCCCCTAAAGAACCATTGCCTATTGGTAAAGCCTCTTCTTCCCAACCCTTATATGTTGTTGACGCTGGTTGCTTGTAAGCCAATACATAATCTTGTTTTTTATTCCTTATCATACTACCATACTAACATAAAAAGCCTAGAAATCAATTCTAGACTTACAATTTTTTATTTTCCAAGGTAGTATTCAGAAACGACGTTCAATTTTTCGTCGAATTCGAATACCAATGGTGGGAAGTTAGGGATTTCCACGTCCATGATTTCGTCATCTGACAAACCTTTGATGTGTTTTACAAGGGCACGGATTGAGTTACCGTGAGCTCCTACGAATACGTTTTTACCATCTTTAAGAGCTGGAGCGATTTTATCTTCCCAGAATGGAAGGGCACGTTCCAAAGTCACTTTCAAGTTTTCAGCATCTGGAATGACTGAATCGTCAAGTGAAGCGTAACGACGGTCAGTGTGAGCTGAGTGCTCATCATCACGGTCCATGTTTGGAGGCAATACATCGTATGAACGACGCCAGATGTGAACTTGCTCATCACCAAATTGTTCAGCAGCTTCAGCTTTGTTTTTACCAGTCAAACCACCGTAGTGACGTTCATTCAAACGCCATGATTTTTCAACTGGAACCCACAATTGGTCAGAAGCTTCAAGAGCCAAGTTAGTTGTTTTGATCGCACGTTTCAATACTGAAGTGTAAGCTTGGTCAAATTCGATACCAGCTTCTTTGATCAATTTACCAGCGTCAATCGCTTGTTGTGTACCTTTTTCAGACAAATCAACATCAGCCCAACCAGTGAAAAGGTTAGCTTTGTTCCATTCAGACTCACCGTGGCGAGCAAAAACCAATTTTACCATTAGATGGATTCTCCTTTAAATTTTCCGAGGTTTCCCCTCGTTTATCTATTCTATTTTACACAATTTTTCACAAAAAAGCTAGTCAAAACCAAAAAGGAACCGACTGTTTGGCAGTTGGGTTGCTTTGAACAAGATCAGCAATTATGTGAGAAGAAATTTCCATTTCACTCTTGCTAGTCTCCCTACTTTTTGTTAGAATGATGTCAAAAAATAAAGAAGGTTACCATTATGCCACAACAGCTCTTTAAAGAATTGGCTCAACTGGAACAAGTAGAGGCACTAGCTCTAGGAGGATCACGGGCTGGACAAGATTTTGACAAAGACTCTGACTATGATGTATATGTCTACCTCAGTGCTCCCCTCTCGCCAGACATCCGAAAAGAAATTCTCAGTAAATACTGCTCCTATATGGAAATCGGCAATCAATTTTGGGAATTGGAGGATGATTGTGTTCTCAATAATGGCATAGAGATTGAACTGATTTACCGCTCTCTAGACGAATTTGACAAAAATTTACAGGTCGTAGTTTTAGAGCACCAAGCCCAGAATTCTTACACTACTTGTATGTGGTACAATCTACTCAACAGCAAGATTCTCTACGATCGAGATGGTCACTATGCTGCCCTCCAGAAAAAGTACAATCTTCCTTATCCAGCTGAGCTGAAAAAGAATATCATCAACAAGCAATTCCTGCTTCTAGACCAAGCTATGCCAGCTTTTTCAAGACAAATCAAAAAAGCCCTCAAACGCAAAGACTTACTCAGCATTAATCACAGAAGTAGCGAGTTTTTCGCTTCTTACTTCGATTTGCTCTTTGCCTTCAATGAGCAGCTCCATCCAGGAGAAAAACGCATGCTCCAGTACGCAAAAAACAATTGCTCTCATCTACCTCAACATTTTGAAGACGATATCCAAGACTATTTTCAAAATCTCTACCAGCAAGATCATCATGAGAAAACAGTCCTAACTTTAGAGCATCTCCTATTAAATCTCAAAAACTTGATTAATGAATCTATTTAGAATTACGATAAAAGCTCATGAAATCTGCTTTTCAGATGAATCATGAGCTTTTTGAATTTCTATAATATATAACGGTGTAGAGTTGATTGAAACAAGAGCAGGACAAAAAGGTACAAACATGATAAAAACGCATCGTATCAGGTGTTCAAAAACGTGATACAATGCGTTTAATAGACTATAAAATTAGTTGTCTTTTCTTCTCAAATGGAGTTTTCCCTAGACTTCTCAACCTTATTTCGCTTCAAATCCTTCTGCGACTGCGTCCGCAAAGTTTTCTTCTACGATACTTGCACAGTGGTCACAGATGACTGCGTGGTAGCTACGTTCTGCTGTTGTTGGGTCGATACGACGGCAACGGTCACATACTTGGCCTGCAGCGCGTTCAACTGTGAAGGATACATCTTCGAAGCTTACGGCAGCTTCTGGAGCTGGCCCTTCTGCGATGGTCAATTCAGACACAATCAAAAGTTGAGCTACATTGCTGTTTACTGCTTCGAGTAGAGTTTTCACAACTTCGTTTGGATAAACTGTCAAGTGTGCTTCAAGTGATTTACCGATAACTTTGGCATTACGAGCTTCTTCCAAGGCTTTTTGAGCTTGACCACGGAAGTCCATGAAGGCAGCCCATGTATCCAAGATTTCTTCTTGATTAGCAAAAGTTTCTGCTTCTGGCAGTTCTGACAATTGAACAAAGTCTTCTGTTTCAAACTCAAGGTATGACCAAATTTCTTCCGCAGTGTGAGGAAGGATTGGTGTCAAGAGTTTCGTGATTTTCACAAGAATGTCATAGAAGACAGTCTGCATTTGACGGCGTTCCAATGATTTAGCACCTTCGATGTAAACAACATCTTTAGCAAAATCAAGGTAGAAGGCTGACAAATCAACGTTGATAAAGTTCACCAAGGCCTTATAGATTGTCAAGAATTCAAAGTTTGCATAAGCATCACGAATGGTCTTGACAAGCTGGTTAAAGCGAATCGTCATGTACTTATCAACTGAACGAAGCTCATCGTAAGCTACTGAATCTTGAGCTGGGTTAAAATCAGAGGTATTGGCAATCAAGAAACGAAGAGTGTTACGGATCTTACGGTAAGTTTCAGAGACTTGGCTCAAGATATCCATAGAGATACGCACGTCGTTGCTTGAATCCACACTTGTTACCCAAAGACGCAAGATTTCAGCACCAAATTGTTTTTCAACATCACTTGGAGCAATGGTATTTCCAAGAGATTTAGACATCTTCTCACCTTTACCATCAAGGGCAAAACCTTGTGACAGAATTTGTTTGTAAGGTGCTACACCATGGTTGGCAACAGATGTGATGAGTGATGAGTTGAACCAACCACGGTATTGGTCAGAACCTTCTAGGTAAAGGTCTGCTGGATAAGTCAACTCAGGACGATTTACAACAACTCCATTCCATGATGAACCTGAGTCAAACCAAACGTCCATGATATCTGTTTCTTTTTTGAACTCACCATTTGGTGAACCTGGATGAGTAAATCCTTCTGGCAAGAGATCTTTGGCATCACGTTCCCACCAAATGCTTGAACCATGTTCTTCAAAAAGTTGAGCTACGTGTTCAATCGTTTCAGCAGTCATGATCGCTGTACCATCTTCAGCGTAGAAGATAGGAAGCGGAACACCCCAAGCACGTTGACGAGAGATAACCCAGTCGCCACGGTCCCGGATCATGTTGTAAAGACGGACTTTACCCCATTCTGAGTGGAATTTCACTTTTTCAATTTCGTCCAAGATTTCTTGGCGGAATTTAGAAACTGAGGCAAACCACTGTGGTACTGCACGCCAGATGATTGGTTTCTTAGTACGCCAGTCAAATGGGTATGAGTGAGAAATTTCTTCTTGGGCAAGAAGGAGGTTACCAAGTTTGTCAATAACAGTTGGAACTACCTTTTCATAGAATTGACCTTCAAACTCAGGACCAGCATTCTTCATCATGATACCACGTTCGTCAACAGTCACTGCGACTTCAAGACCATTAGCAATACCGACATTGTAGTCATCCTCACCAAAACCAGGGGCTGTATGGACGATACCTGTACCAGAATCAGTCGTAACGTGGTCACCAAGGATAACCAATTCATCTACAGCTGTATCCCATGGGTGTTCTGTTACGATATGATTCAATTCTTGACCACGGTAAGTTGCCAAAACTTGAACATCAACCCAGCCAAATTTCTCAGACAAGCTAGTCAATAATTCTGCAGCAACCACAAACTTACGAGTTTCACCAGCAGGTTGAACCAAAACGTAATCAATATCTGCACCAACAGTCAAACCACGAGAAGCTGTGATGGTGAATGGAGTTGTTGTCCAGACTACGATATAAGTATCTGTATCTAGAACACCTTTGCCATATTTTACCTTATTGGCATAGTAAAGAGAAGTTGAAACCAAGTCATGGTATTCAATCTCCGCTTCAGCAAGAGCCGACTCAGATGACCAAGACCAGTAAACTGGCTTGGCACCACGGTAGATATAACCTTTATTAGCCATCTCACCAAAGACACGGATTTGGGCTGCTTCATAGTCAGGAGTCAAAGTCACATATGGATTTTCCCAGTCACCAGAAACACCCAAACGTTTAAAGTCTTCACGTTGTTTATCTACTTGAGAAAGAGCGTATTCACGGCAAAGTTTCAAGTACTCAACCAAGTCCATTTCTTTACGTTTGACACCTTGTTTTGCCAAAACTTGCTCGATTGGCAGACCATGAGTATCCCAACCCGGGATAAATGGTGCGTAAAAACCTGACATTGATTTTGAACGAACAATGATATCTTTTGAAATTTTGTTCATAGCGTGTCCAACGTGAATATTTCCGTTCGCGTATGGAGGGCCATCATGCAAGGTGAAATGAGGTTTTCCTTGGTTCAATTCTTGACGACGTTGATAAAGTTTTGCATCTTCCCATTCCTTTTGCCAAACTGGCTCTTTGGTAGGAAGTCCTGCACGCATTGGGAAAGCTGTTTTCCCAAGGTTAAGGGTATCTTTGAGTTTCATGGTATCTCCT
Source organism: Streptococcus mitis (assembly GCF_001281025.1). NCBI lineage: Bacteria > Bacillati > Bacillota > Bacilli > Lactobacillales > Streptococcaceae > Streptococcus > Streptococcus mitis. Next base: position 1,755,729 of record NZ_CP012646.1, read on the forward strand.
TTATAAATAATAACAAATTAAAAACCACGACTGCCAAAAAGGACGAAAATCGTGGTACCACCTTTGTTCGGAAAAAGATCTAATCTTTCTCCCTCTTTTCCCGTAACGTGGGGAACGTCAAATCTTACTAGCTTCAGACTTGAGTTTTTGAGAGGATAATCTTATCATTAGGGATTACAGGACTCACACCATCTCCTGCTCGCTGGAAATATAAGGATAAGATATTGTTCTCAAATCATTTCTTATAAAATTGTAACAGATTCTTGCGGTGCCGCAAAACCTGGTTCTGAGTTTACAGCTTCAGTAGCTGGTGTTGGTCCTGAATAATGGCTTGGAGCTACTTCTGGCTCTTCATACATTGGACCAACTGGATGAGCTGGACTTTCTTCAACAACCGGAGCTGGTGAAACCACTTGTTCCTGCTCAGCTCTTGCTTCGGCTTCTGCAAGTTCCTTATTAGCCGCTTCGATACGCGCTTGCAACTCTGCCATTTCCTCGGGAGAAAACTGGCGAGTAATATCAATTGGTTCTTCCTCTTGATGTTGTTGCAAGACAGAGTCACCTAAGACTTCACTGACCACTTCTTTGAAAGCTTCATCACTTGTCTGAAGATAAGTCGCTGTTGGGCGAAGAATATCTTCCCAATCTGAAGATTCAACAATTGCTAACTGGCTCTCAATTGTAGATTTAAGACGTTGATGGAAGACACGACTCTTGTTCTTCAATTCTTCTGTTTCAACAGCAACCTTCTTAGCATTGTCAGTTGCTTGACGAAGAATTTCATTTGCCTTGTACTTAGCTTCTTCCAGCAAGCGTTGTGCATCTTGCTCTGCTTGGTGGATAATATTATTTGCACGTTCAGTTGCAGCATGTTTTACTCGCTCAGCTGTATCCTGTGCAATCAATACAGATTGACTCAATGAATCTTTCATCTCATCAAAGTAAGACAAACGCTCTTCCAAACTCTTAATATGTAAATCCTTATCATGATTAGAGCGAACCAAATCTTCATAATCACGGACTACAATATCTAAAAATTCATCTACTTCTTCTTGATCGAACCCTCTAAAGCGTGTGCTAAAGGTTTTATCTTTGATTTCTAACGATGTAATTGGCATATTTTTCCTCACTTACTTAATAACAATTGGACCGTTAATTTCTTTTTATCTTTTTTTGTTTGCCCATTATCTCTAACGAGTTTCAATCGACCAAATTTCCTAACACTAATCAAATCACCAACTTGAACTGCATAATCTGATTTTTCAACTAAATGGTAATTCACTTGGACTGCCTGTTTTTCAATTAACTGACTTGCCTGATTTCTAGACAGCTTGAAGACACCTGCCAGAAAAACATCTAATCTAGAACTAGAAATACAAATATCTAATTCTTGATAATCTTCTACTGTAGCAATTTTCTCAGTAAAATCCCGTTCTTCTAGACGAACCGGTAAACGAGCAATTTTCGTAATGCCGTCTTGAAAAAGGAGCATAAACTGTCGATTAATGATAATCTGTGCCCTCTCTTCATTGACTAAGATATCACCAAATAGCTTCCTATCGATTCCCAGCTGATTTAAAACAGTCCCTAATATTTTTGCATGCGTTAAGCATTCAAACTTATTAGCATAGACTATTTCTTGCAAGGATAGTTCAAAATCAGAGAATTCCGGCTCAAAATAATCAGGATACAGGAGTACCCGTACATATTCAGTTTCAAGAAACTGCCGACTGCTCATGTAGGAGATGCCGTTGGTTGATGCTAGCACCTTTAAAATCTTTTCTTGATGGGGATTTACAAAGGGTGTTAAAAAAGGAGAATAAGAATCTTCTACCTTTTTTATCCATTCTACTCCCTTATCAATAAAAGACGAATCATTCTTAGAAAAGTGTTGATAAATCATCTTGTTCATAGAAAGATTACTAAAAGTCGAATCAACTGCTCCCCTAGGAAGTGAACTAGTAATACCGCAATCCAGACAGACAAATCAAGACCTGCAATCTGGAGGGGTAAACGTTGCAAGGGAGCTATTATCGGTTTCACTAAACTAATGATCAAGCGTCCAAGACGTGATTCATAAGCATTAGGGAACCAAGACATCAGAGCAAACACGATTAAAATCAGTGAATAGATATCCACTGCATTTTGAATAAAACGAATGAGAAAGAGCATTATCTCACTCTCGTACGTTTCATATCAAAGCCAAATTCACCATTTTGTGATTCATCTGGAATTTTGATGTCTTCAATATTGACGACAACATCAACTGGTGTCAGCAGGTACATAGTAGATGCTACCTTTTTCATGTTACCAGCTAAAACGTGGCGCGCCCCATCCAGATAGTCCAAACAACGACGAGCTTGAACTTCTGTCATATATTGGAAATCAATCAAAATACTTTCGTTACCAGCTAATAAATCAACAATATCTGTGGCATCTTCGTATTTACGTGGATAACGAACATCAATTGTCACCTTATCAGTAGAACGTTGACTTTGCATAGCCAACTCTTGTTGACGGGCATGAAGACGAGTGATGTTTTTATCTTTAGATGGCGTGCTACCAGCTTGTTGAGGCAACTCTTGAACAGAAGGGACTGGAGTCACAATCGGCTCTTCAGCTTTAGGCTGATATGCAGTACCAACATCTTCTCCATCTTCTGTAAAATAATCTATAAATTTATCAAATCTATCTTTTAAAGACATATTTCTTTCCTATTTAAAAAATGCTGTACCAATTCTGACAAATGTTGAGCCAAATTCAATCGCTTCCTTGTAGTCACGACTCATACCCATACTCAAGTCCGTCATTGGCATATTGGGAATTTGTTTTTCTCTAATTTCTAGTTGCAAATCCTGCGTAGCTTTAAAAATCTCTTTCAACTCATCACTACTAGCTTCAAAAGGAGCCATGGTCATCAAGCCGACGTATTCGATTTTATCTAAGGTGGCCAATTCTGGCAAGAGCTCCAATAGTTCTTCCCTTGAAAAACCATGTTTGCTCTCTTCCCTTGAGATATTTACTTGTAAGAAACACTTAACAACTCGGTCACTTCTTTTTTGAATTTCCTCTGCTAGTTTTAATGAATCCAAAGCGTGGAAATAATCAACATACTGAATGACATCTTTGACCTTGCGTCTTTGCAAGGTTCCAATCAAATGCCAGGTAATATTTCTATCTTTTAAAGCTTCATATTTCTCAAGAAATTTATCCACACGATTTTCACCAATATGATGCACACCTAGCGGAAGCAAAGCCTCCGCTGTCGGTACGTCTACATATTTTGTAACAGCAACAACCGAAACAGAATTGGCTTCTCTTCCTGACTGCTGACTTGCATCTTTTATTTGTTGAAAAACACGTTCTGTATTTTCTTTCAAATTCATTTACTTAACGATTTTTGAAAAATGGAGGAGTGTCTAATTCATCCTCATCGTGTAAAGATGGTGCTTCGAAACGTTCAACTGGTGATACAACTGAATCAGTTGGTCGAACAATTGTCTCACGACGCAAGTCCCAATCACCAAATGCTGAAGATTGAGAAGTTTCTGTACGGCGAGGTGCTGGACTTGGAATTTCTGCAGTTTCAGCCATATCAAACTGACGATTATGATTGTGTGCATGACTAGGACTTGCTTGCTCATGACGAACTGCTTGTTTTGGTGCATGTCCAACAACTTTTTCAACACGATCTTGACGAACACCAGTTGCAACAACTGTTACGCGAATTTCATCACGCATGCTTTCATCAATAGATGTTCCCAACCAGATGTTCACTCCTTGACCAGCTGCTTGATTGACGATTTCTGATGCTTCTTCAGCTTCAATCAAGGTCAAATCAAGACCACCAGTAACGTTAACGATAACATCTTCAGCACCGTCAATAGTTGTTTCAAGAAGTGGTGAGTAGATTGCCTTACGAGCTGCTTCTACCACACGTTCTTCTCCACTACCGATACCGATACCCATCAAGGCGTTCCCTTTATTTGCCATAACTGTTTTCACATCGGCAAAGTCAAGGTTAATCAAACCAGGGTTTGTAATCAAATCCGTAATCCCTTGAACACCTTGGCGAAGTACGTTATCTGCTTCGCTAAGAGCTTCAAGAAGTGGAGTTTTCTTATCAACAATTTCAAGCAAGTTGTTGTTTGAAATAATCAATAGGGTATCCACATGTTCACGAAGTTGGTTGATTCCTTCAACAGCAAATTGACCACGTTTGCTTCCCTCAAAACCGAAAGGACGTGTCACAACACCAACTGTAAGAGCACCCAAATCTTTAGCAATACGAGCAATAACAGGAGCCGCACCAGTACCTGATCCACCTCCCATACCAGCAGTAATGAAGACCATATCCGCTCCACTGATAGCAGCTGTCAATGTTTCTTCGCTTTCTTCAGCAGCTTTACGACCAACTTCAGGTTGACCTCCAGCACCCAAACCACGAGTCAATTTAGGACCCAATTGAATTACTGTCTCTGCTTTAGTACTACTCAAAGCTTGTACATCTGTGTTTGCTGCGATAAATTCTACGCCTGCAACACCTTCGTCAACCATGCGGTTAATGGCGTTACCACCACCTCCACCAACACCGATTACTTTAATCACTGCACCTTGAGCAGCCGCTGTATCAAATGAAAATGTCATAGTTTATTTTTCCTCTTTTATTCATCAAACATACTTCCAATTAAACCACGGAAGCGATCTGCGATTTTTGGTTTGTTTTGAGAAGATACTTTATCTTCTTTCGGAGCAACTACGTTTGTAGAAGCTGATTGCTCTACCTCAGTATTTTGAACTGGTTGAATAGGGGTAGGTTGTGCTACTTGCGTAACACGTTGAATCATCCCACCGAAATTAATTGGTTGGTGACGCAAAGTATCTTCACCCTTGACTGCTCGTTGTGCTAACAAATGCACCTCAGTCAATTGACCAGCAAATTCAGACAAGCTAATCACATGAGCGAAGGCAGGATTACGGATTCCAACTTGATTTGGAACGTAAAGTTTGACGCCAACGCCAAACACTTCCTGTGCAAGTTCTACAATACCTGGTAAAATAGCATTTCCACCAATCAGAACAATCCCACCTGGAAGATCCAACAAATGTCTTCTTTCCAACTCTTGTTTGATTTGTTCAAAAATGTGCTTAATGCGGGCTGAAATAATCTCTGCTAGGTAGCTTTCTGTAACTTCTACAGGTTCTACTTCACCAATTACTTCAACTTGGAAGGTTTCATTACTTGCAAGTGAAGGGTAGGCTTCACCATAGTTCAATTTCAATCCTTCAGCTAGTTTTTGTGAAGTCTTCAAGACCTTAGAGATATCTTTTGTGACATAATCTCCACCTTCTTGAAGAATATTTGTAAACTGGAGTTCTTGGTTACGGATTGTAGCAACAGTTGTTTGACCTGCTCCCATATCAATCACAGTAGCTCCAAATTCACGCTCTCCTTCGTTCAAGACAGAACGAACCAAAGCCAATGGTGAAATAATAATATTTTCAACCTGAACACCTGAGCGCTCAACTGTCTTACGTAAATTGTGAAGAATAGTACGGGGACCTGTGTAAAGCAAACCACGCATTTCAAGACGAACACCCATCATGCCACGCGGGTCACGAATACCTTGGAAACCATCTACGATAAATTCTTCTGGAATAAAAGTAATGACTTCACGATCTGGTGTCATACTCTTTGTCAAAGCTGATTTGACAACATTTTCGACATCTTGATCTGTAATTTCTTTTGTATCAGATGTAACTGGAATCATTCCTTGAGTTGGTTCTACTTGCAAAAGATTTCCAGGCAAACCAACATTCACTGATTTGATTGAAATGCCAGCTTTCTCTTCTGCTTGGGAAATAGCTGACTTGATAGCAGTTGCTGCTGCTTCAATATCAACGATAATCCCATCCTTTACACCTTTACTCTTGGCATTACTTACACCAATTACATTAAGTTCACCATTTCTAAGTTCGGCAACCAATACTTTAATCGAATTAGTTCCGATATCTAAGCCTGTAAAAAAACCATCTCTAGCCATTACATCGCATCCTCTCTCTTCCAAGTTTCAAACTTCTATTCAAAATAGCTAAAATAGGGCATAGCTATTCACAGAATATTATAACACAAAAAATCCAATCGTGCTTAGTTTTTCCTAAATTTACTTACCATTTTTTTACATTCGTTCCTTAGATTTTTTTATTTTCCAAACAAGTTATAAAAAATCAGATTTATGAAAAAAAGAAAGCTTAAAATCAAGCTTTCTTTGCAATCATTTTTTCTGCTTCTTGTTCTAAAAATTGTTCTAAGATTTTCTTAGTCAAAGTTATTGCAGCAGACAAGGCTATAGAAACAATCAAATAATTAGCTACTAAGCCATGGTCTCCAACCAATGGTGGTTTTGTCAAGAATCCGTAATCTCCACCTGTTACTAAATTGACCACAAAAATCAAGGCATTTAGTGCAAAGGTCATGAGAAAAATTCCCTTCACATCCAGCAATCGCGCGTTATACTGTCTCAATAGATAAACTAGAGAATTCCCCAAGAGAGCTAAGTGGCCAAAGATAAAGGATAAAATCGCAATATGTGGGAAAGGATAGGCATCTGGCACTGGATAAACAAAGGCCGCTAGTGTCCCAAATGTCCCCAATAATGCAAAGTATTGTTTATATTTGGACTGACCAGGAAGCAAGAGCACTACAAACATAGCCATACGGCAATGGTAAAAAGGTAGGCTTTCTGACAACGGCATATGATTGACCCAATACCAACCATAAAGGAGTATCAACTGAACAGCCTGCAAGATTTTAAAAAATCGTTGGCAAACCTTCTTTTCACGATAACGATAGGCTGTATAAAAGGTCAAAGCTAAAAGCGTAAATAGGCTAACATACCAAAAAAGGTCAAATTTGGGTGGTTCTGTTGCTTGGGTCGTAAAGAAAATATCCCATAAATTCATCTAGTCTTCCTCATGATTCAAAATTTTCCTGCATTTTATTATACCATGCTATTTGTCAAAAATGGATTTAGAAATACGTAAATGTTTGACAAAATCACTTGGCTTCATTTTCTAAACTTTCTACCAACTTGGCTAGATTCATAGAGTTAGAGCCTTTGAGTAGGATTTGGTCATTGACTCCAAGGCTTTCTTTGACCTGCTTGACTAGGTCTTCAAATTGGTCTTGGTCTTCTGTTTTCTTGAAGTAGTAAACGTGGCCAATTGGGAACATTTGACTAGCCAATTGGGCTAATTCAGCAATGTCTTCTCCATAGAAAATAACAGTATCCAGCACATCTGGAGAAAGGCTCAAAATCATCTGATTATGAAGCTGAATAGACTGGTCACCAAGTTCCTTCATGTCCGCCAAGACAGCGATTTTTTTGCCACCTTCATTGGCTGGAATGGCAGAAAATGTCTCCAAAATCAGCTTCATAGCGGTTGGATTGGCATTGTAAACATCTGATAGGATATCTGCTCCATTGGCTGCTTTCTTCCACTCAGTACGGTTACGCGTCAATTCAAGACCTTGGAAGGACTGACGAATTTGCTCCTCTGACACTCCTTCTTGCAGGGCAACATAGGATGCAATCATGGCATTGGTGGCATTGTACTTGCCAGTCACTGGCAAATCAAGGGCTTGCTCCAAGAAATTGGCCTTAAAGGTCAGACTGTCCTTGCGCTCAATCAAGTCTGTGATTTCCAGCTCTGCTCCTTGCCCAAAACGAACCACCTTTTTATCAGTAGGCAAGTAGTCCTCTACAATCGGATCTGCTGGTGCCAAAAGCAAGGAACCAGACGCCATGCCATCAGCAATTTGCATTTTTCCTTTAGCAATCTCAGAACGGTCTTTGAAAAAGGCCAAATGGGCTTCTCCAACCAAGGTCACGATGGCTGTTTTTGGACGAGCCAATTCTGACAAGAGATGAATATCGCCCAAGTGATCCTGCCCCATCTCCAAGACCAACTTTTCTGTTCCTTCAGGCATATGGAGAACTGTGTAAGGAAGACCAATCTCATTATTGTAGTTGCCTTGTGTTTTGTAGGTTTTGTAGGTTGTTGATAGCAAGTGTGCCAACATATCCTTGGTCGTTGTCTTACCATTTGAACCTGTAACTGCAAAAACATCAACAGTCGTTTTTTCAAGATAGTAGGCAGCTAGTTTTTGAAATGCAGTCAAGACATCATCTACTAGAATATAGGGATGATTTGCAACCTCTTTCTCAGATAAGGTTACTGCTGCACCATTTTCAAAAGCTCTTTCGATAAAGTCATGACCGTCACGCGCACCTTTGAGTGGCACAAATAAATCCCCTGCCGCAATCAAACGACTATCAAACTCAGCATTTTCCAACTGAGCATCCTCAAAGATGCTGACATCATTTTTAGCTCCGACAACTTGAGCCACTTCATGGATTGTTAATTTCATTTCTACTCCTTTAAAAAGGGTCGAAGCTCGAGAACTCTAGTCACCTTGCAGTGATGGTTCTGGCTTCTACCCTCTCTTTCATTTTATAGCAAATGCGCTTCGCGCTTGTCAAAACTTTCCTTGGCAAGGTAAACCAAACGCTCGATTAGTTCTGGGTAGCTGATTCCCATATTGTCCCAAAGTAGTGGATACATTGACCACTGGGTGAAACCTGGCATGGTATTGAGCTCGTTGAGGAAAACCTCTCCCTTATCTGTATAGAAGAAATCGCAACGAGATAAACCGAGGCCACCAATGGCACGGAAGGCAGTTTCTGCATTTTGACGCATGACAGCTACCACATCATCACTGATTTTAGCTGGGATATCCATGGTAATCTTGTTGTCAATATACTTGGCATCGTAGTCATAAAAGGCAACATCCTTGACTACTTCTCCTGGTAGCGTACTCTTGACATCGTAGTTGCCCAAGAGACCAACCTCGATTTCACGAGCATTTACCCCTTGCTCTACCAAGACACGGCTGTCATATTGGAAGGCAAGTTTCAAAGCTTGACGGAGTTCCTCTTGAGTTTCAGACTTAGAAATACCGACACTTGAACCCATGTTTGATGGTTTTGTGAAGACTGGATAATTCAATTTTTCTTCAACTTCGGTGATTTTAGCAGTCACATCATCGCCTTCAACGATAGCCACATAAGGAACTTGGGCAATCCCGACAGATTCTAACACACGCTTGGTCGTGATCTTGTCCATGGCAAGGCTAGATGACAAGATGTTACAACCAACATAAGGCATTTTCAAAACTTCCAAAAATCCTTGAACTGAGCCATCTTCTCCCATCGGACCGTGAAGAACTGGAAAGACCACTGCTCCCTCTTCATAGATAGCACTTGGTGCCACTTTCTTATCCCAATCAATGGTTTCATTGGTCATAAGACGATCCTCTTGACCGGGAGTCTGGCTAAATTCTTGCGTTTTAATAAAGTCACCTGACTGACTAATAAAGAAAGTCTTGACTGTGAAACGATCATAGTTGACCGCACGCATGACACTCTCAGCTGAAAGGACAGAGACTTCACGCTCTGCACTACGCCCACCGTATAAAAGAATAATCGTTTGTTTCATATTACTTGTCCTAATTCTAATAGAATACTCGCTCTTTAGTATATCATATTTGCTTCTTTTTTTGAAACTTGAACCTGATACTAGTCTTCAAGAAATCTAAAAAGAGACCGATAAAACAAATATCGGCCTTCTTGATTTTTTGTATAAATGAATTGAGTGTGTTAATTTGTCTAGACTTACAACTCTGTTCGATTTTCAATGGCTCGTAAGAGTGTAACTTCGTCCGCATACTCGATATCTGCTCCCACAGCGAGACCTCGTGCTAGACGCGTAACCTTGATCCCAGCTGGCTTGAGCAAACGTGAAAGATACATGGATGTCGCTTCACCATCTGCCGTAGCATTTGTGGCCACAATCACTTCTGAAACCTCGCTATCCATCAGACGAGTCATGAGACTCTTGAGATTGATATCATCTGGACTGATACCATTCATGGGAGAAATAAGACCATGTAAGACATGATAGAGTCCATGGTATTCTTGGATGTTCTCCATGGCTGCCACATCACGACTATCCTCGAGGACTAAAATCGTTTTCTGGTCACGACTTGGATCGGTACAGATAGAACAAGGATCGTCATCAGTCAAACGACCACAGATGGAGCAATAGGTTAGCTCTCTCTTAGCAGAAAGGAGATTTTTAGCAAATTCATTGACATCGTCATCAGACATTCCAATAGTATAGAAGGCCAGACGGGTAGCCGTCTTAATCCCGATACCCGGTAACTTCGAATAACTGTCAATTAGCTTAGCAATAGGTGTTGGATAAAGCATATGTTCCTTTCTAATTCATTGGATGATGTTGGTTATAGAGGTTGATAATATCGCGCGCAATAGAAGGTCCGACACCATTTGTAAGGTTGGTGTTATGAGGGAAGACAACAGCTACAGCGATTTGAGGATTATCTGATGGTGCATAAGCCACAGCATTGGTATTGTTAGCTTTTTGACCTCCCTCAACATAACTTTCGGCAGTACCTGTTTTACCACTAATGGATACAGCTGCACCATTGGAAAAGGCACGACCTGTCGTCAGAGCACTCCCACCATGTGAAACTTGATAAAATCCTTGTTGGAGGATGGAAACATCAGACTCAGAAATATTAATTTTATTCATTTCCTTGGTATCAATAGATTGGATTAAGTTCCCTAAGCCGCCTTGTTCATTATTTCCATAAATTCCCTCAACAATGTGAGGTGCAATTCGAACACCATTGTTAGCAATGGTTCCAACGTACTGGGCCAATTGCATTGGGGTGTAGTTATCAAACTGACCAAATGCATTGGTAATGTAATTAGCGAAATTATACTCTTTTGGTATAAAACCAGTTGACTCATTTGGAAGGTCAATGCCTGTTGAGGCTCCAAGACCATATTCAGCAAATGTCGAACGAAGTTTCCCCATAGCGGATTCTAAATTGTTAGTTAAAACAAACATATTTGGTTGATAGGTCTGGCCCATGATTCCAAGAGCGGTTTGAACCACGTAAGCATTAGATGAATACTCCAAGGCTTCCACAGCTGTAATAGGAAAAGATCCATATGCCAATTTATACCAAGAATAAATTGGAGCTGAACCTTGGAAAACAATAGGCTGATCTGTTAAGGTTTGGTTTCCTGATAAAACACCATTTTCCCAACCTGAGCTGATGGTAGCGGCCTTAACAACCGAACCGGGTACAAAGACATTGGTCACAGTTCCCAAGGAATCCTGTGTTAACTCTCCCGTGTTCAGGTCATGTTTGATCCCTGACATGGATAACACAGCACCTGTTTTTGGATTTAGAGCAACTGCATACACACCCTCAGAATACTTGGCTCCACCATTTCCTAGCTCGGAATTGAAATAACTTTTAAGCAGATTGTCCACGCTATCTTGGAAGGCCAAATCGATGGTCAGTTTAATATTGTTCCCTTTGGTACCATCTTCGATATTTTCGACACTTTCCATATTGCCATACTTGTCTAGCTGGATTTCTTTCACCGAGCGTTTCCCTTGCAAGGTTTCTTCATATTGTTTTTCTAGATAAGAGGTTCCAACACGGTCATTTAAAGAATAACCCTTTTTAATATAAGCATCTGCTTCCTCAGCTGGGAGACCCGCTTTTTCACTAGAAACACTTCCTACTATAGAAGAAAGTGAAGTTTCTAGAACTTTTCGATCCCAGGAAGTCGAAATACTGATACCAGGTAAATTCTTAGAAGCCGAAGCAATCAAGGCAATCTGGGTATCTGTCAAGGAATCTGTCGCAACGATACCTGTCGCAAAATTTTCAACTGCATTGAGTTGGCTAAAGAGGTAAATTTCTTTCTTTTCGTCATCCGAGTAGGTCAATTGACTTGGATCTATGCTTTCTACTGTGTTATTGTAAAGCTCAGACTCAGATAATTGATTGCCATCAGAATTAAGGCGTTTCTCACGTGGTAAGCTTTCCACTGCCTTCTTATAGACATCTTGATCTGCTAGGTAGTAATCTGCCAACTGTCGATTAGTCAATGTTGGTGAAGAAACTCCCACATAGGCTAGCAACTTCTTTGCTGTTTCTTTCAAATCTGCAGCCGTCATTTTGTTGTTTCGAGTAAAGGAAACAACTTGTTTCACAGTATTTTCAACCAAAGGCTTGCCGCTAGCATCATAAATTTCGCCCCGAGCCGAACTAGTGGTCACCTTTGTTTTACTAGCAGATGCTAATTTTGTCTCATAAAAATCCTTATTCAAAACCTGCATGTAAAGCAGGCGACCAATAATGGCCATAAAAAGCAAAATAACAATTGAAAACAATAAATTAAGCCGAATCGGAATCGAATGGCTATCAAATTTTCTCATACAAGTCAGTCTCATTTCTATTTAAAATCTTACTCTTCATTGTACCACAATTTGAGAAGAAAATTATGGAAAAGAAGTGAGCTTTTTTAATTTAGTTTCTGATGGTTTTTTTATTTAAACATAACTATTTTATATGATATAATATTTACAAAAGCTACAAAAAATAATTATCGATTAATAGCTAGACTCAAATAAAGGAGTATCATGAACCCGCAAGATATCGCAAGCATTATTGATCTTCATTTTGAAGAAATGACAGACCTAGAGCAAGAAATCGCTCGCTATTTTTTGCAAGCTGAAACGATTACAGATGATTTATCTTCCCAACAGGTCACTCAAAAATTACATATCTCTCAGGCTGCACTAACTCGCTTTGCTAAAAAGTGTGGCTTTACTGGCTACCGAGAATTCATTTTCCAATACCAACATCAGGCAGAAAATCAAGCCAACCAAGTCTCCAAGCACAGTCCACTGACCAAACGAGTCCTCAGAAGCTATAGCAATATGAGGGAACAAACACAAGACTTGATTGACGAAGTCCAACTAGAACGAATTGCCCAGTTAATCGAAGATGCTGAGCGTGTCTACTTCTTCGGAACAGGGAGTTCTGGCCTCGTTGCTCGCGAAATGAAATTACGCTTCATGCGTCTAGGTGTGGTCTGCGAGGCTTTGACCGATCAAGACGGCTTTGCTTGGACAACCAGTATTATGGACGAAAATTGTCTCGTACTTGGTTTCTCACTTTCTGGCACAACTCCTTCTATTTTAGATAGTCTATTAGACGCTAAGGAGATGGGGGCAAAGACTGTACTCTTTACAAGTGTTCCCAATAAAGATAGTCAGACCTATACAGAAAACGTTCTTGTTGCTAGCCACAGTCAGCCTTCCTACATTCAACGTATATCTGCTCAACTTCCTATGCTCTTCTTTATCGATTTGATTTATGCCTATTTTTTGGAAATCAATCGTGAAAGCAAGGAGAAAATCTTTAATAGCTATTGGGAAAATAAGAAACTCAATGGCTATCGTAGACAAAAACGTGTAAGAAAATCCTAGTTTGGCTGAGCCAAACTAGGATTTTTATTCATCACTAAACATACATCTTCTAGATTATGAATTAGTCATATCTCGACTTAGTCTTGAATAATTTCATGTAATCACTTTTTGAAGGAAGTAAATAAGCAAGTCTGACGGTATCCTCAACAATTGTATATAATACAATATAATCCTTACTCAAGGCCAATCCTCGCGTTTGGTAGCGAGGGTCTAATTTCTTACCAAATTTTTCATCGGCATCAAATCCAGCTTGGGGGAAAATTTCTAGACGATTAATATCTTTTCTGATACTCGCCACTTTTCGTCTCGCAGACTCTACAGAACCGATTTCCTCTGCTATATACTGATATATTTTATCCAAACTATCAATCACTCTAGGAGAATACAAAATCCTATATTTTTTATAATCCATAGCGTGTCACAACATCCTCATCTGTCAAGTAATTCCCAGCCTCAATCTTAGCATAACTTTCTTGAACTTCTGCTTGTAATTGTCTAAATAAATACTCCTTCTCCAATTCCTCTTCACTAAGTAAATCTACTTCATTTGTTACGGCAACATTCTTTAAAAATAATCTAAGTGCCGATGAAAGAGAGAGATTTTTTTCTTTTAACACTTCCATGGCATCATTTACTAATTCTCTATTAGCTTGGAAGGTCACAATTTTACTTGAATTCGCTATAGCCATTTTATATAACTCCTTTATATATTTTACTTATTATCTCACAATTATAAAGAAAGTCAAGGGAATTTGATTTGAAAGATGCTGGGAAAAATTTTTGTGTCACATATCTAATATACAAACTAACTTCTAAAGAAAGCCAAATGATATTCTCCATTCAATTTAACTGCTACTTTCTCATGGATAGACTGATTTTTTAAAGAACAAATTTCTCCATATTTCCAACTTTCATGCTCCCCTGATAATCTAGTGACAGACTTCACTTGATTATCTAAGTTAGCAACTGTAGCACTAAGCTCTTCTTTTGGAATAATTTCTTCAGTAATTGTAAATGATTGTTCCCCTATCTTCAACTCTCTGGCTTCTTGCTCATTGATAGCAAATCCTCCTACTAAGTGAACATAAAATAAGTCAGAAACTTTTAGGAGTTCTTCTTTAGAAATATTATCAAGTAGTCTACATTTATAGAAAGTACTATCAATTTTTATGGCAAATTCTCTATTCTTGGTCTGATATAAGTCACCCATCTCCAATAAATCATTCTTTATTTCATTATTGGAATCATCGTAAGATATTTCATAAATATCATCATGATTGCTTACTTTACTTTCAATATCTTCATATAAAATTAATTGATTAGTTACACCATAATGCTCTCCTTTATAATCAAATCGATTATAACTTGAGTCGAGAAATTTAACATCATACTTCTCATATGTGCATCCAGTCAATCCAAGTAAACTTAAGAAAAAAATTACGGAAAGATAGATTTTTTTGAATTTCATAGTTCTCCTCCTAATTTTCTATAGTTAAATTATCAAAAATCAATAACGCCTCTCTCCAATATGTCTTTACAGACTTATTTTGGATATAAAGTAAAGTCAAAACAATTCCCAAACTTCCATCCAAAAATTTAACACTCCCTTCATTTCAATCATAGTATATAATTAAACACCTTTTCTGCTTACAACTACTAAATTAGCAACAAACAATAATACAACATAAAAAGTTAAAGCTAATAAATTAGTTGTGCTTCTAAAATTATTTTCTAAAATTATATTAACTGGTAAAATTACTGGAATCCAAAAAATATTAAGAAAAACTTTATTTGTTGCAAATAATATAAATAAACTTTCTACAACAGCAATAAGTAAATTGCCACCTTTCGCAATAAACAATGTCAATAGCATGTGGAAATGATTTAGCAATATTAGTAATAACCAACTAACTATTCCTACGTAAAAATAATATGAAAAGTGTTCTAACTCTATACCTACAACTACCCATAAAGGAATAGTAAGTAAAGATAATAGTAAATCTAACACAAAAATTTTCGCTCCCCATATACTGGCTGTATTTCTCGAGCCTTTAATATTCTGATAATTATTAGCATTGATTTCTTGTTCAGATACTAATAAAGTGATTATCGTAGTTATCATACAATAGCCTAACATGGGTAAAAAGATAATATTTTCCAATACAATTGTGTTATTTACAGATAATATGTAAATTGGAATTGTCAATAGTTGTATAGTAGACAAAATCAAAATAATGTATAGTTGATACGAACCTTTAAATTTAATCATTTCACTTTTTAGCAATTGGATCATTACTTAACCTCCAATTTAACATTAACAAAGAAACAATAAATAGAATCAATGATAGAAATACGGTAAATACTACCATTTTAACGTCTGTTACATGATTTGTTAAATCTAAATCTCCTGACGGTTTTATATACATAAGACTATAAGCAATTTTATAATGATATGTAAAAGGAAAGAAGAACCAAAAGCTACTTTGAGCGATAAAAGGTGCAACCAAAAAACAAATCAAGGAGTTAATAGATACTAAGATATAGGGGTTGATCCGTTTCGAAAATAGATACAAGAGTGGCAATACCCATATGGATGTTATCGAAATAAGTACTAAACAAATTAAGTCACCAATTATATTCAATGATATTAAGTCGCCATACAAAAAATTACTTGTAAATAATAATATAGCTAAAAACCATACGTTCGAAATGAGTAAATCTTTTAATTTTAAAAGTATCTTTACGATATATATTTTTATGCTATCATTTCGAAAGTATATATTCTGGAAGTTTCCTGCAGCTTCTTCTGCTTTATAATCATATAAAAATAACAAGCCAATAAGCGTGTACAAAAAGACGGCTTCCCACCAATATATTGAAAAACTTTCTAGAATACTCGGTCCAACAAGTAATACCGCTATTAAAATCGACAATCCAGGAGCTATTATCAAGAATTTTTTGGATGTATTTTTTCGCTGTTTTAACCATTCTGATTTAAATATTTTTATCATATTGCGTCACCTCCATGAACAATTCTTATAAATAAAGATTCTAAATCATCACTTTGAACATTCGAACCATCGTAAAAAATTTGACCATCATGTAAAATAACAACTTTATCTGCCACTTTACTAACTTCATACAGTTGATGGCTAGATAAAAGAATTGTCATTCCTGATTTCTTTAAAGAAATCATTAAATTCAACAATTCCTTTATACCATCTGGATCCAATCCATTGGTAGGTTCATCTAAAATGAGCAAATCTGGACTAGTAATTATTGCCATACCTAATCCCAAACGTTGTTTCATACCTAAAGAAAAGCTCCCTGCTTTTTTCTTTCCCGTATTAGATAGCCCAATCAAGTTTAATACTTCATTAATTCGTTCGTCAGAAATGTCATATAACAATGCTCTTGTTTTTAAGTTATCATAAGCAGATAAGTTCATGTAGATAGCTGGAGTTTCAATAAGCGCTCCAATCTCATATATACCCGCATTTTTTTTCCCATTAAAAATAACCGTACCACTATCAGCATTTTCAAGACCAAAAATAATCTTCATAATTGTTGATTTTCCTGCACCATTAATACCTAATAATCCACAAATACTCCCCTCTTTTATTTCAAAAGAAATATTTTTCAGTACTTCTCTATCCTTATATGATTTTCTAAGTTTTTGAACTTGTATATTCATAACTATAATTCCTCCTTGTTTTATACTTGTATGTTATACTTTATTTTTCAAAATTTGTTCAGAATTTCCAATTTTACAAAATTAAAAAAATAGACAGTCCTCAATTTAGAAAACCATCTATTTTTATACATAACTATTATATGGAAGCTATCTAATATATCCTTACAGAATTATTTTTTAATAAGCAACGTCACTTGAGCGCCACCTCTATCTGGATTTGATAAAAACAATTCTCCTAAATGTCTAGTTGCAACTTGTTTAGCAAATGCTAACCCTAAACCATAGTGCTTATTATTCCTACCTTTATTCTCAGTATAAAATAACTTATCTGCATTTAATAAGGACTGTTCAGTAAAAGGGAGACCATTGTTCCACACTCCAAAATTAATATACTCTGTTTCCTCAATGATAGTAAGAGTAACTTTTTTTTCTCCAGAACTATATCTTGCTGCATTTGCTAAAATATTAATTAATGCCCTATTTAAATTAAAACGATTTCCCTTAAAAAACATTAATTTTGTAGTATTAATAATTTTGAAATCAACCTTTGCATTATTCATTACAGATTTCGCCTCTACTGACAGATCACTTAAAAAATCAGGTAAATATATCTGTTCCCCATAATCTTTATCTTCAATTAGTAATCTTGAATAATCAATCATTGAACTAAAGTATCTTTCAAAAATCACTATACTGTTATTCATTGACTGAGTATATTCCTTCTGTTGATCAGTCAGGTTAGTTAATTCAAGCAACTCTAAATTTCCCTTTAGTACTGTTAAAGGAGTTTTTACATCATGAGCTAATGCACCAACTTGAAAAGATAAATCTTCCTTCTCCCTTCTCTCTGATTTGAGTAAATTAGTTAACTCGTCGTCCTTTTGATATAATACAGAGAGAATTTCATCGAACTCTTGTATTTGAGCGGGAATCTTTTTTTCTTTAAATGTTAACTGCCCCATGTTTAAAGCTTTTTTTTGTATGAGGAGAAAATTTTTTGAAAATTCTTTTATTAATCTAGTAAGTGACCAAATGAGTAAAATCGTTTCGAAAACGAAGAAAAATAAATAAGAAAATAGATTAAATGAAATGTGACGCAAATTCGGATTAACAAACTCAGGTATCATGGGTTGCCTGACAGTAAGTACAATCTCTGAATTAGCATAATACACATAATACACCTCACTATTACTTACAGATTCATTTTTAGCAAAAACTTCTCGATAGGCAGGCAAATCCTTTTTTTGATAATTACCCGCTTCAATTGTACCTGTCTTGCGATTAAATACAACATAGTCAAATATAGAGTTATTCATTGCTTGAACTACATCACTTAAATTGCTGGTATCACTCACTGAAATTTCAATTTTAGAGTCGTATACATTTAATTGTCCTGTAAAAACAAGTAAATAAGTAAATATAAAAAATAAAAGTATACTCAGTAACGTACCTGTTACTAGTTCTAAAACAGTCCTTATTATACGTCCTCTAATTGTACTATTCTTCTTAATCATGCCACTTGTATCCCATACCTCTAACTGTTTTTATAGGATTAATTCCATAGGATGAGAATTTTAATCTTATTTGATAGATATACTCAGATATTGAACGAAAGAGGGTTTCAGCATCATCATCATAAACGTTTTCATATATATCTTGTACAGTAAAAATTTTTCTTGGATTGCTAGATAATAGCTCTATGATATCATATTCCCTACTTGTAAAGGCAAGACTATCTCCATTAATACAAACAATTTTTTCTTGTAAATAAATTGTTATTGGAGATAATTCTCGAACAATTTGATTACTTAATTCACCTTGTTTGTATCGTTCTTCTCGTTTGAGATTTGCAGCAACTTTAGCAATTAATTGATTGATGCTGAAAGGTTTTGTAATATAGTCATCTCCTCCTAAATTCAATCCTGATACTATATCTTCTTCGGTATCTTTTGCACTAACAAAAATAATAGGGGAGCTTACTTTATTTCTAATCTGCTTACAAATTTGCATACCATCTATATTAGGCATCATTACATCTAATAAAATCAAATCAAATCCTTTGAAATTATTAATATTGATTGGTACGGTCACTTCTTGATACGTCGTTACCTGATAGTTTTTCATCTCTAAAATAGTTCGCATCAATTTCAAAATTTCAAAATCATCATCTACAACTAATATCTTATACATTCTATCACCTCAAAATATTTTAGAGAACTACCTGCAATGCTCCGTATTTTTGACAAAGAATAGTCTCAATACATCAGTTTGTAATATTTCTTATTTATTAAATTAAATTTTTAGAAACTAGTACAAATCTATTTTACACTATCTTGAACAAAATTCGTAATATTTAATAATCTAATTTGAGTGCCGTCAATGTCATTACCTATACAGCAATTATCATACAATAATTTAATTACCTCATCTGGTTGATCTTTCAAATGATATTTCTCAATGATTAACCCAAGTGCTGCTGAAACCTTTGGTGTTGAAATGGATGTCCCATAAGCATAAGTATATTTCCCTTCAAGTGTCGGTACAATAACCCATTCTTTTTCAAATGTTTTATCATTTGCCCACTGTTCATATCCAACTGTTGCTAGTTTATGACTTCCTCCTCCTGTTGCATATATATCTATTACATTATTTCCTTTATTTGAAAAACTAGATACAAAATCGTTATCATTTACTGACCCTACTGTTACAACATTGTCTAATCCCGCAGGAATATCCATAACTTTTCCATCTATATGTGAATAATCCTTCCCCTTAAGTTCTCCAAGGTAATGTTTCAATGATTCTTGATTATTTACTATCACCTACTGAAGAAACAATTATTGAACATTGACATTTGAGATTATATCAGAGAAAATTCAGATTTTATTCAGAGAAAAGATTGTCTATACAATAAAAACAGTAAGAATAGTTACTGTTGGAGTTTAAATTTAACAAAAATTATCTTTTAAAATTTTTATATTAATACTAGATTTGTTCGGCATCTTATTGAATTTTTAACCAGCTAATCTTACTTCAAATAGTATCGAACAAGTCTATTGACGAAACGGGAATCGGCCGCTATCTCTATCATCCTTATGCACGGACTCCTAGAGGCAAGAAAGTCTATGAAAAGATTAGAGGACGGCGTTTTGAGCGGAGTTCAATTGTTGCAGGACAAGTAGATGGAGAGTTTATAGCTCCCATGATTTACAAAGAAAGTATGACGAGCGACTTCTTTGTGAAATGGTTCAAAACGCAACTCCTACCTGCTTTGAAGACACCTCATATCATTGTCATGGGCAATGCTAGTTTTCATCCCAAGAACATTTTGGATGAACTCTGCATCCAAGATAGACACTTTTTCTTACCTCTACCACCTTATTCACCAGATTTGAATCCTATTGAGCAAGCTTGGGCTATCTTAAAAAAGAAATTAACGGATTTATTAAGGGAAGTCCCAAATATTTTTGAATGTTTAGATTGCTTTTTTAAAACTAAATGACTATACTATCACGTTCCTGTTCGTATAAACACGATTTCGCTATTCCTTCCTCTTCCGATTCTTATTTCCAGAATCAGACTTAAAACGGTTTATCCCCAAACCGTTTTAATCCGCTACCTCACAATAGTTAGGCTTGGAAATTGTTATTGACTTCACTGGTAGCAGGTGCCCACGGAGGACTTACACCTCAGATGAACTACATGCCCGTCGTACCTAGAAAATCCTAGTTTGGTTGAACCAAACTAGGATTGTTTTGTTTTAAAATGATAATAGGCACCGAGCATCCCTGCCGTATTTTGGTGATGGGCAAATTCTAATCGTGTTTTTTCAGCTAGACTTGGTACCAAGGCATCTTTCAAAGCTTTTCGAATTTTAGGCTTGAGGATAGCCTCTTGCCCCATGATACCGCCACCGAGAATGACCACTTCTGGATTAGCAACGTAACAAATATTTGCCAGACCTTTCCCAAGGTAATCTACCATACGGTCAATGCCAGCCATACAGATCTTGTTTCCTTCAGTGGCTTCCTTAAAGATACGTCGACCATTCCAATGGTCAACTGGATCTCCATGACCTGCTGCTACATACTCCACCAAGGCTGTTGTAGAGGCCAAGTCTTGGAAAGCTCCATCCTGCATATGCATATAACCGACTTCACAGGCTGAATTACTAAAACCATGGAAGACTTTCCCATCCATAATCAAACAACCACCGATACCGGTTCCAATGGTTAAGCAAAGTGTCACACTCGCTCCCTTGCCTGAACCAGATACTGCCTCAGCCAAACCTGCACAGTTGACGTCATTTTCAATCTCGCAAGGGATTTCAAAGGTACTCTCAATTTCTTTTTTAAACTGAGTTCCAGCATAGTTAGGAATCTGAGGGCCAGCATAGAAAATTTCCCCCTTATCTGGATCCACCATCCCAGCAGAAGAAATAGCAACTCCTGCTACTGGGCCTTTTTCTAAATAGCTGGCTACGATATCTTTGGTCTTTTGTAAGATATGAGGTCCACCTTTATGCGCCTCTGTTGGCATTTCATGCGATTCAACAAGTTGGCCTTCTTGGTCGATCAAACCATATTTGATATTTGTTCCACCGATATCAATTGCAACGTAGTGTGTCATAAATACCTCCTTATGGATTAGAGGAAGCGCTCCTTGGTTTCACGAATCAAGGCTGCAGCTGCTTCTACAACTGGACGATCTTCTTCAGTCACTGGTGTCAATGGTGAACGAACAGAGCCAATGTTCAGTCCTTCATTGATCTTCAAGACTTCCTTAATCACACCATACATATTTCCATGTGCAGAAGTGAGTTTACCAATGATAGCGTTGATAGCGTATTGTAATTCACGCGCTGTTTCCAAGTCTTTGTCAGCAATTAATTGGTTGAGTTTCAAGAAGAGTTCTGGCATCGCACCATATGTACCACCGATACCAGCTTTAGCTCCCATGAGACGACCACCTAGGAACTGTTCATCTGGACCGTTAAAGACGATATGGTCTTCCCCACCAAGGCTCACAAAGGTTTGGATATCTTGAACTGGCATAGAAGAGTTCTTAACACCGATAACACGTGGATTCTTCAACATTTCAGTGTAGAGACTTGGCGTCAAAGCAACACCAGCTAATTGAGGAATGTTGTAAATCACGTAGTCTGTTTTTGGAGCTGCAGAACTGATATCGTTCCAATATTTAGCAACTGAGTATTCTGGCAAGCGGAAGTAAATTGGTGGAATCGTTGCAATGGCATCTACACCCAAGCTTTCAGCATGACGAGCAAGTTCCATACTATCTTTGGTATTGTTGCAAGCAACGTGAGCAATGATGGTCAATTTACCTTTGGCAACTGCCATGACTTCTTCCAAGATTAACTTGCGGTCTTCAACGCTTTGGTAGATACATTCACCAGAAGAACCATTGACATAAAGACCTTGAACACCTTTATCAATGAAGTATTGAACCAAGGCACGCGTACGCTCTGGACTTACTTCTCCTTGATCATCATAACATGCGTAGAAGGCTGGAATGACACCTTCGTATTTTTTTAAATCTGACATAGATTTTCTCCTAAGATTTCTTTTTTTCTGCTAAAAGCAGGATTTATTCTTTACGTGTTTAGTATACACCTTATGAAAAACGCTTTCAATATCTTGTGTACACTTAGATTTTAGTTTCGATATGAATTTTGAAATGTTTATGGCTTGAAAGTAGTTTCATAGACAAGCCATCCTATTGGTATTTTGCGAAAATTTTCTCCATCAATCCAGTCTGGAGAAAGACCAAGAGCCCAAACCCAAAAAGCAGGAAGGCTGAACCACCTAAAAGTAAAGTGAAGGCGGACAGATAAAGAACCATCACAATAAGAAAGAGAATAGCTAACATGAGGAAGAACCAAGGAAAGTTAAAACTTGCCAAGATAAGTCCTTTTTGTAAGACTTCTTTCCAAGTCAAATCATAGCGTGCAGCGATGGGATAGCTAGCCAACATCACGATAGTGAGGAAGATAAGAACGCCTAGACAGATAGCTTTCACCATTTGGAAAGGCATAGCTGTCTGACCCCAGAAGAGATAGAGGTCTAGAAGGCTTAATGAGACAATGCCCAACTCAAGCAGACCTAACTGAAGACCTAGTTTCAGATTTTGCTTGAAAGCTCTTAAATAGATTCTAAAGACAGGCACACGTCTACTCTTCTTAATCTCAAACATAGTCTCGTAGAGACTAATTTTAGCCACTCCAATCGTCACGATGGGCAAACAAGAGACGACAAAAAGAAGATTGGCTGTCACGATATCCAAGACCTTCTCACTAAAACGCATGAGAAAGTTATCTGTATCAAATGCTGCCTTGATAAGGCTTACTCCTTTTTGTGCCATATTTGCTCCTCCTGATTTTTTAATCAATCAAAATTTTAAAGAGATATTTGCGAACCTTCTCTTCCATACCTGCATAGCCATTCGGCTGGTGCGGTTCTCCTGGGAAGAAAATCGCAAAATTGTGATAACCCAACAAGAGTGGGTAGTGTTCATGACAATGAACAAAGCCAATGTCACTTGCTTCGTCGAATGCTACTGCTTCATCTTTGATACGTGAACCGTAGCTCGAATATTCATGTCCTTCTACCAGCAAATGCAAATCTGCATAGTTTTTATGATGCTCAAATTGATCATTTTCAGCTTGATTGAGGACATTTTCCTGAACAACTAGAAAGACTCTGTCCCCGTCAATCTCATACTTTCCTAACTCGAAAGAATCTTTACGATGTTGATAGAGATAGTCGATAGCCTTGTCTAGATTAGGATGAATCCCCTTGTAAAAGGTAATATTTTTCAAATCGTCAAAAATCATACTCTTTCCTTCGTTTCTGATAGTTAACTAAAATCATTCTTAAGTTGATAAGTGTCTAACAAAACTTCATAAAGTAACTGCATACCCTCCATTTTGTAGACACTTATAACTCTATATTTCCATAGTATGCCAAGACTACTTCCGCCATCTTAACACACCAGTTTACTTTTCTTATCCTTTAACAGCTCCCATAGTAATACCCTGAGTGAAGGATTTTTGGAAGACTAGGAAGACTGTTACAATTGGCACAGCAGCAAGAGCTGCACCTGCCATAATCAAACCATAGTTGGTTGCCATTTCGGCCTGCATGGTTGCAACCCCAAGTGAGATGGTCAAGTTTTGACGTGAAGTCAACATAACCAACTGCATGAAGTAGTCGTTCCATGTATTGATGAAGGTAAAGATTGCAAGGGCTGCAAATCCTGGTTTCACAATCGGGAAGGCTACGCTCCAGAAAGTACGAATCTCACCACAACCGTCGATTTTAGCTGACTCAAGCAACTCTGTAGGGATATTCTCACTGAACTGTTTCATGAGGAAGACCCCAAATGGCCATCCAATCAAAGGCAAGATAACTGCCCAAAGAGTGTCATGGATTCCCATGAAGTTGACGATACGTACCAATGGCACAAGGACAACTTGTTTTGGAAGTGCCATGGCAGCGATGAAGATGGCAAATAGAATACGTTGACCATAGAAACGTTTTTTAGCCAAAACATAACCTGCTAGAGAAGAGGTTGCACAAACTAAGAACATGGTTACCAATGAGATAAACACAGAGTTCCACATCCACTGCATAGCAGGGTTTTGCACCATAAGTTGTTGGAAGTTCTCCATAGTTGGCATTTTAGGGAACCATTGTGGTGGAATAACGATTGTATCCGGTTGTGATTTGAAGGCACCTGTCAAAATCCAGTAGAATGGAAAGATGAACAGCACGGTCAACAAGAGCAAGATAATAGTTGAAATAACAGTGAAAGCTGTTAAAGGTTTCTTTTGTGTAGATTGCATAGCTGTCTCCTTTCTTTAATATTCTACGTCGTTTCCAAGTACTTTAAATTGAACAAAGCTTACGATAGCGATCATGACTGCCAAGAAGACGCCAATAGTGTTTGCATAACCGTATTCTGTCAATTGGAAGGCTTTTTCGTAAAGGTAGTACATAAGTGTACTTGTTGAATAGTTTGGACCACCAGATGTCAACAACTGAATCAAGGCGAAACACTGGAATGAGTTGATGGTTGTAATGATTGCAATGTAAAGAGTTGTTGGAAGAAGGCTAGGCCATTTAATCTTCCAGAACACTTGCAATTCAGTCGCACCATCAACACGCGCTGCTTCCACCAATGAATTGTCAATATTCCCCATAGCAGCGATATAAAGGATAATCGGCTGACCAACAGATGTAGTCAAAAGGATAATCATAATCGCCATCAACGCCCAGTTTTTATCCCCCAACCAAGAAATGTTTTGGCTGATGATGTGGCTTGACTTAAGGACAAAGTTTAGAATCCCTGATAGTGGGTCATAGATCCATTTCCAAACAACTGTTACGGCAACACTACCTGTTACAACAGGAAGGAAGAAGACGAAACGGTAGAAGGATCTGGCAATGGCATTTTGATGATAGGTCTGAGATGCTACAAAGAGTGAGAATAGAACAACAACTGGTACAGATCCGATAACCAGAATCACGGTATTGATCAAAGACTTCATAAAGACAGGATCTTTAAACATACGAATGTAGTTGTCCAAGCCCACAAACTCAAATTTCGTCATTGAGTAGTTAAAGAAACTTGTAATGAATCCCATAATCATAGGAGCCAATACAAAGATGACAAAGAAGAATAATACTGGTGCTAGGAAAGCGTAGGAAATCACTGTTTCCCGCATACGAATTTTATTGACTTTCACAGTCGGCACCTCTCTTTCAAATAGAATAATTTTTTGACTTTCTTGAACTGTTTTAAAATCAAAATGAAATTTTTTAAGATTCGCTTATGTAAGAACTTCATT
This sequence comes from Streptococcus mitis, assembly GCF_001281025.1. NCBI lineage: Bacteria > Bacillati > Bacillota > Bacilli > Lactobacillales > Streptococcaceae > Streptococcus > Streptococcus mitis. The sequence goes on from NZ_CP012646.1 coordinate 1,781,732, forward strand.
TTAATTTCGTGACAGTTCCTTACATTTCAAACAAAATCCTCCCTTTTCTTACATAGACTTTGCACAGGGAAAAGGGAGGGATCAATCTGATTTAGTGCTTATTGTTTTGTAGCTTTTTTAATTGTTTCGTTAGCTTTTTCAGTGAAGGCTTTCAAAGCATCCGCTGGTTTTTCGTCACCATTTGATACAGATTGCAACATTGGGAACCAAAGTGTTCTCATTTCAGCAAAACCATTGATAGTGTTGTAGTATGGTGAATAGTATTTAGTCCAACCACTGATTGTTTCCATACGTTTGTCTTCATAAAGTTTGCCAAATGAAGTACGAACTGGGAAGGCACCTGTACGAACAACGTCTTTTGGACCCCATTCTTTGTCATCTGCGATGAATTGAACGAATTTCTTAGATGCTGCAACTTTCTTGTCGTCTTTGTTGTTGAATACTGCAAATCCGTTTACAAGGTATTCAAGAGCTGGTTTACCTGAATCTGATGGGAATGGTACTTCTACCACTTCTACTTTACTTGCTTCCAAGAGTTTAGCTTGGATACCGTTTTGAGCTGGTGCCCAAAGGATTGTGTAAGATGTTTGACCGTTGGCAAAGTTTTGGATATCTGCTCCACCGTCAAATTGTGAACCATTGTTCAACAAACCATCTTTAATCCAGCCAGCTGCTTTTTCAAGACCTTTGACGAATTTAGGATCATCAGTTGTATATTTTGTTACATCTTTATCTGTTACAGAAGCTCCATAAAGGTTAGAGATGAAGGCACGTGTTCCTTGGTCTCCCCCTTGACCAGAACTGAACAATGAACCTGGTGTATATCCTTTTGCTTTAAGCGCTTTCAAAACTTTTTCAAAATCATCAGTTGTCCAACCTTCTTTTACAAGATTTGCAACACCAGCTTCTTCTAACATTTTCTTGTTCATAGCCATGTAGAATGGAGCTGAACTGATTGGATACATGTAAGCTTTGTCTCCAGCTTTACTTGCTTGTACGATATTTTCGTTGTTAACATCTTTGACGAATTCATCTGTGAAGAGGTCGTTCAACTCAGCCAATTTACCGTTTTTACCGTATTGGATGATACGTCCTGGTGCGTCAAAAAGTACGTCTGGAGCTGTTCCTGCTTCGATAGCTGTTGTGATTTTTTCAGGACCTGACTTGAAGTCGATGGTTTCCAATTTCACTTTTACATCTGGATTTGCTTTTTCAAACGCTTCGATGATTGATTTTTCATATGTTCCAACACCGTCACCAGTTTTTTCTTGAGTGAAGACTGGGAATGCCCACCAAGTGATTTCTGTTTTAGCGCCATCTCCACCTGATTTAGCAGCATCTTTGCTACCGCCAGAATTACCACATGCAGCAAGGCCAAGAACCGCAGCACCCGCAAGTACTGTACAAGCTAGTTTTCTAAATTTCATTTTTATTCTCCTAATTGATAAGCGTATCCATATTGGATAATGAGTAAGATTGCATTTGTATACGTTTTCATTTCATCCGACGCATCCACCACTCTCCTCTGTTTTTAAATTGTGTTATTTAAGACCAGCAACGAAGCGTTCTGTAATCTCTTTTGGTCTAGTAATAGCGCCACCTACAACGATGCCTCGCACTCCATATCCCAGGATTTGTTTGGCTTGTTCTGGTGTATGAATTTTCCCTTCTGCAATGACATCTACACCGGCATCACATAGTTTTTTAATTAATTCAAAATCGGGACCATCCACTTTTGGACTGTAAGATGTGTATCCTGATAAGGTTGTTCCGACAAAGTCAATTCCTGCTTCAACAGCTGCCAATCCTTCTTCGAAAGTACTTGTATCAGCCATCAAGAGCTGGTTAGGATATTTCTCCTTAACCTGACGAATAAACTCTTGGATCTCCAAACCATCATAGCGTTCACGCTTGGTACAATCTAGAGCAATCACCTCGATGTCCAGTTCTGCCAATTCATCAACTTCTTTCATCGTAGCCGTGATGAAGGGCTCTTGCGGTGGATAATCTCGTTTAATTATCCCAATGATTGGAAGGTTTGTAACCTCCTTGATTTCCTTGATATCGCGAACACTGTTTGCTCGGATACCGACTGCTCCACCTTGCTCAGCCGCTTTGACCAGCAAGGGAATGACTCCTCCCGCTTCTGTGTAAAGCGGTTCGTGAGGAAGAGCCTGACAAGAAACGATGATTCCATCTTTGATTTGTGCAATCAAGGCTTCTTTAGTAATCTGTGGCATCCTCTTTCCTCCTTTTCTTTGTTCTTATGGGTTTATTATATATTATTTTTAAAGCGCTTTCAACACTTTGTAGTATAATAGATTTCAGTTTCAAAAGTACTTTATAGAACAGCAGTTTCTGAAAGTAGTTTCAGAGAGTTTGGGAATTGAGTTTTTACCAACATCTAAATATTTTCCATTCATTGCTATCAATTAAACCCGTCTAGAATTCCCATCTTTTTACTGAACTCTAGACTGGTTTATTTTCTTTTTAAAAGTAATATCTATTATTTTATAACTAACCTTCACTATCCTTTCGTCTATAGAAAATCATGGCTCCTAAAATAACACCCACAAAACCTAGCAAAACTGTTGATATCGACTTATCCTCACCTGTATTTGGTAACTTGGACTGCTCATTATTACTTACTTTATTTTCCAGTTGACTAGATTGCGAGTGTCCATTTATTGATAACAACTTAGGAGATGCTGAATTAACCTCACCATTTTTATCTTCCCTATGATTATCAAGTACCACATTATCCAAAGAAAGTTGGAAAGTCATAGCATATATACTAAAATGATTTGTCTCAAAAGTGACCTCCCCATCTTTTTGTAGGAATTCAAGTGTGTGTAAGTTTCCTTTAGAGTCAACATAATAAACATTCTCCACAGACTGCTCCGCTGCAAAAGTAACAATTACTGTTCCTTTAGGCTGAACAGCTTTACCACTTGCATCATTCAATTGGATATCATATGCTTTATAGTTTAATGAACTTAAAGAACTGACTTTAACTTCTTGAATTTTAACATCTTTAACATTTTTCAACACTTCTTCTGAAGCGTGAATTTGAACACTTCCTGTTGCATTTTTTAAAGTATGTTTTAATTTGGAAGATTCTGAAATGATAGAACTAGTAGTAACATTGTTATTTTTTAATGGTTTATTATTGTTTTCTGTGATAGAACTTACGTTTCCTTCTTCTATAATTGCTCCTGAATTTTCTTCTTTTTCCAATGGCTCTATAGTTCCAGTATATGCTGGTTTGTCAACAGTTGGAGCTAGCTCATATCCTGATGTACCTATTGGCTCTTTATATTCTGGAACCTCTGTTACCTCCGGAGAGTCAATGTTTACTCCTCCTTCATATTCTAGAACTGATACCGTTGGAGCGTCTTCTGAGCCTACTGTTGATAGAAGACCAGTATACTCTGGAACCTCTGTTACAACAGAAGAAGCAGAATTTACTCCTCCTCGATAATCTTCTTTCTCCGAAACAAGGGCAAGTTCAGAATTTACTCCTCCTTCATATTCTGGAACAGATATTGTTGGAGCTCCTTCTAAACCTGATGTTCCCAAAGCACCTGTATATTCTTCAGTATAATGCACGACACTCTCCGCAGCATTCATCCCACCAGGAATTCCTGCTCCAGCAAGGTTGACTGTCAAATTATGCATACTTTCAATACTGCCATCAACTATACCAGTAATTTCTTGTCCAATATCTTTCTTATCTACAGCAAATAAAAGAGTTTTGCTATCATACTGAGTCATGAAGACAGCTGTTCTTCCATTTGCCAATCGCAAAATAGGTGCTCGATTTACCAGGACTTCTGAATCAAATTCTAGACCAAAAACACCTTTCCCCATCTCATAAGCTTGGCTAACTTTTGCTTCTGTCGGAGAAATCAAATCCTTACTCACAAAATCCCAATTAAATTTTTTATAGGATAAAGTATAATAGTTCTGTCCATTTTCACGATGTTCATACAATAAGCCGTATTCACCACCACCTAACTCTTGCAATGAATTATAAGCAAATTCTCCATTCTGAATTGGATTGTGTTTTAACCAAGTTAGCTCACCATTTTCCTCAACACGAGCCAAGTGAACTAAACCATTTTTACGTTCACGGCCTGGTCCAGCAGCATTGCTAAGAAGAATGTACTCTTTACCATCATGCATCGTATGAATAGCTGACATTTGAACATAGGCATCTTTTACTTCTGGATAACGTTTGATTGTCTTCTCCCAAGTAACCCCACCATCTTTACTGGTAGCAACCTGAAGATCTCCAGTCAATCCACGCATAAAGAGTTTTACATCCCCATTGTTTAATTGCAGAACCGTTGATTCTGTATTTTGAGCACTACTTTTATTCATATTTGATGAATGGATAACGCTATTTCCAACAGGTCGATTATCATTTGGTGACTCTCCAGCATGCCAAGTTTGTCCATGGTCATCTGAATAAATCAAACGTGAAGACTGTGATCCGCCTAAATGCGAAATATTGTTCGTTGTATAGGCTGGCACTAAAATACGTCCTTTATGAGCGCCATTGCATAGTACAATTCCTGTTCCAGGACCTGTTCCAAGGAATTTCATCCAGTCTTGCCGAATACCTGGTGTGATATCTTTTGGAGCAGACCATGTTTTTCCATCATCATCGCTATATGACATCCACAAATAGCTCGTATTCGCTACTCTGAATGGATTTTTATCGCTTTGTTTAAAATAGATATTTCCAATTAATTCTTGATTTTTATAAAGATCTCCCTTATCTCTAAATCCAGCCTCTGTAGGATTAACCACGACTCGATAGTCTGTTTTTTGATTTTGTGAATTGAAAATCTCACCATTATCTCTTAGTGTATATCGTTCCGTCTCCCCTTGTTTGTAAAGAACCTGATAAGTTTTATCTCCTATTTCTTCATAAGCTTTTTCAGGTTGATTTGGCATTCCAAAAACAGCTCGCCCTTCTGGAAACATATCATAAATTGAAAAAATCCGTTTTGTCGTTGGATCTTGAACTAGAACCATATCAATATTAAGGGGTGATGTAGCAGTCTTATCAGTAGCTTCTGGATTATCGCGAAGATTAGAAATAGTTAGTTTATCTCCCCAAGTCTTTCCATTATCTTGACTGCGACGAATTACCATACCAATATCACCATAGTCAAAATGGTGTAAACGTCGTTCGTCACCCGCAGCGATCAAGGTTCCCTTATCTGTTTTTAATAAAGCTGGAATTCGGTAACTATTAATTCCTTCACCATTTGGCTGGTTATTTCTCCCACTCTCAAAAATATCTTTCTTTTCAGTAACTTCAGCGCCTTCAGGTAATTTTTTCTCTAAATCATTTCTTTCAAATAATTGGCTACGTTTTTTTACTTCCTCGATGGTTAGAGCACGATTATATACAGTTAGATTACGGATTTGAAGATTCGACCCCCACATTGTTTGGTTTGCTCTTCTAGTAGCTCCAATCTGTACTTTATTGACGTCTGGCATATCTTTAATAAAGCGACCTGATTTCGTGTTCGTTCTAGATAAAACTCCATTTACATATAAACGAACCTGCCCATTTGGCTGATCTGCTTTTGGTCTCTCTACCGTAAAAGTAACTGAATTCCATTGTCCTGGTTTTATTTTAAGAGATGCATCTGAATAACTGCCATAAAAGTGACTTCCATCAGCACCACGTGCTTCCACCATTGCAGTCCCCTTGTTCACAGACATACTAAAATATTCATCTTTCTTCTTATCACTTGACACAGAGAAAAGATTATAAAATTGAGGTGCATTGGCATCTGGTTTAAACTCCATATGAATGGTAGCATTTTTAAGTTGTTTCAACTGATCCAATTCTTCTGCTAGGTCAACTCTCTGCCCATTCCCAGTATTAGTAGCCAGATCCTCTCTTTCAAAAACAGTTTCTACATTTGTCAACTCTCTGGCAAAAAAATCACGTGGAGGAACGACTGCATCATTTGCACCTTCAATTTTTGCTGGATGATGCTCTATACTTTCTTCACTTCCTGTATTGGACTCTACAGGAAGATGTTCAGAGTTTCCTTCTGGTGTCGAGGTCTCTTCCTTCAAATTATGCTTATTAACATCAACTCCTTGATTAGTCGCTAAAGCCAATTTATCAGCTAAATCCTTATCTAGGTGATTTAAGTTACCAGAAACTACCTCAGTTACAGGTTCTGATACAGGTGCTCCACTTTCTAAAGGAGTTTCTACCTTACTTACATCAATATTAGTTGTAGTTTCTTGTGCTAAAGCCGGTGTAATACCAAATAAAACTGATCCAATAGCTACCGAAGCAACACCAATGGTAAATTTTCTAATACCATATCGGTTTTTACGATTAAGATAACTTTGATTCATATAATTCCTCCTACACTTTTGGTAAGCGCTTTCTTTTTTGGTTAAAATTTTTTAATTAGTTGAAAAATTAAAATAAGGAAGTAATATAATTAATGCAATTTATTATTCTCAATTAATACATAACTCCCTAAATAATTATTTTACTTCTTAAAATCTAGACTTTTCTTTATTATATAATAAAATAATACATTTCTCTCTATGTTGATCTATAATAGATTCTATTTTTAGAAATATTTTGCTTTTCTGGCTTTTTTTGAAAGTACTTTCAACTCCCTTACACAAAAAGAGAGCTACTAGGCTCTCTCATTCATTATTTTACATACTTAAAAGGAATCTCACTGCCACAGAGCCAGTTGTAGACTTGGTCATTGACAAAAACATTCATAGCTTCATGAGCATACTCAGGCATGATACGATAGGCCTTATCGCAGGTCAGCCGATTGTAAATCGCAAACTGGGTAATAGGATAGCAAACATCATCGTCCAAGCCCGTAATCATCTTAACCTCACCCTTGATACGATGGGCAAGATTTTTCACATCGATATAAGCAAGGGTCGCCATGATCTCCTCCTCAGTTTCATGGAAGGGGTCATGAAACTTGAAATAACGAAAAAGTTCGTCGTAAGCCTCGCTAGTATTCCCAATCTCAAGCACCCGTCTGAAGTCTGACAAGAAAGGATAGATGGCAACAGTTTTCTCAATTCGAGGATTGAGAGCTGCCGCAACCAAGGCTAGAGCCCCTCCTTGTGAGGCACCATAGCTAGAAAGGCGCTTCTCATCTACCTGAGGCAGACTAGCAACAATTTCGATCAACTGGTAAATGTCCAGATAAACATCCTTATAAAAGAGCTGGTCTCGACCTTCAACGGCACCACGGATAATGTGACCCTTGACCGTATTTCCTAGTGGAGAACGCAAGCCATCTTGTGAGTAACCCGACTGCCCCCGCACATCCATAGAAACAACACCATAACCGGCTACGGTGAAGGCTAGCATGTCTGCCCAGTCCCAACCACGTCCCATATAACCATGGAAATGGAAGATTAGTGGAACCTTCTCCTCACTCTTTGGAAGAACGACGCGTGCATAAACCTTGCCTTCATTGGTTCCTTCAAACGTTAACTCATAGCACTTAACTTGAGGAATGTGGAAATTTCTTTCCTCCAACTGGTAGGCTGGAAGAGTTGAAACTTTTTTCACTTCCTCATCCCAGAAAGCATCAAAGTCTTCTGGAACCTCATCCCGTCCTCTATAAGTCTTGATTTCTTCTAACAAAGCTAGATTTTTCATAACATGCTCCTTTTATTTTGTAATCGCTATCACAACTGTAGCATATCTAGAAAAGCATTGCAAGAAAGAAGGGTAAATAGAAAGTGAATTTAGCTTTCCTTTCTTCAAACCTACTGACAGAAAGTATAATCAATTGAATCTAGAATAGTACCAATTAACTTCTAAAGTATTTTTAGAAATTAATGTGAATGTCCCAGTTGATTTGTCTACAGCTTATCTCGATATACTATAGTTTCAATGGCGATTGGACAGAGAATCATTTATCAGAAAGCGAGGTAACATCATGAAAGCAATCGGTACGCAAATGTTACAGACAGAACGTTTGATTTTGAGAAGATTTGTGGAGAGTGATGCAGAAGCTATGTTTCAAAATTGGGCTTCGTCTGCTGAGAATCTAACCTACGTCACCTGGGATCCGCATCCTGATGTTGAGGTCACTCGAAACTCGATTCGTAATTGGGTTGCTTCCTATGCCAATCCCAACTATTACAAATGGGCCATTTACCTCAAAGAAAACCCAGAACAAGTGATAGGAGATATCAGCATCGTTGAAATGCACGAGGAAGATTTAAGTTGTGAAATTGGCTATGTTTTAGGAAAAAACTATTGGGGTCGTGGTCTTATGACAGAGGCCTTAAAAGCTGTGTTGGACTTTTGTTTTACTCAAGCAGGATTTCAAAAAGTCAAAGCTCGATATGCCAGTCTCAACCTAGCTTCAGGCCGTGTCATGGAGAAGGCTGGAATGTTCTATCTAAAGACTGTAGCAAATGGGGTAGAGAGAAAAGGCTATATTGCGGACCTTATTTATTATCAGATAAGCGGAGAAGACATATAAGCTTAAAATTTATTGCTTATCCGCTGTTCTTATTTTTTATTTACTATTTCATTTATCCTCTTTTTTCCGAATAAATAGATAGAACCATCGAATCTAGCAAAATTAGATTTTAAAATATGGTATAATAGAAGGAGGGAATGGATGATTCTCAGACATCCGGGCATCAGTCCAACCAATGACTTGGTTGCTAAGAAAATCTTTAGCAATCCAGAAATCACTTGTCAATTTATTCGCGATATGCTGGACTTGCCAGCAAAAAATGTGACGATTTTGGAGGGAAGTAACATTCACGTCTTACCTTCCCTGCCGTACTCAGCACAGGATTTTTATACCAGTATAGATGTTTTGGCGGAGTTGGACAATGGCACTCAAGTAATTATTGAGATTCAGGTACATCATCAGAATTTTTTCATCAATCGCCTGTGGGCTTACCTGTGCAGTCAGGTCAATCAAAATCTAGAAAAAATTCGTCAGCGAGAAGGTGATACACACCAGAGTTACAAACATATCGCACCAGTTTATGCTATTGCTATCGTGGATAGCAATTACTTCTCAGATGATTTGGCTTTTCATAGCTTTAGTATGCGCGAAGACACGACAGGTGAGGTCTTAACCATCACAAACAATGGACAAGAAAATCATCTAGTCAAGATGGCGTTCTTGGAACTAAAAAAATACAAAGAAACCAGCAAGGATAGCGTTCGCAAACCGTGGTTGGAGTTTTTTGGGAATAAACCCTTTACTCAGGAACCCGAGCGAGCCATCAGCCAGGCAGACCAACTGCTAGACTACAAGAGCTGGTCCGAGGAGGACAGGAAAATGTTTAGTCAACTACGTATGCGTGAAGAACAAGCCTTGTTAGCACAGGACTATGCCTTGGAAACTGCTAGGGCAGAAGGGATTGAACAGGGACTGGAGCGTGGGAAAGTCTTTACCTTTCTAGATTTAGTACGCCAACATGTTTTAACTTCCGAATTTGCGAGTGAGCAATTGGGCATGACTGTCGCTGAGTTTGAGGCATTGTTATAAGACCAGCACTAACTGTCAAGAACATCATCTAGTCAAGATGGCATTTTTGGAATTAAAAAATGTAGAGGAACCAGCAAAGACGAGGTTCGCAAGCCTTGGTTGGAGTTTTTGTAAATCATTTAATCAATGACAGATTTTTCCGTAATAGATGGAAGAATCTGCTTTTTTAGTTATGCTAGATGTGGGCTCTGAAATAGTAAGATATGGTGTATTGAAATAAGATATGAACAAAGAAATTAGGAAAGTCAAATTATAATCAAATGAAATAAAAACTGAACAAATTGATTACGGAATTCAAGCTAATTTCTAGCAAGGTTTTAGAAAACTCGGTGGACTATTTCGGATTCAATCTACTATAATTTCTAGAAATTTTTTAGAATCCGCAGTGTGCTATTTTAGATTCAATAAATTGTGCTTTTAGGAACAAAAAAAGAGCATTTCCGCTCTTTCTTCCTTCTATTTATATCAGTTTGTCGCTTCTTTCTTTTGGAAAGTGGTTTGGTAATTTACTTTGATCGTTACTGTCATGTGAGAGTCCTCGTTTCTTTTTGATGACTCTAGTATAAGGGCCAAACCTGAAAGCTAGCTTAAGATTTCCTTAGAAAAAGCTTAATCTAGATGTTCTTTCTTCTGCAAATGAAGGGCAATCATGCGCCATTCTGGATCCTCTTGCCAAGCTTCTATCGAACTAATGTAACTAGCAACCTTTCTGGCTTCTTCTAAAATCGGAAAATCTTCAATAATATCAGCCACTTGGAATTCTGGGAGTCCTGACTGTCTGGTTCCAAAAATTTCACCTGAACCACGCATTTTCAAATCTTCCTCAGCAAGGACAAATCCATTGGTGGTTTCTGTCATGATGCGCATGCGGTCTTTCCCAGAATCCGTCTTAGGATTGGCAACGAGAACTGCATAAGACTGCTTATCTCCCCGACCCACACGACCTCTGAGCTGGTGAAGCTGGCTTAGCCCGAAGCGATCCGCATCCATGATAATCATGACGGTCGCATTGGGAACGTTGACCCCGACCTCGATAACCGTTGTCGAAACTAGAATATCCGTTTTTTGCTCTTTGAACTCCTGCATAATCTGGTCTTTTTCATCACTCTTCATCTTACCATGTAGAAGAGCCACTTCTGCCTTACCTGCAAAATGAGCTGTCAGCTCCTCTGATAAAGCAATGGCATTTTTCAGATCCAGAGCTTCTGATTCTTCAATCAAGGGAGAGATGATATAGGCTTGAGAACCTTTTTGGATTTCCCCCTCTAACCAAGTCAAGACCTGAGCTAGTTGCTCATGTTTGATCCAACGTGTCACAATAGGCTTCCGCCCTGCTGGCATCTGGTCAATAATGGACACATCCATGTCGCCAAAGGCTGTGATAGCAAGCGTCCGTGGGATAGGAGTCGCCGTCATCATGAGGACATCTGGGTTGTCGCCTTTTTCCCGTAAAATACGCCTTTGCCCCACACCAAAGCGGTGCTGCTCATCGATGATAATCAAGCCCAGACGAGCATAATCCACTCCATCTTGTATCAGAGCGTGGGTTCCGATAATCAAATCAGCCTCACCCTTGGCAATAGTCTCCAAAACTTCCCTCTTTTCTGCAGCTTTCAAGGAACCTGTCAAGAGAGCAAGTTTTAGGTCTGGGAAGAGACTCTGTAGACTCTCAAAATGTTGCTCTGCGAGAATTTCTGTTGGCACCATGAGGGCTGCCTGATAGCCAGCTGTCACCGCCGCAAACATGGCCAAGCCAGCGACGACTGTTTTTCCACTCCCCACATCTCCTTGCAAGAGACGATTCATGTGGTGGTCCGACTTCATGTCGGTCAAAATTTCCTGCAAACTCTTTTCTTGAGCTGGAGTCAGGGCAAAAGGCAGGTTTTCTTTGACAGCTGTCACCTTTTCCTGAGACCAATCCAGAACCAGACCGCTTCCCTGAACTCTATTTTCAGACTTAAGCATCTGCAATTGCATTTGGAAATAAAAGAGTTCCTCAAACTTGATACGGCGAAGGGCCTGCTTGTATTCTGCCAAATCCTTGGGGAAATGCATGGCACGAACGGCCTGACAACGGGACATGAGTTTGTATTTGTCCAGCAAAGACTGGGGAAGATTTTCCTCAATCAAGAGGTCCAGTCCCTGATCAAAAGCCGTCTTGATGACCTTGACCAGACTGGCCTGACTGATTCCTTGAGCCAAACGATAGACAGGCTGGAGGTCATCTTCCACCTGAGCCAGGACCTTCATCCCTGTCAGACTAGCCTTGGCACGGTCCCATTTTCCAAAGACGGCAAGAGTTGCTCCCAACTCTATCTTATCAGCCAGATAGGGCTGGTTAAAGAAATTAACCGCAAAAACGACTTCTCCCTGCTTGAGGCTAAAACGCAGGCGATTGCGCTTGAAACCATAATACTGGACACTGGCAGGAGTCACAACTTGACCAGAAAGAACCGCCTTTTCACCATCCTCCAATTCAAGCACCTGCTTAGTCTTAAAGTCTTCATAACGGAAAGGAAAGTAGAACAAGAGGTCTTGCAAATTTTCAATTCCTAGTTTGGCGTATTTTTCTGCTGACTTTGGTCCCACACCAGGTAAGACATGCAAGGGTTGATGTAGATTCATGCTCCACTCCTTTCTTTTCTAATAATATTCTCTCGGAATGCGGTCGCTGAGAAGACAAACCACCTCATAGTTAATAGTCCCACGGTAGGTCGCTACCTGAGTAGCTGTGATTTCCTTGTTCCCGTTAGAACCAATGAGGGTGACTTTTGTTCCTAAGGGATAAAGCTTAGGCAGACGAATGGTGATTTGGTCCATCGAAACCCGCCCAACGATTGGGCAAGCTTGGCCATCTACCAAGACAGTAAAATTCTGCATGTCTCGTGTCCAACCATCCGCATAGCCGATTGGTACCGTCGCGATGACTTGCTCGCTATCCGCCTGATAAGTAGCTCCATAGCCCATGCAAGCTCCAGCTGGAACTGTCTTAACATGAACTAAAGCAGACTCCAAGGTCAAGGCTGGTTTCAAGTCATAGGGTAAGTCCAAAACCTCTCCGCTAGGATTAAGACCATACATGGCATCTCCCATACGGATCGCATTAAAAATAGTCTCTGCATGCCAAAGAGTCGTTGCCGAATTACTGGCATGAACCAGCTCTGGAACTTCCTTCATACTAGCCAAAATAGTTTTAAACCGTTCTAACTGGGCATTAAAGTAGTCATCTGATTCCTCGTCTGCAGTAGCAAAGTGGGTAAAAATTCCTTCAACACGAGCACCGTGTTGTTGGAGCAAAACTTGAGCCTGCTCAGCCTCACCGGCCTCTCGAAAACCAATCCGTCCCATTCCTGAGTCAATCTTAAGGTGGACTGTCAATCCAGTTAGGTCCGCTTCCTTATCTAAGAGTGCTTGAATCCACTCCAGTCCAGCCACAGTCAAGGTGATATCGTATTCTTTAGCAAGAGAAACAGCTTCTAGATCAGAAACTCCTAAAATGAGGATTTTCTTCCTGAGTCCAGCTTGTCTGAGTTCAATGGCTTCATCAATATTCGAAACGCAAAAGCCATCAACATCATCTTGAATAGCCGTCGCAACAGCAACAGCCCCATGACCATAGGCATTAGCCTTGACTACTGCAAATTTGAGCGTTCCTTGAGGGATATGAGCCCCCATTTGCTGAATATTTTGTCGAATAGCTCCCAGATGAATCAGAGCCTTGGTTGGTCTATGTGGACTAGCTTTCATGATTTTCCTCCAAAATGACACTGGCTGTCACAAACTGATCGGTATGGCTGATAGACAGCCAAATCTTTCCTGGAAATGGTGACTGACTAAAATAAGGCGCCCCGCGTTCATTGTTCAAGACTTCTAAATCCTGAAAACCGAGCTTGCCAATACCAGTTCCCATGGCCTTAGAAAAGGCCTCCTTAGCCGACCAACGACCAGCCAAATATTCGATTTGTCTGCGCCCTTTAAGACTGTTAAACCGCTCCATTTCCTTAGCGGTCAGCACGCGCTTAGCAAAACCTTCATGTCGTGTAACTGCGCTTTCTATCGAAGCCAATTCTTCGATGTCAATTCCGTGTCCAACTATCATTCTCATCAAAAGGAGTTGAGATTCCCCAACTCCATCCTTTTCACTTATTTTGTCAAGGTAGCATAGATTTCTTCTACCAAGGCCTCTGTATTTTCCCAACCTAGGCAAGGGTCAGTAATAGAGCAACCAAAGACCTCTGGTTGATTTTGACGACCATCTGCTAGGTAAGATTCAATCATAAAGCCTCGAACTGTCTTTTTAATCTTCTCATTCCAATCACGATTCTGCAAAGTCTGGCGAACAATTCGAATCTGTTCCATATATTGCTTGCCTGAGTTATCATGGTTGGTATCAATGAGGATAAAGGGATTTTCAAGTCCCATGGTTTCATAGCGTTCAATGGCATTTAGCAAAGTTTCATAGTAAAAGTTAGGCTCATTTTTCCCATATTCATTAACTGCGCCACGAAGGATGACGTGAGCCAAGGGATTTCCTGAAGTCTCAACTTCTTGGCCATGAAAGAGGAAGGTCTGTTTGTTCTGAGCAGCATAGATACCGTTAAACATAACCCCAAGATTCCCAGAGGTTGGATTTTTCATCCCCACTGGTGCATCAATCCCTGAAGCCACAAAGCGGTGCTCTTGGTCTTCCACAGAACGAGCCCCAACAGCATGGTAGCTGACCAAATCATCTACCAAGACCAGATTTGACGGATAAAGCATCTCATCTGCCGTTGTCAAACCAGTCTCTGTAATCACGCGGTAGTGTAACTGGCGCACAGCCTGCAAGCCGTTAATCAGACTTGGAGCCTTAGAGGTATCTGGTTGGTGAACCAAACCTTTATAGCCGTCTCCGTTGGTGCGAGGTTTAGCTGTATAAACACGCATAACCATGAAAATCTTGTCCGCCACCTTCTTTTGCAAGGCGGATAAACGGCGGGCATATTCCAAGACAGCCTCTTCATTGTCAGACGAGCAAGGACCAATCACCAAAAGGATCCGGTCATCTTCTCCTGAAATGATGTCTGCCATTTCTCTATCACGACGCTCCTTTAATCGCAAGGCTTCCGCAGACAATTGAGTTTCTGCTTTGATTGCTTCAATATCGATTTCTTGACCTTTTTCAATAAATGCCATCTTATTCTCCTAGCGTTTGGTAGATTTCTCTGACGAGGGCTTCCGTATTTTCCCAGCCAAGGCAAGGGTCTGTGATAGACTTGCCAAATACTTCCGGTTCGTTTTGACGGCCGTCTTCTAGATAAGATTCAATCATAAAGCCACGAACGTACTGCTTGATTTTTTCATTCCAATCACGGTTAATCAAGGTCTGGCGGACAATTCGAATCTGGTCCATGTATTGCTTACCAGAATTGTCATGATTGGTGTCCACAATGATAAAAGGATTTTCCAAGCCCATTTTCTCATATTGGGCAATGGTATCCATCAAATTATCATAGTAGTAGTTAGGAATATTCTTACCATACTCATTGATTGCTCCACGAAGAATAGCGTGCGAAAGCGGGTTCCCAGTTGTTTCCACTTCTTTCCCTAGGAAAAGGAAACTTTGTTTGTTTTGAGCAGCATAAATCCCATTAAACATAACATTGAGATTTCCAGATGTTGGATTTTTAAACCCAGTCGCGAAATCTGCTCCACTTGCCACAAAGCGGTGTTGCTGGTCTTCAACTGAACGGGCACCAACCGCCATGTAAGAAATCAAATCATCTACAAGCGGAAGATTTTCAGGATAAAGCATTTCATCAGCTGTCGTCATACCTGTTTCTGTGATAACACGATAGTGAAGATGGCGAACAGCTTTGATTCCGTTGATAAGACTAGGTGCTTCTGTCGCATTAGGCTGGTGAATCAAGCCCTTATAGCCATCTCCGTTAGTACGAGGTTTGGCAGTGTAAACACGCATAACCATAAAGATACGGTCTGCCACTTCTTCTTGCAAAGCTGCCAAACGCTTAGCGTATTCAAGAACAGCTTCTTCATTGTCAGATGAGCATGGCCCGATTACCAAGAGAATTCGCTGGTCTTCTCCACGTATAATGGCTTCTAGCTCTTGATCGCGCTGAGATTTTCTCTCCAAAGCTTGACCTTCTAATTTTGATAAGGCACGAACTTCTTCAATATTAATTTTAGGACTTTTTGCTGTAAATACCATAACTCATCTCCTTATAAATCAAACGGATACCAAGTAAAAATTTACTTTTCACAAGGTATCCGCCTCTAAACTATCTCATTTTATTGTCTTTTACCGTGACAGTTTTTAAACTTCTTACCAGAACCACATGGGCAAAGTTCATTCCGTCCAATCTGACTCAAATCCAAATCTTCTGGTATATTTGCTTGGTGGGCAGCGATATTGCGGGTCGCTGTTGTACTGATATGGTGTTCTGCTTGTGGTCTTTCTTGTTCATGAATTTGTGCTTTCATCATCAAGCGTGTCACATCAAACTCAATCGAACCAATCATGTCATTAAACATACGGAAACCTTCTGCCTGATACTCGACAACAGGGTTGTTCTGAGCATAGCCACGAAGTCCAACCGCGTTACGTAATTGATCTAGGGCATCGATATGATCTGTCCACTTGTTATCTACCACTCGTAGAATCAAGACTTTTTGGAATTCTTTAACTGCTTCTTCATCGCGTAGTTTTGAAACCTGACTATCGTAAACTTGCAAGGCCCGTTGGAAGAGTTCTTCCTTAATAGCCTTATCAGACAAACCTGACAAGTCTTCGATTGAAATAGAATCTTCTGGAAGCAAGTTGTACTTAGCAAAGTTCAAAATTGCCTCTAGTTTTTCATCTTGTTTGGCACGCGCATGACCATCAACGACACGACCAATCGTGCGTTTGATCATAGCCTGAATTTCAGGTGCCAAGTCACGGTCTGCAGTGATAACATCGTAACGTTGAGCATAGATAATCTCACGTTGTTCACGCATGACGTCATCATATTGAAGGACTTGTTTACGGGTATCGTAGTTATTTCCTTCGACACGTTTTTGCGCTGCTTCAACCTGACGTGTCAACATACGAGACTCAATGGCCTCTTCAGACATGTTGAGACGTTCAAAGATTCCCTTCAAGCGTTCAGAACCAAAACGTTTCATCAAGTCATCTTCAAGAGATAGGTAGAATTGTGACTCACCTGGGTCTCCTTGACGACCTGAACGTCCACGAAGCTGATTATCGATACGACGGCTTTCATGGCGTTCTGTACCAATCACACAAAGTCCACCCAATTCGCGAACTCCTTCACCAAGCTTGATGTCGGTACCACGACCGGCCATGTTGGTTGCGATAGTAACAGCACCACGTTGACCAGCATTCATGATGATTTGGGCTTCTTTATAGTGGTTTTTAGCATTTAAGACTTCGTGAGGAACGCCAGCTGCGACCAATTTCTTAGAAATGTAGTCACTGGTTTCAACCGCTACTGTACCAACCAAGACAGGCTGACCTTTTTGGTAACGAGCCTTAACGTCTTCGACAACCGCCTTAAACTTAGCCTCGATACTTGCATAAAGAAGGTCTGAGTGGTCAATACGTTGAACAGGACGGTTTGTTGGGATTGGAATAACACGAATGTTGTAGATTTCACGGAATTCTTCTTCCTCAGTCTTACCTGTACCTGTCATACCAGACAATTTCTTGTACATACGGAAAAGGTTTTGGTACGTGATTGAGGCAGATGTCTTAGTTTCATCCTGAATTGGCACACCTTCTTTAGCTTCAATCGCTTGGTGCAATCCATCAGAATAACGACGACCTTCCATAGTACGACCTGTAAATTGGTCGACAATCAAGATTTCTTGCTCTTCGCTCACCACATAGTCAATATCGAGAAGCATGATATAGTTGGCACGAAGGGCATTATCGATAAAGTGAGTCAAAGCCACATTTTCGATATCATAGAGGTTTTCAAGCTTGAAGTAGCTTTCAGCCTTGTCAATACCCGAATCAGACAATCCAATAGTCTTAGATTGCACATCGATGATGTAGTCGTCTTTGTCCAAAGATTTTACATAGTGGTCTGCCATGTGATACAACTGACTAGTTTCAACTGCGTTAGCACCTGATACGATCAAAGGTGTACGGGCCTCGTCAATCAAGATAGAGTCAACCTCATCGACCAAGGCATAGTTAAGCGGGCGTTGTACCATGTTTTCAGCACGAACGACCATGTTGTCACGAAGGTAGTCAAATCCGATTTCTGAGTTGGTTGAGTAGGTAATATCACACTCATAGGCTTCTTTTTTCTCCATTGGAGATTTGGCAGCCAAGTTAATCCCTACTGACAAACCAAGCCATGAGTACAATTCACCCATCTCAGTCGCGTCACGTTCTGATAGATATTCATTTACCGTAACTACGTGAACCCCTTTACCTGAAAGGGCATTGAGGTAAACCGGCATAGTCGCAGTCAAGGTTTTCCCTTCCCCTGTACGCATCTCTGGCACGTCACCATGGTGAAGAACGATTCCCCCCATAACCTGAACCTTATATGGAAAAAGTCCTAGGACACGTTTGGCACCCTCACGGACAACCGCAAATGCTTCATAAAGCAATGAATCCAGTGATTCTCCATTTTGATAACGTTCTTTAAATTCAACTGTTTTTGCTTTTAGTTGGTCATCTGTCAAAGCAGCCATTTGGTCTTCGTATTTGAAAACCTTGTCAGCCATCTTTTCCAGACGACGGATTTCTCCTTTATCATTTTCGATAATTGTTTTTAAAATATTAGCCATGTTTTTCCTTACTTTAAATTCCGAATATTTTAGAATGTTCTTTTAATTTTAGCACAATTACTGATTATTTTCAAGGAAGAATCCCCATTTTGAAAAGGAAAAAGAGGCTAGTTTCCAAGCTAACCTCTCTGACTTTTATGATGATTTAATTGCCAACAAAAATCGGCAAAATCGCAAATAGGATAAATAGATTTATCCAAAAAGAAAGACAACAGATAAGTCCAAAAACAAAAAGACTGACTTTCTTGGATAACAAGGCCATCAAAATGGACAGAATTCCAAAAACTAGCAAGATTTTCTGCATGATTAAGAGATTGATAGATATTCCCAGAACTGGTTTATCCCAAGGAACAAAGAAGAAAGCAAGCCAGATAAGCAGAACTAACCCAATATAAATCTTGGAATAGCGTGTAATAAATGATTTTAGATGTGCCATAAGCTACCTCCTATCAATAAAAACCATATAAATCAATGCCTTTCGCCTTTAGATTGTCCTAGTTCCCGTCTCAAGCGAAACATGTTTTTGAAAAAGATATAGTCTAACCAGTCACTGCCTAGAGATAAGACTATCAAAAGCAACCAAACACCCCAAGTACTAGCATCTGATTCATGATTTAGAACAAAAGGGAAAAATAAGAATGAAAAAATTGTCATATCCAAGCTAAACAGAGCTAAAAGGGAAATATAAATCCAGTAGAAATAGTAGATAATGGGGAAAAACTTACTGTTTCTATCAGCATTGTCTATCCAATAGAAAAAATAAAAACAAGGAAATAAGAGTATTAAATGAAACCAATTAAACGACAGTTTCATCATCGACACCTCCTCTTTAAAATTGTTTTCTTTAGTTTCGTTCTATTAAGTGTTATTACCAATATAAATCAATGCCTTCCACCTTTAGACTTCCCTAGTTCCCGTCTCAAGCGAAACATTTTTTTGAAACAGGAATAAGTTAACCAATTCAGACCAATAGCTAGCAGAATAAAAAGAAACCAAATGACCCAAAACTTGATATCTGTCACATTTCTCAAGACGATATTGAAAAACAGAACTGAAACAACTGTCCAAGCAAGGCTAAAAAGAGAATAGAGGGGGATGTAAACCCAGTAAAAATAGTAAAAAATTGGGAAAAATTTACTATTTCTGTTGGCCTTTTCAATCCAGTTATCAAAATAAAAGTAAGGTGCTAAAAGTAAGAATTTAAACAAATGTTCCATCATCGACACCTCTTTTTGATAGCGTTTTCTTCAACTTCATTCTATCAAAAAAATCTGGAAATGTCATTCCAGATTCTACTTTTTTATTTACGTTTTCTTGCGATGAGATGGATTGGTGTTCCTTCAAAGACAAAGGCCTTGCGGATTTGATTTTCCAAGAAACGCAGGTAAGAAAAGTGCATGAGTTCTTCTTCGTTGACAAAGATAACAAAGGTTGGTGGTTTGGTTGCCACTTGGGTCGCATAGAAAATCTTGAGGCGTTTCCCTTTGTCTGTCGGTGTTGGGTTGATGGCAATAGCATCCATAATCACATCGTTCAAGACAGCTGATGGAATACGTGTGTTTTGACTTTCGCTGATTTGCTTGATCATCTCAGGAAGTTTGTGGAGACGTTGCTTGGTCAAAGCGGATACAAAGATAATCGGGGCGTAAGGCAGGTATTGGAACTGCTCACGGATATCTTCTTCCCAGTTTTTCATAGTGTGGTTGTCTTTTTCAAGCGTATCCCACTTGTTGACTACGATAATCATCCCTTTACCAGCTTCATGGGCAAATCCTGCGATACGCTTGTCGTATTCACGGATACCCTCTTCCGCATTGATGACCATTAAGACCACATCTGAACGGTCAATAGCACGCATGGCACGCATGACAGAATATTTCTCGGTATTTTCATAAACCTTACCAGACTTACGCATACCAGCCGTATCAATCATGGTAAACTCTTGACCATCTGTATCTGTAAAGTGGGTATCAATGGCG
The DNA here is from genome assembly GCF_001281025.1 of Streptococcus mitis. NCBI lineage: Bacteria > Bacillati > Bacillota > Bacilli > Lactobacillales > Streptococcaceae > Streptococcus > Streptococcus mitis. Next base: position 1,802,064 of record NZ_CP012646.1, read on the forward strand.
TCACGCGTTGTTCCAGCAACTGGACTAGCAATGACACGGTCTTCTCCCAAGATAGCATTGATCAAGCTTGATTTTCCGACGTTAGGACGACCAATCAAGCTAAACTTAATCACATCTGGATTTTCTTCTTCATATTCATTTGGAAGATTTTCTACGATGGCATCTAGCACATCCCCTGTACCGATACCATGGACAGATGAGATAGGCAATGGTTCACCCAAACCAAGAGCATAGAAATCATAGATATCATTTCGCATCTCAGGGTTGTCCACCTTGTTAACTGCGAGGATAACTGGTTTATGGGTCTTATAAAGCTTACGGGCTACGTATTCGTCTGCATCGGTAATTCCTTCCTTACCAGATACGACAAAGACGATAACATCTGCTTCTTCCATGGCAATTTCTGCCTGGTGCTTGATTTGTTCCATGAAAGGAGCATCGACATCATCGATTCCTCCTGTATCAATCATGCTAAACGAACGATTGAGCCACTCACCCGTTGCATAGATACGGTCACGTGTCACTCCTTCGACATCCTCTACAATGGAGATTCGCTCACCAGCGATCCGATTAAATAGGGTTGATTTCCCAACATTGGGACGTCCTACAATGGCAATAGTTGGTAGGGCCATAATTTCTCACTTTCTACAATAACTTCTTCTGTTCAAGATTTTTTCTAGTTGAGTTTGGTTCTGCTTGACCAAACTGTTCTGCTAGGCGCTGACTCCAGCTTGTGGTCGCACGCGCTCCAGCATAGTCCGCCTGTACACGGTCATAAGCTTCGATTGCATCAGTTGACTGTTCTCGGTATTCTTCCTCAAACACCACTTGATGCAATGGCAAGCGAGGTTTGACTTCATGTTCTTCATTTGGAAGACCCAGTGCCATCCCAAAGACAGGATAGGTGTAGTCAGGCAAATTAAAGAGTTCTGCTACTTCTTCTGACTTGTATCGCACCAAGCCAATAATGACACCACCATAGCCCAAGCTTTCAGCTGCCAGCAAGGCATTTTGACCAGCAAGGGCCGCATCGACCGAACTAATCAAGAGACCTTCTACACCTTGGGGTTGGAAGGTATCCCTATGGAGTCGTGCTCCCTTTTCTGCTCGGTTCAAATCTCCGACAAAGAGAAGGAAAACAGCAGACTGGCGAATTGCTTCTTGAGGCACCAATTCATACAAGGCATCTTTCTTCTCTTGACTTTTTACAACAATCACAGAGTATGATTGGAAATTCTTCCAAGACGAAGCCATTTGTGCAGATTTCAAAATCTCATTTAAGTCTGCTTGAGGAATCTCTTGCTCTTTAAACCTGCGCACTGAAGTATGAGCCTTCATTAATTTGATTATTTCTGTCATCGACGGTTCACTCCTTCTAAACGAGTCTCCTCGGCCAAATAACGGATGCGTTCCATGACCCGTCTGGCTTCCCAGGTTTCGTCATTTCCATTTTTCCCTTTAGCGAAATGCAGCTCCAATTCTTCAAAGTTGAAGTTGGAGGTGAAAAAGGTCGGTAAATCTTCCTGCATCCGATATTGGAGAATGACCTGCAGGATTTCGTCACGCACCCAAGGTGTTGATTGCTCGGCGCCAATATCATCTAAAATCAGGACTTCAGAAAGCTTAATCTCATCCACCAAGGTCTTGACATTGCCATCACCGATAGCATTTTTGACATCGATGACAAAGCTAGGATAGTGGAGGAGAGTGGATGAAACACCACGTTTTTCTGATAAATCATGAGCTAAGGCCGCCACCATAAAACTTTTACCCACACCAAAGTCTCCATATAGGTAAAGTCCTTTTCGAATAGCTGGATATTGCTCCACGAAGGCTAATAGCTTTTCAAAAACTGGCAAGCGCCCCAAATCATCCAAGTCTACTTGAGCCAAACTAGCTTTCCTGAGACTAGCTGGCAGATTGATTAACTTGAGGCGGTTCTTAATAGCCGCTTCTTTTTCCGCCGCGATTAGTTCAGGAGTTTCTTCATATGAAACGTCCGCATAGCCATGATTCATGACTAGTATAGGCTTGTAGCCTTTGGCAATATAATCTGTATCTCCTCGGAGAAACTTGTCACGCTCGGTAATGTACTGATTAAATTTGGAGATACTGCGATTCAATTCCTCTGGAGTAAGGGATTCTTGCTGGATAAAGGCCGCAACATCAGGATCCTTCATGATTTTCTGGACCAAATCTTGATAATGAAAACGGCTAGGTTGACGTTTGAGTACGTCTCCGACACTTTCCATCTAATCTCCTCCTTTTTCTAATCTAGCTAATAGTTCTTGTTTCTTACGTTCTAGTTCCAGACGAGTTTCCTCGCTGGTTTCATTCTTATAATCTGGATTGCTCCACTTGGGTACATTGGACTTGGTAGGACTGGGTTTACTGCTTTTTTGAGCCTGACTCTTTTGCCCATGTTCACGGATGCGCAAGACTGCCTCTTCTGCCGAATGAATCTTTTGGTATGCATAATCATTGGCTACCTTCATGGCATATTTCTCATTGATGTTTGCCGAATCTACCTTATTAAAGGTCAATAAGAGAATAATATTGATGACTTCGTCCAGCAAGCCCAACCCAGCCATCTGTTGCAAAAGTTCTCTTTCTGTTTGGGTAATACTTGCCTTACGTGTTTGCTTGATTTCTGCCAAGAACTGCAAGGCCGTTTTACTTTTGGCTTCCTTGATAATGGTTGCTTCCTTAGGACTAAAGTCAGAGGAAACAGGTTTTTGAGCAATTTTTTCCCGCATGCGTTTGGTTGAAATAACCTGGGAAACAGCTGTTGACTTGGCCAATTGATAGGTCTCAAACCAGGTCCATTTCTTTTCCTCGGCAATGGCAAAGAGGTTCAAGACATCGGACTGCTCATCCGCAAAACAAAGCCCATCTCGAGCCATAAGCTGACGAAAATGGTCTAAGTCAAAATCGTTGGCCACTTTCTTCTTGAGACCAAAGTCTTCTTGACTTCCCAGTTCTGCCAAGTCTGGAAAGACTTGATTGAGTGAGACAGGTATTTCTTCTCCCTCAGCACTCTCAACTTTCAAATCCTCCACAGCTGCATCACCAATCTTTTTCTCTAAAAGTCTACGATAAACAGGATGTTCCAAGAAATCTTGACTTGAAAGAGGAGCATGGAGGGCTAGCTGATAGGTATCCCCATTTTGATAGAGGGTTAAGAGATTGAAAGCAGATAGGATTTTCAAGGATTTTAAGAGTCTGTCCATCCCAAAGTTGAGATGGTTAAGAATGCTTGAAAAAAGATATTCCTTTCTGCCGTTATCCCAAAAACTGATTGTATAAAGATAAAGGCTCAGTGCCTCCTGACCGATAATCGGGAGGTAGCACTGTACCAGAGATGAGGTATCTTGCGACACCCGATTATTCTTTAGATAAGAAAAACGGTCAATTGGCTTCATTTATCTTTCCTTTTTCTTTTTAGAGGACTGGGTGATTTGTTGGAGCAAGCTCTCTAACTCACTCACATCCTTAAAACTACGATAGACACTGGCAAAACGTACATAGGTAATCTCATCCAACTCAGCCAACTCCTCCATGACGAGTGAACCAATGTCCTCACTTTGAATTTCATTTTCATTTCGACCACGGAGTTTCTGTTCGATACGATTGACTACCATGTTGATTTCATCACTTGACACAGGACGTTTCTGGGCTGAGCGGATAATCCCATTAAAGATTTTATCTCTGGAGAATTGTTCCCGTGTGCCATCTTTTTTAACAACCACTAAGGTTCTTTCTTCTACTCGTTCGTAGGTTGTAAAACGGTGTTGGCATTCGTCGCACTCACGTCTTCTACGAATAGTGTTCCCTTCTTCTGCTTGGCGACTATCGATAACACTTGACTTGGTAGCCCCACATTTTGGACAACGCATCCTTTCCCTCCTTATCGTTTTCTTTTCATTATACCATTTTTTAAGCGATTCCCAAAACAATTCTTCTTTTTGCTTGACAAGTTTTTTGTTTTGTTGTATTATTTAATTAAGACAAAGAGATAAAAGAAAGGAGACCAAGATGTCCTGGACATTTGACAACAAAAAACCCATCTATTTACAGATTATGGAGAAAATCAAGCTTCAGATTGTTTCCCATACACTGGAACCCAATCAACAACTTCCAACCGTGAGAGAGCTAGCTAGCGAGGCCGGTGTCAATCCCAACACCATCCAAAGAGCCTTGTCAGACCTTGAACGAGAAGGATTTGTCTACAGCAAGCGAACAACTGGACGATTTGTGACTGAGGATAAGGAACTGATCGCCCAATCGCGCAAACAATTATCGGAAGAAGAATTGGAACACTTCGTTTCCTCCATGACCCATTTTGGCTATGAAAAAGAAGAACTACCATGCGTAGTCAGCGATTATATTAAAGGAGTTTAAGCCTATGTCATTACTAGCATTTGAAAATGTATCCAAATCTTATGGAGCAACACCAGCCCTTGAAAATGTTTCTCTTGACATCCCAGCTGGAAAAATTGTTGGTCTCCTTGGGCCAAATGGCTCAGGAAAAACAACCCTGATTAAACTAATCAATGGCCTCTTACAACCAGATCAAGGACGTGTCCTTATCAACGACATGGACCCAAGCCCAGCAACCAAGGCTATCGTAGCTTATTTGCCGGATACGACCTATCTCAATGAACAAATGAAGGTCAAAGAAGCCCTAACCTACTTCAAGACCTTCTATAAAGATTTCAATCTTGAACGCGCCCATCATCTACTTGCAGACCTCGGCATTGATGAAAATAGTCGTCTCAAGAAACTATCAAAAGGAAACAAGGAAAAGGTACAACTGATTTTGGTTATGAGCCGTGATGCCCGCCTCTATGTTTTGGACGAACCTATTGGTGGAGTGGACCCAGCAGCCCGTGAGTATATCCTCAATACTATTATCAACAACTACTCCCCAACTTCTACCGTTTTGATTTCTACCCACTTGATTTCTGATATCGAGCCAATCTTGGATGAAATTGTCTTCCTTAAGGACGGAAAAGTCGTCCGTCAAGGAAATGTAGATGATATTCGCTATGAGTCTGGTGAATCCATTGACCAGCTCTTCCGTCAGGAATTTAAGGCCTAAGCAAAGGAGATTATTATGTTTTGGAATTTAGTTCGCTACGAATTTAAAAATGTTAACAAGTGGTATTTAGCTCTTTATGGTGCTGTTCTCTTCCTCTCTGTTCTTATTGGAATTCAGACACAATCCTTAATCAAACTACCTGAAAAAAATCTATCTGTTCTACTTTTTTTTCTATCTACTGTCTTTGGTGGTTTGATGGTTACACTTGTGATTTCAACTATCTTCTTGATTATTAAACGATTCAAAGGAAGTGTCTATGACCGACAAGGCTATCTGACTTTAACCTTGCCAGTTTCTGAACACCATATCATCACAGCCAAACTAATCGGTGCCTTTATCTGGTCGTTGATTAGCACTGCTGTCTTACTCCTATGTATCTATATTATCTTATTGTCAACAAATTCTGATGAAGTTCAACTTTCTACTCTTCTGTCATTTGTTGCAGAACATTTTACCGGCTTTGGTCTTACTGTCTTATCCTTCCTACTAAATACCATTTCTGGAATCCTCTGCATCTACTTGGCTATTTCCATCGGACAACTTTTCAATGAATACCGTACAGCACTCGCTGTTGCAGCCTACATCGGTATCCAAATCGTCATTGGATTTATTGAAGTTTTCTTCAATACCAGTACTAACTTCTATATTAATTCACTTGCAGGATTCAATGATAATTTCTATATGGGAGCAAGCGTAGGCATTGTTGAAGAACTCATATTCATAGCTATCTTTTACCTCGGAACCTACTATATTTTGAAAAACAAGGTTAATTTGCAATAGTTTTTAAATAATTTTTACCTAGATATATAACATACTCATAGGACAAAAAGTCTTTAAAATCAGAAAACGCATAATATCAAGTGTTAAAAATCTTTGATATTATGCGTTTTATTGTTAGAAAATTTGCTTTATTTTCTCCTCTAATTGAGTTTTTGCCCAGCCTCAAAACACCAACTTCATTTTACCTACCAAGCACAGTCATTCGTCATTTATTTTTTCCAATATTATCTACGAACTTTGATAAAAAGAGAGGTACCATAGCTATAAAAACTTGCCCTCTTTCTCCCCATGCAAATAAAACGACTGCAAGAACAGCTGAAAAGATTGCTAAACATATAGATATTAGACGACATATTTTCTTATTATTCATAGCACTGCTCCTTTACTTAATAAATATTTTACAATAGATTTTAGTTGAAAGTATAAAAGAAACCCCAATCATGATACTGGCCAAAATTATGATACTTATAACTAGAAGGAAATGATTAGCTGAACTAATCCAGTTAATGAAAATCATGCCGAAAGTCGTTTTCTGAAGACCATACACTAATCCCATAACTAACGATAGTACCAGTATATTGACAATCGTATTTCCAAAAGCACCAAAGGCATATACGGAAGGAAGCAATAAGGCTACATACATGATTCCAAAGATTATTCCAATCAATGCCATAATTAAATGTAGATTGAGACTGTATTGATTAAACATGACATGGGTAGCAAGACTTAAACTCAATACTATAGAACTTACCAAAAGAATAAAAGAAATACAAGAGAGATACCTCGCTAAAATTATCTTAGATTTTGAAATTGGAAAAACTCCTACAAATTGATTCCAACCATTCTCACTATCTGATACAACTAAAGCTGTGGGAAGAGAAGCTAAACTTATTGGTAACACTATTAGTAAAAAAATTGTCCCCGATTCTCTTGCAAAGATTGTAATTAAGAATAAGGCTAAGGCAATAAATATTCTATTAATTATCTTTACTTTATTTAAAATAAGTTGCGCATCTTTATATAGTAGTCCTTTCATTTATTCGTTCTCCTTTGACTAAAAATAATAAAATTTCCCAAAGCGTTGCATAATTACTCTCGTCCTTACTCTTGTCAGATACAACTACTAAATATCGAACACTATCACCCTCTTCTAATTTATAATAAATGTCTACTTGATCCATATTGTTCTTTATTTCTGTTTTAATCATAAATCGGTTCAGTAAATTTTCTCTGTCTCCCTCTAGAAGAATCTCCCCATTATGGATAAAAATAAAATAATCTGCCGCCTGTTCTAAGTCACTCAAAATATGTGAAGATAAGATTACGGTCATATTCTCTTTTTTAACATACTCTTCTAAAATAGATAAGATCTCTCGCCTAACAATAGGATCCAAGCCACTTGTGGCCTCATCTGCAATTAATAGTCTCGGGCGATGAGCGAGTGCAGACGCAAAATTAAGTTTCACCACCATTCCTCTGGAAAATTCTTTCATCTGTTTTTGAGATGGTAAGTTAAACTTTTGAATAAAAGTGTAAAATAACTTTTTATCCCAACTAGGATAAATCATGCTCATCATTCTTTCAACTTGCTCCACCGAAAATGAAACTGGAAAAAAGTTTTGTTCTAAGACAACCCCTAGTTTCGATTTAATATCTTGCTCATGCTCTGAATAAGTTTGTTCAAAAACCCTTATACTATCCTTCTCAATCTGTAGTTGATTTAAAATCAGATTCAGTAAAGTAGATTTACCAGCTCCGTTTTCACCAATCAGTCCAATAACCTTACCTTCCGGAATCTCTAAGTTACGGACTTGCAATTGAAAATCCCCATACTGCTTGGTTAAATTTTTTATATTAACTATTGATCTGGCTCTCATGTTAACACCTCATCTAAATTATAACATCATGTATAAAATCGTTAAGCTATTCCCTAAAAAAATAAGACTCGCCAATAAAATATTAACTTTATTTGGCACATTAAGTTTTTTTAATTCCAGTAACAACAGCAAAGAAACTAGAACATAGTTAATAACACTAATAAATATAAAATACTGGTCAGTTATTTTCGTTCCTAATCCTAATATTATTAACACAAAATTAGCAATAGAATAAGCGGATATATATGTATAGTAAAGTGAATTTTTTAAATATGATCTACTTACATTAATATCGCAAAATTTATTTAACAATTTACTGATTACATAATAATTTATATGGATATTTAATATAAAAACACCTATAGTTATTATTAGTGATATCACAATAAAAATGAACATGGTATAAACATTAAACTCAAACCGAAATTTATCTTGAAGTATATCTTTTGAAATCAAAATATATCTAACAACAAATATAAATACTGCAAATATACTCAATACAAATAATTTAATATTTTTTATCATATATTCACTCCTTACTCAATAAAATTAATCATTAAGGGTGTAATAAATGCTTCAATTCCTGCCCCAAGTATTAATAGCAAAAAGGATATCTTTAAACGTTTAATAAAATCCTGTTTATCGTAACATCCTTTTCGATGATTGATTATCGTATCAGATAGATAAATATAAGAAAAAACCTCAATAACACCATGTGGTATTACTAATAATAAATAGAACATATTTGGGAAAGAGGAAAGCAACGCTCCTAAAACAATACCATTAGTGATGAAAAAAATATATATAATCATATCCCCCAATAGATAAGCTGAAAGTAGCCATATACTTGCGACAGTATTTTTTAACAAGATTTGTATAAAATCATCAAAGCCGAAAACTACACTTGCATTTGTTATAAATTGCTTTTCAGATGAAAGAGAAAAACACAGCATAATTATAGCACTACAAAGATAGATTGAAAACATATACTTTTTGACCATTATTTGCCCTCATCAATTTCGTATAGAAAATTTTGAAAAATTGAGGAAGTTAGTGTCTTCCCCAATTTTTCAAAATATTATTATGCACTTGCAAGACCAAAAGCAGCCAAAATAGGACCTACCCAAGCAGGAAGTGTAACACCAGCAACAGCTGCAAACGCCTCTACAATTGTCCCTCCCGAGGAAACAAAGTCCACAATATCTTGATACCATCCTGGTGCTAATTCGATTCCGAATTTTCCGCAAACCCAGTAGATATTACCTACAGCGACAATAGTTACTACAGATACTAACAAACTAAATAGAAATGCTTTCTCAATTTTATTAAGACCGAATTCTGATGCCATGATACTATTGTTCATTTTATTTACCTCCTTGTTAATAAACTCCGTTACAATAAATGATCATATTATCAAAATAATAAAATTACTAGCACATTGGAATCACTCCTTCTCTTAAAATTATATTAAACAAGATATTTTCAAGATGTACTTTATCTCTCTTTCTAGATATAAGACACATCTGTCATTACGCGAATTTTCTATCTGCAAAAAACATGAAAATCTTAATTATTAGCATAAACTTACTAATCTGCTTTGCCAACATCAAGACCTGTAGATTTATTTTGTACTTGAATCCTCACTTCGTGGAATTTACCATCTTGTATAACTTGTCGATATGGGAAAATAGCACTAACTGAAATTATGCCTAATAATAAAAATGATAACAATCTTTTAATTCCATAAACTTTCTTCATCATTTTGAATCCCCTTTCCTTTTTATAATCTAATTCTATCAAATTATATATGATTTGTCAATGATTTTATAACATTTTGTACTTTTTTTTTTTTTTTATTCTTATATAGCATATCTTGCTTTTAAAATTTGCTAATAAAGTCTAAAAGTCGTATACTATTAAGTAGTACAATTACTGAAAGGACATATTTTTTATGAATACACTCGCCGAAAAACTTAGGTTAAAGCGAAAGGAACTTGGTCTCTCCCAACAAACTCTTGCAGAAGGAATTTGTGAACAAAGTCAGATTAGTAAAATTGAAAGAGGTCATTTTATTCCCTCCGCAGACTTGTTATTCAAACTCTCTCAACGACTTGAAGTGCCATTAGATTATTTTTTTAATGAACAAATTGAAATTAAATCTAACCTCTCTAATTTCAAGCAATTATCTGCTCGACTATTAGATGATAGAAATTATGACGATTTGGAATATATTTATAGAATAGAGATTGAACGAAGTACTTTTCTAACACTAGAAGACCGAACTTACCTTGAATGGATTAAAGCTATTATTGATTTCTATCAATATGACAGTAAGTGTGAGGCAATTTCTTCATTGGAAAATATATTATTAAAAGTCTCCTCAAATACTCTGATTTATTTAAAGGCGTTGAATACTCTAGCTAATTTCTATTCCTTAGTGGGTCGTGAACAAGAATATGAGGCAAACTACTCTCATTTGATGGAGTTATATCAGACAAAAAATTTTGAGCATCAAGAGTTTTTATTTGGCTACATCAGAGTTCGTTACAACTACGCTCACTACCTAGTATCAAAGGAAAAATATAATGAAGCCATCCAAGAAGCTCTTGAGACGATTGAACTCTGTAAACAAAGACAGACAAGCTACCAACTGGCTCCTCTACTTATTCTTGTAGGAAATGCTGGAGCCAAATTTCTAGACAAAGAACAAGTCAAAAATTATTATATAGAAGCAAGAGAGTTATGTAAGATTTATAACAATCCTTTAATGTTGATGAAGATAGAAAATTATTTGAAGGAATTAGATACTGTTTAATTTATCCTATCATTAGAATTCTTCTTAAACTTTGAATAACCCCTAAAGCTAATAACCAGCTTGATTCAAATTCACTTCATAAATTAGTGGTATTTTGAGGTTTTATTTTATCAAGTATGTTGGCAAATTTCTCTAATCTTCTAACTTCATTATAGAACTTTCGGTATCAAAAGAGGCTGGGACAAAAGTCTAACCTTAAATATAAAAAGCGAACAAAACGAGTTATCTGAAACTTAGAATTCTGTTTTGTTCGCTTTTTTATCTAATCTATCGATTTTAAAATTTTATAATAAAGAATTCCTAAAATCAAAATCTTTTTGTCCCAGCCTCTTTTTAACTCAATATCAAACTGGCTACGATAGGGCTAACAAAGACATAGAGAATACCGGTGACACCGATAGCCAAGCCACCCATGGCTCCTGCTACAGAGCCATATCGAAAGGCTGTCCCTGTTCCGACTGCATGGCCTGTTCCTCCAAGGGAAAGACCAACAGCTACTGGGTCATCAATTTTCAACCACTTCAAGAGGGTTGGGCCGATGACACTGGTTAAAATCCCAGTCGCCACTACAACCACCAAGGTCACGGTCGTCAGACCTTGCAATTTTTCTGTAATTCCCACTGCCATGGCGGTTGTCACTGACTTCGGAAAGAGAGAAATGGCTAGGAAAAAGTCCATTCCAAAAATCTTAGCTACAAGGGCTGTGAAAGAAGTATTGACAACTACTGCTAACAGACTACCAAAGAGAATACTCCGTGCATGGTGCTTCATCAAGTGAAAACTCTTATAAAGCGGAATCCCTAGAGCCACGGTCGATGGGACAATCAAGTTGTTTAGATAAACCCCACCCTGGTAGTAATCTTGGTAAGAAATACCCGTTACTTTTAGAATGATAATAATAAAAACAGCTGACAAAAGCAAGGGCGTTGTCAAAGGATGGGGAAAACGTCTGTAAATCAGCATTCCCACTAGATAAGCTAGGATAGACAGGGCAAGCCCAAACAGGGGATTGGAAACAAATTCACTCATTTGGCATCTCCTTTCTCATAATCTCCCTCAAACCGTCGTTTGATAAACTGAACCACCAATGCTATGAGGATAATATTGATGACTGCTGCAAAAAAGACAATCAAAACAATTGGCAAAAGATAGGGAGCAATCACATCAAACTTCTCCATTATTCCCACTGCTGGCGGCAAAAAGAGAATGGTCATATTGGCCAGCAAGAAATTCCCCACCATGTTGACATGCCTAGTTCTCAGCCACTTGAATTGTAGGGCTAGAAAGAGAATGATCAAGCCGATAATACTGCCTGGGATGGGCAAATGAAAGAAACTAGAAATCCCCTCTCCGATTAGAGAAATCACAAAGAGAATCATTAATTGAACATATAATTTCATCCTATACTCCACGAAATAGACTTCTTGCATACCAGTTTACTCTTTTTTCAGAAAATTTCAAGGAAATACACAAGGGATAATGAAAATTAGAAAGGAAAGGGGATACAAACAATTCTTGACTTGTGAAAACAGGCATGATTTAGGATAAAATATTCCAGCGTCCTTCTTGTCAGTATTCTTGAAAAGTAGTATAATTATTGCATGCGCAATCATCTTGTGATGCAGAGACTGTCCGTGAATGGACCTTCTTCTATCTATAACTCTAAAAAGAAAGGAGATACTATGACCTATTTGGAAAAATGGTTTGACTTCAATCGTCGTCAGAAAGAAATTGAAAGTCTCTTGGAAGAGACTATTGCCCAGCAGAGCGAGCAAAGTCTGACCTTGAAAGAGTTCTACCTGCTCTACTATCTGAACTTGGCTCAAGAAAAATCTCTACGCCAGATTGACCTGCCAGATAAGCTTCATCTGAGCCCGAGCGCTGTTTCTCGGATGGTGGCTCGCTTGGAAGCCAAAAATTGCGGTCTACTTAGTCGCAGGTGTTGTGATCAAGATAGGCGTTCTAGCTTTATCTGCCTGACAAGTGATGGGCAAAAGACACTGGCCTCTCTACAAAAGGCTGTCGAATCAAGCTTGGAAACTAGTTTGGATTTCTTGATTTAAGATGATTTTAGAAAAAAGTTGCGTGCGCAATCATTTTTCTTGACATTCTCTTTTACAAGGAGTAAAATAAAGTCATCATTAAACAAAGGAGTTTTAAACATGATTGAAATTACCTATCTAGATGCCAGCAAGAACGAAAGAACTGTAACCTTCGATTCTTATGAAGACTTTGATCGTTCACAACAAGCTTGCCTTATCGGCGTCGCAGACTACTACCCTGTCCAAAAATTAACTTACAACGGTCATGATTTGGACTACCATGGGACTTATGGAGATGTCTTCTTCTATCTCATGAAACAAGATTTAAGCCAATATAACTAAAAAAGGAGAAATACAATGGCAAAAGCAATTACAGATGCAACATTCGAACAAGAAACAAAAGACGGTTTGGTCTTGGTAGACTTCTGGGCGACTTGGTGTGGTCCATGTCGTATGCAAGGTCCAATCTTGGATAAATTGTCTGAAGAACTTTCAGAAGATGTTTTGAAAATCGTTAAAATGGACGTTGATGAAAATCCAAACACAGCTCGTGCTTTTGGAATCATGTCTATCCCAACTCTTCTCTTCAAAAAAGACGGCCAAGTGGTGAAACAAGTTGCTGGTGTTCACACAGCAGAACAAATCAAGGCCATCGTTGCTGAATTGAGCTAATCACATTAGAGACCAAGTACTTTCTTTGGTCTCTTTTTTCTTGCCCTTTGCCATTTTTCAAAAAATATGCTAGACTATAAGTAGAATATTACGATGTTTGGGACATGCCATCGCTAAAAAAAACCTCTACTTGGTATTTTTTAGCTCCCTCAAGGGAGCTTTTTGCGTGTTCTGAACATTTCCCATTTTGGAAGGAGTACTATGAAACGTCAATCAGCCTTGGTCGTCTTTAGCGGCGGTCAAGATTCTACAACCTGCCTCTTTTGGGCTAAAGAACACTATGAAACGGTCGAAGCCGTTACCTTTGCCTACGGTCAACGCCATTATCTCGAAATTCAAGTTGCTAGAGAAATCGCTAAGGAACAGGGGATTCGTCATCACATCCTAGATATGTCTCTGCTGGGGCAAATCACTGAAAATGCCTTGACTTCTGATCTAGAGATTGAGCAAAAAGAGGGGGAGATTCCCAATACCTTCGTTGACGGTCGCAACCACCTCTTTCTGTCCTTTGCGGCAGTTCTTGCCAAGCAACGAGGTATTAAAGATATCGTGACAGGTGTCTGCGAGACAGACTTCTCAGGCTACCCCGATTGTCGAGATGTCTTTGTCAAATCTCTTAATGTTACCCTCAACCTTGCTATGGATTACGACTTTGTTATCCAAACACCTCTCATGTGGCTAGACAAGGCTGAAACTTGGGAATTAGCCGACCAACTCGGTGCCTTTGACTATGTTCGTGAAAAGACCTTAACCTGCTACAACGGGATTATCGGAAGTGGCTGTGGAGATTGCCCAGCCTGCCACCTACGTCAACATGGTTTAGATGTTTATCTCTCACAGAAAGGAGAGGCCTAATGTTTTTTGCACCCAAAGAAATCAAACAGGAAACTGGAGAGTCTCTGGTCTACAATCCTCACAGAACCTTGGTATCAAAAGAATTTACCTTTGATGCTGCCCACCACCTCTTTCACTATGAGGGAAAATGCAAATCCCTTCATGGTCACACCTATCATCTGCAGATTGCTGTCAGTGGATTTTTAGATGAACGTGGAATGACCTACGATTTCGGAGACATCAAAGCGATCTACAAGAACTACTTAGAACCCCACTTGGATCATCGCTATCTCAATGAAACTTTGCCTTATATGAACACGACTGCTGAAAATATGGTTTACTGGATTTTCCAAACCATGAACCAAGAGTTGCCAGACGAACGTGGTCTCCGTTTGGAATACGTTCGCCTCTATGAGACTCCGACTGCCTTTGCGGAGTTTAGACGGGAGTGGTTAGATGACTAGGGAACGAATCCTCAAACTACCAGTTCTGGAAATTTTTGGCCCAACCTTTCAAGGCGAAGGCCGTGCAATCGGGCAGAAAACCATGTTTGTCCGCACTGCAGGTTGCGACTACCACTGCGACTGGTGCGATTCTGCCTTTACTTGGGATGGCTCTGAAAAGCCAACTCGTATGACTGCTGACGAAGTCATTGCTGAGTTGGATAAATTAGGGAACTACGACTATGTAACCCTATCTGGAGGAAATCCTGCTATCCTAGCAGCCAACATGGCTGAATTGGTCACCAAGCTCAAGGAACGTGGTGTCACTCTAGCTGTTGAGACCCAAGGCTCCCGCTGGCAAAATTGGTTGAAAGACATCGACCAGGTCACTCTGAGCCCAAAACCTCCTTCATCCAAGATGGAAGTCAACTTTGAGACCTTGGACTTTATCGTTTCCCAACTGGATCCAGACAAGGTCACCTTTAAAATACCTGTCTTTGATGATGCAGATTTAGCCTTTGCTAAAGGAATACAAGAACGCTACCAACCAGATGTCCTTTTCTTATCTGCTGGAAATCCTGAACCCAAGGCTACAGGAAATATTATCCAAGATCAACTGGACCGTCTCAAAGAACTCTGGGAACGCATCGCTGCCGACGATAGCTGGGGCAATGTCCGAGTCCTTCCTCAACTCCATACCCTCCTCTACGATAACCAACGTGGAGTTTAAGATTAGAAAGAAAAAATCATGTCACAACAAGAAGAAATGAAAAACCTCAGCCTCCTCGGCAACAAAGAAACTAACTACATTTTCGAGTATCAACCAGAAGTCCTCGAATCCTTTGACAATCGTCATGTGGAAAATGACTATTTTATCAAATTTAACTGTCCTGAATTTACCTCACTTTGCCCAATCACTGCTCAGCCAGACTTTGCAACTATCTATATTTCCTACATCCCTGACAAGCTCTGTGTCGAATCAAAATCCCTCAAACTCTACCTTTTTAGCTACCGAAATCACGGAGATTTCCACGAAAACTGTATCAACACCATTGGGAAAGACTTGGTCAACTTGCTAGATCCTCGCTATTTAGAAGTCTGGGGAAAATTCACTCCGCGCGGTGGCATCTCAATTGATCCCTACTACAACTACGGTAAGCCAGGAACTAAGTATGAAGGCTTGGCAGAACAACGCCTCTTCCAACACGATCTCTATCCAGAAAAAATTGACAACCGTTAAACTCATACTCAATGAAAATCAAAAAGCAAACTAGGAAACTAGCCACAGGCTGCTCAAAGCACTGCTTTGAGGTTGTAGATAAGATTGACGAAGTCAGCTCAAAACACTGTTTTGAGGTTGCAGATAGAACTGACGAAGTCAGTAACATATACCTACGGCAAGGTGAAGCTGACGTGGTTTGAAGAGATTTTCGAAGAGTATAATACGAAAAAGCCCTGTTCCTCGAGATGAGGAGCAAGGCTTTTTGAGTTTCAATTATTCTTCTGTTCCAAGGAAGTTTTTAGCAACGAGGGCTGCAAGAACCCCACCAACGATTGGCGCAAGGATGAAAATCCATACTTGTTGAAGGGCTGCGCCACCTACCAAAACAGCTGGTGCCAAGCTACGGGCTGGATTTACTGAAAGTCCAGTAATGTTCAATCCCACAAGAATCATCGCCATCAAGGACAAACCAATCACCAAACCAGCAATCGCACCATTGCCCTTGCTTTCTGAAGTCACTGTCATGATAACCACAACAAACAAGAAGGTTGCGATGACTTCAAACAAGAAACCACCAAAGACAGTGACACCATTTGCCAAGGCATTTTCACCAAGACTAGCAGTTGACATACCTGAATTCGCCAAGAGGAAGAAGACAGCGCCAGAAGCGATGAAGGCTCCAACCACTTGTCCAAGGATGTAGTTTACAAGCTCTGAAGATGACAAACGTTTGTTAACAAACATAGCGATAGAAACAGCTGGGTTCAAGTGAGCACCTGAAACAGTTCCGATTGAGAAAGCTGCGACTACGATTGCCAAACCAAAGGCAAAAGCAATTCCAAGGTGTCCAAGTCCCTCAACACCATTCCCAAAAACAACAGCTCCTGTTCCGATGAACACAAGCATGAACGTACCGATTAACTCAGCGACAAATTTTTTCATTTTCTTTCTCCTTTTTTTAAAAACTAGATACTAGTCTATCAAAAGTAGGAAAGGGTTTCAAGAAAATTGATTGGAAATTTTCAGGCTAGAATCCTGTAAAAACGGTAGTGTTTATTTGAAACATTTTTTCTAAAGGTATATAATGTCAATATAGTTCTAATAAGTTATTTATTCCCTAATTTGAACTAATTTTTACAACTTTGCTGTTCTTTTATGAACGTTTGAATGGTATCGTGGATACCAAGGAGGAATCATATGTCTAAAGTTGCTATTGTCACAGGTGCAGGTCAAGGAATCGGTTTTGCAATCGCAAAACGATTGGTTCAAGATGGCTTTAAGGTAGGTGTCTTAGACTACAATCCCGAAACAGCTGAAAAAGCTGTTGCTGAATTATCAGCTGAAAATGCCTTTGCTGTCGTGGCCGATGTTTCGAAACAGGCCGAAGTTGCACAAGCATTTCAAAAAGTTGTTGACCATTTTGGTGATTTGAATGTTGTCGTAAATAACGCTGGTGTTGCTCCCACTACTCCTCTTGATACAATTACTGAGGAACAATTTACACGCACTTTCGGTATCAACGTTGGTGGTGTCATTTGGGGTTCACAAGCTGCACAAGCGCAATTTAAAG
Source organism: Streptococcus mitis (assembly GCF_001281025.1). Lineage (NCBI taxonomy): Bacteria > Bacillati > Bacillota > Bacilli > Lactobacillales > Streptococcaceae > Streptococcus > Streptococcus mitis. Next base: position 1,819,420 of record NZ_CP012646.1, read on the forward strand.
CACTTGGCCACGGAGGTAAAATTATCAACGCAACCTCTCAAGCCGGTGTAGTGGGCAATCCAAACTTGACTGTTTATGGTGGTACAAAATTCGCTGTTCGTGGTATTACTCAAACATTGGCGCGTGATTTAGCAGACTCAGGCATCACTGTTAACGCCTACGCACCAGGTATCGTGAAAACACCAATGATGTACGACATCGCTCATGAAGTTGGTAAAAATGCAGGAAAAGATGACGAGTGGGGTATGCAGACATTTGCAAAAGATATTACCCTAAAACGTCTATCTGAACCAGAAGATGTGGCTGCTGCTGTCAGCTTCCTTGCAGGACCAGATTCAAACTACATTACAGGACAAACCATTATCGTTGATGGTGGTATGCAATTCCATTAAGATACACAAAAAGAGGTTGGAAAATGATTCAACCTCTTTTATTAGTTTTCATTATTAGTTAGGAGGACACAATAGAAACTCTTTCAATAAGTAATATTAGCTTATCCCTAGTATTGAAAAGACTGGATAGCTTCTTTCAAGTCATCTTGTAAACTATTTCTCTGGTCAAGTTGGACATAGACTTCCAACAGACAGGATCTGAAGTTGGAAAATTTATAAAAATCTTCCCTTTCTTCTATCGGAAAGTCAACAGCTTTTATCCAAGAAGCTACTTGCTCTTGCTCCAACTTCCCTTGTAAAATAGGTTCATAGATCACTCTTGCTAAACGCCAATCCTCATCATCTGTAAAGCGAATCGAAACTCTTTTAAATAGTTGGCCAAGTATATCAAATACTTCATGAACTCTGTTTTTAGGAAAGTCTGGATGACAAACCACCTCTGTCAGTAAATCGGCTCCATGTGCAAAAGCATGAACCCAACCATACTGACTTGAAAAACCAGTCGTATCCTTTTCTTTTGAAAGATAATACAAACCATGATTTAAAAGGACATTGCGAATTTCTGCTTTTAATCCCTGATAAAAAACCGATTGCTGGTTGGCATCCGCAAACAAGAGGTTTGCATAAACAAGTGCCCTAAAAGAACGTTCAAGTGTTGGCAGACCTACCTTATCAATCTCTTTATCTAGTCCTCCATCAGCTGAGACCACCTCAGCAATGAAATAAAATTGTTCCTGTGTAAATAGCTCTTCCTGAATCCCTCTAGCAAAGCTTGTAAAAACAAGGTCATCGCGAATTTCTGGAGAAGGATCTCCCAAATGGTCAAGCAACCACTGGATTTCCTCCTGATGATAACTTGGTTTTTCAACTGCTATTTTTCTTAGTAACTCTTGATACATGGGCAATACCTCTACATTTCTAGCAACTTGATATAATCTAGACCCCATTTCTCGACAGCATCTAAAACAACTCTAAATTCCTGCCCCATTTCAGTTAAGCTGTACTCAACTCGTGGTGGAACTTCGGCATAGACCTTTCGTTGAACAATCTTATCCTTTTCTAATTGACGGAGATGACGGGTCAAAATAGTTTGAGTAATCCCAGGCAATAATCTTTGCAATTCTTTAAATCGTTTGGTACCCGTACTCAACTGATAAATGATTACCAGTGCCCATTTCCCCGTTAAAACCCTCTGCGTTGTCGCAAATGGACAAATACCATACTCACTCACTTTATTTGTCATAAAATATCCTCTTTCTATTTTTTAAAAAAATTTATCTTTTAGTATCAATAATAGTACTACTTTTGATACTAGCTATCGAAAAAGTGTCTACTTGTTTTTTTGTTTGTAACTGTTACAATTATATCATAAAAAAGAAATGGAGAATAGATATGTCAACAAACTTAGAAATTTTCAACGCTTATAACCAAGCTTTAATTGCTGGTGACTTTCCTGGTGTCTTTAAAACGATGGCAGACGATATTATCTGGCATCAACCTGGTACTCATAGTATATCTGGTACAGTTGTTGGTAAGGACAAGCTAGGGCCTCACCTGGCTACATTTGCTGAGAAAACTAATGGAACCTTTAAGGTGATAACAAATTGGGTTTCTGACAATAAGGATTTAATCGCAGCCAATGTTACTTTTCTTGGAACACGGGCTGATGGTACTGAACTCAATATGAACGGGATTGACCTCTTCCGTATTGAAGACGGAAAAATCAAAGAAGTTTGGCTCTTCTCTTCAGATCAAGCTGAAGAAGATAGCTTTTGGGGATAATTTAAGAGGCCAGAACAAAAAATTTTGATTTTAGAATTCTTTATTATAAATTTTTAAAATCGATAGATTAGAAAAAAAGCGAACAAGACAGAATTCTGAGTGTCAGATAACTCGTTTTGTTCGTTTTTTATATTTAAGGTTAGACTTTTATCCCAGACTCTTTTAATTTACTCTCCCAACTGGGCACTGTAAGCGATAATCTGATTAACCGTATCAGACAAGAATTGGATGGTATCACGGAGTGGTTTGTCTGTTGAAATATCTGCTCCGATAATCATAGCTGACTCAAGCGGTGTCTTGCTACCACCTGATTTGAGAAGTTTGAGCCAGTCTTCAGCTCCAGTTTCTGAATTTTTTAGATGAAGGTAACCAGCAGTCGAGATAACTAGTCCTGCTGAGTAAGTGTAACTATACAAGCCCATATAGTAGTGAGCTTGGCGCATCCAAGTCAGTGCCGCATCGTCATCAATTTCAATAGCATCTCCCCAGAAATCTGTCAAAACTTCCTTCATAATGCTGTTGAGTTTGCTTGCTCCAAAGGTTTCCCCTTCTTCAATCAATGTATATACCTTACGCTGGAAGGCTGCTTCCAAGAGGTGGGTGATGAAATTATGGAAGTAGGTGTCTGTCAAGCGATGGGCAAGAGCGAAGCGTTTTTGACGTGGGTCATCAGACTGGTGTTCCAAGTAATCACTGAGAAGCAATTCATTGAAGGTTGATGGGGCCTCAACATAGTAGGTTGACATGTGGGCGTTGAAGTAACTTTGGTGATTATCTGAAAAGATGAATTGACCAGAATGCCCAATTTCATGAATCAAGGTATAGACATCGCTCAAACGGCCTGTCCAGCTCATGAGGACATAAGGGTGCACACGATATGGATCCGCCGCATAACCGCCAGAATCCTTGCCACTATTAGCTGCAAAGTCCACCCAGCGCTCTTCTTGATAGCGCGCAACTTCCTGACAATATTCTTGCCCCAAAGGTTCTACTGACTTCATGACCAAATCATAGGCGTCATCAATAGTCACTTCAGGATTGAGGGCACTGTCCAAGTCCAATTTCCAGTCTGCAAAGGTCATCTTTTCAAGACCATTCACCTTGGCAACATGCTTGAGGTATCTCTGAGCAACTGGCGCAAAGTCCTTCATGATGAGGTCAATCTGACGGTCAAACATGGCACGGTCCACTTCTTGCTCAGCTAGGAGATAATCAAAGACTGAGTCGTAGCCCTTCATATCTGCCAAGAGTTTTTCAGACTTTACCTGAGCTAGATAGGCTGCTGCAGCTGTATTTTGGTGCTTACGAAGTCCCTCTGAGAAGGAGCGGAAAGATTTCTCACGAACCTCAGCGTCCTCGTGGTTTTGGTAGAAATTCTCATAAGTAACAAAGCTGTTTTTGTAGGTCTTGCCATGGGCTTCAAAGTCAGCCATCTCAAAGTCCCCAGCTCGCATCTTGGTGTAGATATCCTGTGGACTGTAGAAAACTTCGCCAAGATTAGTCAAAGCCTTCTCCACATCCGCACCTAGGTAGTGCGCTTTTTTGATTTTGGCCTGACGAATGGCTGCCGTCAAGTGTGGCAGCTCACCCAAACGGTCCAAGACCTCCTCATCTGCAGCCACCAAGGCGTCGTCAAAGAAGGTCAAGGCTACGCTGGCGTCTGTTTCAAATTCCATCCCAGCTTGGGCGATATTAGCAAAATCTTCATTGCTATAGTCTGTCGTCTGAGGCATAAAGGCATAATTGCCAATATGACTCATCTGGATATAGATTTGCTCCAATTCCGCAAAGGCCTTCTCAAAATCCTCAAAAGTGTGAAGCTTGCCCTTGTAGTCACGGCTAAATTGATTGATGTCTTCGCGCGTTTTCTCAATTGCACGCAAGAAATCCTCACGGTCTTGGTATAGGGCTGTTAAGTCCCAAAGTTCCTTCTCTGGAAATTCTGAACGGTGTTTTTGTTCCATTTTCTTCCTCTTATTTCTCTAATTCTACTAAAACACTAAGGGCTGATAAGGCGTAAAGTGGTGCTGTCTCTGCTCTCAAGATGCGAGGTCCTAGGCCTGCCAAGACTGCTCCTTTAGCTTCAAAACTTTCAATTTCTGCTGGTGAGAGACCGCCTTCTGGACCAAAGATAAAGAGCAGTTTGGCTCCTTTTTCAAGACCAGCGACTGCTTGGATAAACGCAGCGGTTTCTCCTTCTTTAGCCGACTCTTCGTAGGCCACGATGATAGAGTCAAACTGGTCCAGCTGCGCTAGAAAATCTGCTTTTTTCTCAAAAAGTTTTACACTCGGCACCAGATTACGCTTGCTTTGCTCGGCTGCTCCAAGGGCAATTTTTTCAAGTTTTTCAACCTTTTTGCCTAGTTTCTTGCCGTCCCATTTGGCAACTGACCAATCGGCAGGGAAGGCCCAGATTTGACTAGCTCCTAGTTCTGTTACTTTCTGAGTAATAAACTCCAGCTTGTCTCCCTTGGGAAAGCCGGATGCGATGGTTACTTGAACGGGCAGTTCCACATTGTCAACTAATTCTTCAACCAATTTAAACTGACGATTTTCCACATCCAAGACGCGCGCCAAGCGCTTGATACCATCATCAAAGACCAAGCTCACCTCATCATCTTCTTTCAAGCGCATGACCTGAAACATATGCTTGCTGGTTTCCTTGTCCTCAATAGTGACAGGAGAGACTGCACAGCCCTTGACAAAATACTGCTGCATGCTAGCCTCCAATCACACCTGAAATATCCTTAGTCTTCTTAAAGACACAGGCATTCCATTCCCCTTGAATCATATGGGTTTCAAGGAAAAATCCAGCTGACTCAGCCGACTCGCGCACCATGTCCCACTTGTCCTTGATAATGCCACTCATGATGAGGTAGCCTTCATCCTTGACCAAGCGATAAGCATCCTCTGTCAGATGAATGAGAATATCCGCCAGGATATTAGCTACAATCACATCTGCCTCAATCTCCACACCCTTAAGCAAATCTCCTGCCGCTACATGAATATTTTCCATACCAGGGTTGAGCTCAATATTTTCCTGAGCAACACGAACCGCTACATCATCCAGGTCATAGGCGAAAATTTCCTTAGCGCCAAGAAGTGAGCTGGCAATGGAGAGAACACCTGAACCAGTCCCCACATCTAGCACCGTTTCGCCACCACGAAGAACCTGCTCCAAGGCAAAAAGGCTCATCTTGGTCGTTGGATGAGTACCCGTACCAAAGGCCATACCAGGATCCAGCTTGATAATCTTTTCTCCCGTAGTCGCCTCATAGTCCGTCCAAGACGGCACAATGGTCAAATCATGAGTGATGCGGGCTGGCTCATAGTATTTCTTCCAGTTGTCCGCCCAGTCTTCCTCAGCCAAGGCAGTCGTCCCCATCTTGACTTCTCCTAAGTCCATAAAATCTGCCAATTCTGCCAGACGTGCCTGCAAGTCTGCCTCAACTGCCGCTACATCAACCGTTTCGGGATAATAGGCTGTCACCACGATTTCTTCTTGCTGCTCGACCTCTGGGAAAATCTCACCGAAGCGATCCACATTTCCCACATAATCCATGCTGTCTTCGATCGCAACACCTTGCGCCCCCAGCTCAATCAGGAGGTTGGAAACCAATTCCTCTCCCTCACGCTTAACCGTTACTTTTAACTCTTGCCATGTTTCCATAATTAAGATACCAAGCCCATAAAACACAAAGCCAAAATAGGAAATTCTCTGAAGACGCTTGAGTCTAAAAGAAGTTTATCTTTTTGGCACAGTGTTTAGGGCAAGTTCAGTTTAGAAATGTAACTGAACTATCCTTTCTATTTCTCTATGCATTTTTTCATGTATACCATATCCATGCCTTCTTTTTCAGGTTCAATATGGGTTTGATGGTAGCCGTTCTTCTCATAGAAAGCAACCATACCTTCATCCTGTAATACCGTACACAAATCCCACTGTTTAATAGTCGAAAATTCCTTTTCCAGTAATCTCAATCCCTCAGAACCATAACCTTTTCCTTGATATTGGGGTAAAATCGCTGCCGTTCCCAACCAAGCCTCCGTCAACTCTTCATTGGTCTGAACTCGTAAAAATCCTATATTTTCGTCCTTTTCTTTCAAAAAGTAGTAATAACTATTGGCACGCTCAACCAATTTCCACTTGATTCGTTCACGGTCCTCTAGGTAGGGATCATACTCATCTTGATATTTCTCATAGACCGCCTTAAAACTGGCTCTTTGAATCGCAATAATCGTTTCTAAATCCTCTGCTCCTGCTCGTTCTAGTCTAATCATAGTTACTCTCCATATAATCCTTCACCCTGTCCTGCAACTGGGGTACAACCCTATCTGATCCAAGAAACTCATTAATGCTCATCAGTTTATAGCCCTGCCCTTCATCGCCAAAGACGATACTATCAAACTGTTCCTGCCTTAACTTGCCAACTAGAAAGACGGAATCCTTCCCCTCAAAAAGCATACTTGGATAAACCTTACTCCAAAGCAGGCAATCCTCAGTCAAATGAATGCCCAGCTCTTCATAAACTTCACGCGCCGCGCACTCAAAAGGACTTTCATTCCCCTCACGGCCACCACCTGGTAACTCCCACATATTGGGCCAAGGAATGCTGGGCTTGTCATCGCGTAAGATAGTTAAAATCCTATCCTCACAAAAGAGGGCAATTTTACAGCCTGTGAAATTAATTCTTTTATTCAATAATTCCATGATTAAGTCTCTTCCTATGATAACAAACTGCTCTATGCTAGCATTCTACTTAGCTATTCTTGAATCAATTTTTGACAATCTAGATCCCAATATGCCTGCCATCTCCCCTGATTCTTACTAAAATAAACCGTAAACTCATCGTTTACATTATCTGCAACATAGCGAAGACTAGGTGGAGCCTCCTCGCAACTCAGTATCCATGGATGAAAATAAAAATATTTCTCTCGCCTCTCTCGACTATTGTTCAACTTTTTCTTGTTCTGAGGAATGGAGTTTTGAAACTCCCTTTCCAAACTGGACTGGATGGCATTATCAAAGTCGTTTAAAGAAGCTATCAACTGCTCAAACTGTTTCTCTTCACCAGTCTTAAAGTAAATCAAAAACTCAAATTCTCCAAAGCCTTCAGAAAACTCAAGTTCCATGATTTTTGCGCTCTCGTCATAAAGTCCCCCTTCATTAAAAAATCGGCGGCTTTCACACTTCAACACTCTCTCAAAATCTAAATTTTCAAATCGATTGCGTGGTAGAGAAATCCCATACTCTTGCGAGTTTGGGCTTATTTTCCTAAATAGCTGCTTGAAAATATGAAACATTTTTACCTCTTTTCTAGACTTCAAACCCTCTTCAGAAACACCAGTTAGATCCCCTTCTCATTTATATCAAGCAATCAAGCCGATTGAAACAAACCTAGCTTGTCAGCTTACAACAGAGTTTTCTTCATGGATTTCCTTCTCCAGCTCCTCTAACCAGTTTTGATAATAGCTTTTCTCATCCCGTAACATCCGACTGCTATTCATTTTCTGTCTAGCAATCTTCATAGCCTTGTGAGTTTGAACTACATCTTTCTTTACCTTAAATTGATACCAAGCTTGAATGACCTGCATATCTGCTGTTTTTAGAGATAAAAAGGATTTGACTCCTCGAATACTTGCATATTCTTCCGCCTTCTTATTATCTCCTTCCATCAGAGCAACTTGAAGAAGGTATAATTGAGAACTAGTTTTAGACATTGGATTGTCTGTTTTATCTAACACAGACTGAAACTGTTGCTTTGCAAGTTCTATATTATCATCCAATATGAATACCAACCCCTGAAGAGTCTGAACACTTTCTGCAAAACTCCCTCTCACCTCCTCATCAACAGGCATGATAAAGTCTTTTAAATCATATTCTTGAGGAGCTAGCAAGGTCTGGGCAGAATGCCTCAACATCAGGTAGGCGTATTTCGTATTTTCAGGGTGTTGTAGCAATTCCCAAATTTTTGCTCCATCGGTGATGCCGACTGGCAAAATGTTATTTAGGAAGAAAGACAAATTAAGAAAAATCCAAGTCCCTGCAAAATACCAGCTTCTTGTCAAAAATCCAAACACTATCGCCAATAATATCAAGCTGAGATGAACCATCAAGCCTCCTGAAAGCATCAGGATGATTCTTTGATCACTTTCATCCTCTTTTAAACCAATGTATTGAGCACCAACATTTTTCAGAATGGCTGTTCTACTAAGATGAAACCTGCCTAACTTTTTGGTCAAAATAAAATGTCCTAACCCAAAAGCCACCAGACGATAGCCTGTCAGATAACCACAAAATGCATGACCAAGCTCATGAAGAATCAAGATTACATACATGCTTAGAAAAGCAAAAGCATAACCAAAACTAAAAACTAATAATGCAGAATAGCCCAACTCTGCAAATGCGATGGTTCCACAAGCAAAAGCTAGCATAATAAAGACAACAGCTAGCACATAAACCAAATAAATCCCAATTTTCTTCATAAAATCTCCAACCAACTCCTAATATCTCGGATAAGGATAAAATTCTCCCTCTTCCAAGCCAACTTTTCCTTCTTCAAAGACTTCTTGGTTCCATTCCATGACGAATTCTTCTGCTTCTGGGTCTTCCAAAAAGTCCATGAGGGCATCTAGTCCAACCTCGGCAGTGTCTTTAAGGAATAGAGCAAAATAAGCTAAAAATTCACGAGAAAAACCTTTTTTAGGTAGGTAAGGAATAACCGTCAAATAGTCTTCCTCATTGACTGTTGATTTGGCAGGATTGTAAAAAAGCACTGCTTCCTCAAAGAGAATGTCATCTGACGAAACCTCTCCGTCTTCATCTACCATCTCCACACCTGCAGCGTTTTGCGCTTCCAATAGAAAACTCACTTCAACCGCGTGGTTACGCTTGTCCCAACTAATCTCAAAGTCAAAGGGAAAATTCTTCTCCAACTCTTCCTCTAAAACATCTAAAAATCCGTATGTTGCCATTTTGTCCTCTTTCTATGCGACTCTTTAATCGCCCCGATTGCTCGGAAATATGCTAAAATAGATACTACCATCTTACCACATATACATCAGAAAATCCACGTTAGAAAGGACTGCTATGCCAGACAATCTCGCACTTCGCATGCGCCCTAAAACCATCGATCAGGTCATCGGTCAGGAACATCTGGTCGGACAAGGAAAAATCATCCGTCGCATGGTGGAAGCCAACCGCCTGTCCTCCATGATTCTATATGGACCTCCTGGAATCGGCAAGACCAGTATTGCTTCAGCCATCGCTGGGACTACTAAGTATGCCTTTCGAACTTTCAATGCGACAGTTGATAGTAAAAAGCGACTGCAAGAAATTGCGGAAGAGGCTAAATTTTCAGGTGGACTTGTACTACTCCTTGACGAGATTCATAGACTAGATAAAACCAAGCAAGACTTCCTCTTGCCTCTCTTGGAAAGTGGTCTGGTCATCATGATTGGCGCTACGACTGAAAATCCTTTCTTCTCTGTCACTCCTGCCATTCGCAGTCGCGTTCAAATTTTTGAGTTGGAACCTCTGTCTAACCAAGAAGTCAAAGAGGCTCTACAGATAGCTCTAAGTAACCCTGAGCGTGGTTTTGATTTTCCAGTAGAACTAGATGAGGATGCGCTGGACTTCATCGCAACCTCTACAAACGGAGACCTGCGCTCTGCCTTTAACTCACTGGATTTGGCTGTTCTTTCTACCCCTGAGAATGATAAGGGCATTCGCCATATCACTCTAGACATCATGGAAAATAGTCTTCAGAGAAGCTACATCACTATGGACAAGGATGGAGACGGTCACTATGATGTTCTATCTGCCCTGCAAAAGTCTATCCGTGGCTCAGATGTTGATGCCAGTCTTCACTATGCTGCCCGCTTGATTGAGGCTGGGGATCTGCCAAGTCTCGCTCGTCGCTTGACCGTTATCGCCTATGAAGATATCGGTTTGGCCAACCCTGAAGCCCAGATTCATACCGTGACTGCTCTGGATGCTGCCCAGAAGATTGGGTTCCCAGAAGCCCGCATTCTCATTGCCAATGTCGTGATTGATTTGGCCCTTTCTCCAAAATCCAACTCAGCCTATGTAGCTATGGATAAGGCACTTGCTGACCTCAAAACATCAGGGCACTTGCCTATTCCGCGACACCTGCGTGATGGACACTACAGCGGAAGCAAGGAACTAGGGAATGCCCAAGACTATCTCTATCCACACAACTATCCTGGAAATTGGGTCAAGCAAGACTATCTACCAGAAAAAATTCGTAATCATCACTATTTCCAAGCAGAAGATACTGGTAAATATGAACGGGCTTTGGCTCAAAGAAAGGAAGCTATCGACCGTTTGCGAAAAATCTGAAATCCTTTTCAAAAAATTGCACTTTCCTCTTGATTTTTTTTGAAAAAGTGGTATTATATAAACATAGAAACGCTGTGGTGTACGACTTCACACTTAAGTGTTGACCGACTATTTTTTGTATTATTAGGGAAACAAAAGTCTTCTAACAGCATGTAGGCCGTCTCACACGGAAACAGCTTCAGTTAGAGCGAGTTGCCCACCTGCTTAATTGCGCGGGTTCAATACAAACCGTGAAGTTTCGGCACCAATACAGCTTTTTTCTTTGCCTCCTTAGCTCAGCTGGCAGAGCAGCGGACTCTTAATCCGTGGGTCACAGGTTCGATCCCTGTAGGGGGCATAATTTAGTGCCTAAAAGCCTTATTCTAAAGGCTTTTTTTCGTATCTGTTCTACTTTTGTTCTACCAACGGATACTCACTTAAAAGGTTTCGAATAATCTGATGTTCTTTTTCTTTCTTCTCTTTTAAAAGATGACCATATGTTTCTGTTACCTGTTTTATATTTTTATGACCCATTACATGAGCAACCACCCAGATATCAATTCCCTTTGCAAGCAACATGCTAGCATAAGTATGCCTTATACCCGTAGCAGTTAAATTATATGGAAAAATTTCTAGTTTTTTTAGTATCGTTTGTAAACTTTGATTTACAGCATTGTTACTAGGAACTCCATACACAGTATCATAGAAGAGGAAATTTTCTTTTTCCTTAATCCCTTGATTTTTATAGACAATCTTTTGTTCTTTCTTTAATAATTTCAAAACCTCAGATGTTTCTTCATCTATAGGTACATCTCGAACAGATGTATCCGTTTTGGGTGGTCTCCATTTATAATTATAGTAGCGCCTATAAGTGTGAATTACTTGATTTTCAAAATCAACGCAATCCCAAGTTAAACCTAAAATCTCTCCGAAACGCATCCCTGTTTTAAAGGAAACAAACAAAAGATAAGGAATCACAGATTTACTGTAATTAAGATGACTTTTTAAATGAACTAAAATCTTATAATAGTCTTCAATATTATCAATATATTTTTCGTCTGTTGTCTTGCTTTTCTTCATCCCTGAAATAATCGCACCATCAGTAAAATCAACTATATCTAATTGGTCACGTTGAGCAAACTGAATGACTTTTCGGATTTCTGAGTTTAGTCGTGCTACAGTATCTTTTGTAACCCTCTCAGCATACGAATTTAAAGCTCGTTGATATTGACTAAAACGAATAGAAGTTGCCGATCTATCTTGAAAAAGTTCCTTTATCAAGTCCCCTCTCTTCATATGCTTAAAAAGCGTTGATTCACTTTTTCCAAGTGGTCTTACAACAACATCAAACCACTCTTCCCATAACTCATATAAACTAGCTTGCGAATTAATTTTTGCACCTGACATCAACTTCAATTCGATAGCTAAAGCTTCTTTTTCTGCTTCCTTCTTCGTTCGGAAACCACCTTTTGATGCAACAAGTTTTTTGTCACTATCTACAATTCTATAATCCCATGTACCACCTTTTGTACGTTGTCTAAAAGTTGCCAATAGTTACCTCTTTCATTAGATAACCAAGGTTTTTGCCAAGGCTATTATATCATAATTTCTCTAAAGTTTTCTTCAAACCATTGTTTTGTTTTACTCGCCAAAAAGAAATAGCGTCCACCTTGGTTCTCAGGATATTTAACAAACCCATTTGGATTTAATTCAACATCAATTTCTCTACGGATTTTTGGGTTATACAATACATTATCAAGTAACCACGGTCTTGAAACTGATAAAAGTTGTAGAACATCAGATAAGGTCATATACCTACCTTGAGAAGAGTTATGTTGTAAATTATCATATTCTTTTCTATCAACGATAATTTTATCTTCTGGCAATTGTATCTCTATATTGATTAAATCAACAGTAATTTTATTTATCTCAGTCATAGAAAATTCTCCTTTTTTATGAGACAATAGTATAGAGATGGTGAAAATCATCCCTATACTATTTTTCACGCAATATTACTCTTTATTTTTAGGTCGTTTCGGAGTAATATTGTTTTTTTGATAGAATAAATTAAAACTATCTTCAAAATACTCTTTATAATTTAATTGAGAGAGCTCTGAACCAAATTTGTTAATCCATAGCTCAACATCTTGGTTTGGTAGGTAGTTCCACTCATACTCTTGAATTAGCCTAATGATAAAGTGATTACGGGCTTGCGTACCCCAAATTTCCTCAATTTTCTTTAGAAGTGGATAAAATCCGCTACCTTTTAACAAATAAGAAATGGTTGCTAATAAATCATTATTTCGAGAGTTTAAGGATTCAAGCTCTGGGAAGCTACCAAATCCTTTAAGTAAATCACTAGTGAATGGCAACAGTTGACCAGTCTTGGTGTCATGAAAACAATACTTGTCAATCATTTTATTAACAATGAGCTTGCTCAAATCTTGAGGGCTATCAATATCAAGAAGTAAGGCTAGTATTTGATTGCTATAAGTTCCTTTGTAAGAAGCTTCCATACGGACCCAAGAATTGCAATACTTAGTTAAGTGCATATAGCGACCTTGATTGTCTAATTGTTCCTGATACTTGTTATAGATCCGCAACAGAGCATTTACATTCTTTTTCTTGCTACCAATATATATCGTTTGCGCCTGACCATTTACTTCTTGAGCGCTAATGTTAGAAACATTTTTACGTCCCTTGTGATTGGTAATGATATATCGCTTACCTTTCATACTTTGGTAAAGCTCACTGACAGACATTGGATAATTAAAGTAATCAACAGCAAGGTCAATACGAGAGAGGCGCAAGTCATAATAGTCAGCGTACAGCAGTTGTGCTATATTGTGAACGTCAATTGCTTCACTATAATAGTCTTGATAGGAGGCTTTATAGTGAGACAAAGCCGATGCAGAAAATTTCAGGATAATTCCCATAGTAAAATTAGTTTGATGCCAAGCAATCGCAAAGTAATAAGGGAGATTCTGAAAGGTAAAGCCGTCAGTATAGCCTGCTGGTGAGGTTTTCAGTGGAATATAATCTCCAAATAGAACTGGGAGGGATAGCTTTTCTGCTACTGTTTCAGATAGAGATAAAGCAATTTGATGCCAATTATCTGGATATTCTCCTACAGTATCTTCTGTCGGTTTGATGACAAACGTAGCTTCATCGATACTAGTCATGATGACTGGCTTGCGGTTATTGTTTTTTTGAAGATACTCTTCAATTTCATTTTTATAAGACATAATCTCCTTCTTTCAGTTCGCCTAATAAGTGAAAATTAACAAGGCGGTGGATTATTTTTGTTAACTATTACTTGAGTAGCGAAATTTCTATATTTTAATTATTCCACTATTTCAAGGAATAAGCACCCTAAGTTTTATCAAGTACGAAAAGACTTGATTTGAGAGCTTTTTAAAGTAGAGAGAAGTTCTTTCCCTAAAGTGGGATTTCTAAAGCAAAGAATTTAGGTGACAATGGAACGGGGGTTATTACATATCCCCCTACTGCTCGGCAGAGCCGAGCGAGGCAGTAAGACATTCTGCTTCGCCACGGGCTACTCAGAGTCAACTGCCTCACTACTCTTATACATACCCTCTAAAATCTTGCTCTGAACTTTAGCTACATTATAAATCGGAACAACTATTTCTTTAGTTGCTTCTCCAGAACTAATGAGATATCCCCTACCTCTAGAATGTTTACGATTTACTACATCTTTCTCATCGCTTATTAACATATTTAATACTTCTTTACTGAATGACCCAAGAAGTAGAATATTATGTATATTTTCTCTCGACTTACCAAAATATTCCGCATCTGGTCTTTGCTGACTAATCCAAACATGAATATTAAAAGATCTACCAAGCATCAAAATCCTTGAAAGTTGTCTAATCCTAGTATCACGTTCCTTCTTTTCTAGCATCGTAAAATACGCACTCATCTCATCAATAAAACATATGATTAGACTTCTACTTTCATCTTGTCCAGATTGCCTGTTTTTCAGCAAAGTATCAGATACAAAATCAAAGAACAATCCTACTCTTTCAAATCTATAAAAATGCTCCTGATTCTCAAGAAATGAAAACTCTAAATCTCCTTTGAAGTCTGCGACAACTAATTTTGCAGAGCTCAAAACTGCTTTTGCAAGTAGTAACTGACTTGCATATGTCTTACCGCTTCCACTCGAACCAAAAATTGCTAAATGTGGTTTTTTTACATCTATTGGGAGAGGAAAGTGAATTCCTCTCTTCAATAACTCAGCATCTAGTACAGCATTAATTACTGAAATCACTATCCTCTACCTGCACTATTTTTTCTTGTTTAGCTTTATATACATCTAATTCTTTCTTGAAAGAACTAGCTTCATTCCCATTAACAGCAAGCAAAAAGCGTATAAATAGATAGTTCACGTTATTATACTCGGCTACTGCTACTGATTGACACGAAAAGCTTTCAGCGTTTGTTGATGTCATAGCATGATTTTCAAGAAACTCTGACAAATAAATATTTATTTGAGCTTCAACTTCATTAGAGTTGAAGTCTTTTACATTTGAATCTGTCACACACACTACTTCAATAATTTTTGCAGTTTTTTTCTTGCTCGCTCGAACTGCTTGCCATTTTTGAAAAAGATAACGATTTTTAGAGTCTGAATCCAATCTACTTACAATTTGTTTGAAACACAGAGAGAGTTTGCTATTATCATAGTAAACTTCTTCTCGTTTTGTATTCAAACCAACCCACACAGCAAACGGTAACGCTATAAGCAGTAAAACAACCATTTTTAATAAAAGATCCAAAATAGCTGGTAAAGCATAAATAAAGCTAATCAATAAAGCTAACGACACAAGAATTAGTAAAAACTTCTCTAACTCTGTACGTTTTTTGAAATAATCTATTGCTACTCTATACTTGTTTTTAAACATATTAAGTACCTCAGCTGGCTTGAGAGACTTTTACAGAGTCTGCTTTAATTGATAAAGAAGCACTATTCCCTGAAATATACGAGCTAATTGTAGTATTTGAAAGTGTTAATGTAACTACACTATCTAAATACTTTATAAAGTCGCTAGCATTTACATTCATAACTTTAATTGAATGTGTTGTAAACCTTCCATTTGCTGTCCGGCTCCCAATCTGGAAAGTCGCACCAACTACAACAGCTGTCTCAAAATCTTTACTATCTGAGACACCAAGTAGTAAACCTGCTGTCTGTAATGTTAAACAATTCATGATTGTTCTCTTTTCTATCTCTATTCATTAACATTTCTACTAATATATGTAGAGAATCACATAGTAGTGAAAATAGCGAAATTACATACCTCTTCTACTTCATATTAATCACATCCTTTCTATAAATCTTGAAAACACTAAATGTATTTTACAAGTTCATTTTAACCCAAAACAAAAACGTAATTCAGTAAAATAAAAATTTATTTATATAAAAATACTTCTCTTATTTTACATTGCATTCAATTCAGCTTATGTTATAATCAAAACATTCTATTATATAGAAGCACGTATTAGTGAAATTATATAGTTCTTCTACTTCATATTAACCACATCCTCTTTACTATAGATTGTGTAAAACGCTAAATGTATTTTACAAGTTTATTTTAACCCAAAACAAGAACGAGATTCGGTAAAATAAAAATTTATTTATATAAAAATACTTCTCTTATTTTACATTGAATCCAATTCATATTATGTTATAATAAGCAAAATAATAAACAAGGAGTATCGGTCATGATTTCCCAAGAAAATATTTTTAATGAATTTTTACTATATAGAAGTGATGAAAGCAATAGAATTTTGCTTAATCACTTATTCAATAAGATGAAAAAAAAAAGTGACTACCGTAATTTAGAAAACAACGAATTATTTTCTAAATTTATTAGCAACGTCAATATTTTCTATACTATAGTCAGAATACTGAGAGAAGACAATAAAGATCTGACGGATAAAGCATTTCTTGATGAATATTTTAAAGGAGATGCTCCGAATTCTGAAAAAACGTTATATAACTGGATTCAACGTTCTAAAAATTTCCAAAATAAAGTTAGAACGAGAACAACAAAGGAAGTTTACATAAAACATATACGTAACATACCAACGTCTTTCAAACTGTTCGATGAATTTCGTATCTATGAAGGATTAACCGATTTGCCAAAAAGTCTCAGTTATCCTATAAATAGAAGTAATAAACTAGATTTACTGCAATCATTTTTTAAAGAATTAGAACCAAGGAATTTGGAAATAATATCTAATTCTATTATTCAATATTCTTCTGAATTATCTGGAAAAAATCTAACACTACATTTATTTCTTGATATCAATCAAACAATAGTAGACTTAGATATAAAATCATGGGCTAAGCTAATTGATGGATTAATTGAAAACTTTAAAAATGTTGAGTCTAGTAAAGATTTTAATAGTGCATCTTTTAATAAAGAAAAATCACTAAATACAATCTATAATTTTTTAAATATACTCCCTACACAGTCTCTACTTATCCTAGTGGAAATACTTGAACTAGTTTTTAATCTTAAAAAATACCTAAAAATTGAACTAGAACCAAAACTACAAAATAAATTACCTAAAGAGATAAGAAATAAGAAATTTTTAACCTCTAATGTAATTAATCAGATTAATGATACACTTCAAACAGAAATTAAATCACCTTCACCCCATAAATTACTTATCAAGTTTAAAACTTATTTACTTGCTATTATAGATGAAGAGGCAGAGTTTGAAGTATATATGAGAAAGATGGGTTTTACAAGCATAACTGAATATACAGAACATATGATGAGTATGGAAGATTTTGAAGTATATATGAGAAAGATGGGTTTTACAAGCATAATTGAATATATAGAACATATGATGAGTATGGAAGATTTTGAAGTATATATGAGAGAGAGGGGTTTGATAAGTATAATTGAAGATGTAGAAAACAATAAATAATTATTAAAATATTTATTTTTATAATCATATCACTTAGCGTAATTTACTACTAAATTCAAAAAAAAAGAGAGCGATTTGGCTCTCTCTTTTTATTATTACAATTTTATCTTTATACCCACTCACCATTGGCATTGACCGTATAGCCATCTGGTGTAGTAGTATTCACTGCTAAAGCTCCTGAACTATAGGCATAGTACCATTTACCAGAAACTGTAAACCAGCCTGTTTTCATAGCTCCAGCGCTATCAAGATAATACCATGTATTATTATCTTTTACCCAACCAGTAGCCATTTTACCATTTTCTTTAAGATAGTACCATGTGCCATTGTCTTTGACCCAGCCTGTAGCCAGTGAACCTGTTTCATTCAAGTAATACCATGAGCCACCAGTTTTGACCCAGCCAGTTTGCATCCAGCCTGTATTGTCAAAGTAATACCATGTACCCTTGATTTGTTCCCAACCGTTGCTAGTGTAGGAACCGTCTTCGTGCTGATACCACCAGCGACCAGCTGACTCAATCCAGTTACCAGCTTGAGAATCTTTTGTATTCTTAGTTTCCGTTTTTTGTTTGGCAACTACATCTACTTTGGCTTTATCTTGGCCAGACACCCCACCATTGTTATTCACAACAGGAACTTCAACACGTGAAGTTGTTGAAACAACAGGAACAACAGGAGCTACAGGAGAAACAGGTGCATTAGGAACACTTGGAACAGATGGAGTTGTTGGAAGTACAAACTCTGGAAGAGCTGGACGAACTTCAGGGATACCCTTATCTGTTACAGGATGTTTCTTCAATTCTTCTGCTTCATAACTTGCTTTTGCTGTCGCATAAGCCTTGTTCGCTTCTTTGGCTTCTTTTTCTTTTGCTTCAAGTGTTTCTTGCGCAGTTGCTTGGTTTGCTTTTGCTTCTTTGAGCGCTTCTTCTGCATCTTTCAACTCTGCCTTGCGAGTTTCAAGCTCTTTTGCAGCAACTTTCAAATCTTGAACCAACTCTTTTGAAGAAACAACTTGTGCTTTTGCTTGGTTAAGTGCTTCTTTGGCAACGGATACCGCTTTGGTAGCTTCTTCTGCTTTTGCTTGAAGAGAAGAAAGAGTTGCTTTCTCTGCTTTTGTTTCTGCTTTTGCTTGGTTAAACTCTTTCTCTGCTTGTTTTGCAGTTGCTTTCAACTCTGCCAACTTCGCTTCTTTATCTGCCTTTGTAGCAGACAAGGTAGCAACCAAGGCATTGGCATTTGAAAGAGCAACAACTGCTTGATTATGAGTTGTTGTAGCAGATTGAAGAGCTTGTTTCAAGGCTACTGTATCTACCAACTTCGCTTCTTGTGCTTTCAAGTTTGAGTTTGCAGTTTGCAATGCAGTTTCTGCTTCAGCTACAGTTTGGTTAGCAGTTTTAAGAGTTTCTTCTGCTTGTGCTTTTTCTGCTTTTTTAGTAGCTACCAAATCCTCAGCTTTTTTAACACTATCTGTGTCTCTAGCTTTAGTATATGGATTTTCCACTTCTGTACGACTAAAAGTTGAGTTAGCCATGAATGTTTCTGGGATACCCGGTACTGTGTGCAAAGTATACATACCTGCTACTTGACTAGCACCAAAACCTCCGTAATAAAGAGTAGTGTCACCTTTTTCAAAACCAAGTGTACCACGAGTATGTCCATAATCATTTTCTGTAGATACAAACATAACCAAAGACTCATAGAGTTTAGTACGAATTTCTGACTTAGTTAAGTATTCTAATTCAAACTTCTTCTTAGGATTAGTTTCAATAAAGTTTACTGAATTCTCATAACTTTGAAGCCCTCGACCTTCTCCCTCTTTACGGTCAGTTTCAGACATGCCATCATTCAAACCATACTCTTTAGCAACTTTATTGATACCAACAGCATAGTGACCATGACCATTTTTCTTAGCACGGTAGCTATCTAGCAACTCAGGAGTAACACCGTCTTTTTCGTATTCACGTGCAATTTTATCTGCAAAATGGAACGAATCCTCAGTCACTTTCACATCAGACAAACCAAGTTGACGACGCATTTGATTTGTTAGGTCTGCTGCATAGAGAGTCAAATCACGTTTAAAATCTTCTGGTAGACTATTCAAATCATATTTCTTAGTATCTTTAGAATCAGATTCTACAGGTACAAAATGATTGATTTGAGCATTTTCCAATTGAGTTTTCAAAATTTCTGCACGAGTTTCTTTAAACTTAACAGGAACTTCATCTAAACGATCGTTGTATTCTCCATTTTCAACTGCTTTCAAGAGAGCTACACGAGCTTTTACAGCTTCAATAAACTTAGGAGCTAAAGTAATTGTACCTTGTTTTGTATTTTGAATAGCTTTCAAAGCAGATACCGCTTGGTTATACTCAGCAGTTAGGTCTGTTACTGCTTTGTCTGCCTTTTCTTGTTCTGCCTTAGCATCTGATACCGCTTGGGTTTTTGTAGCAATATCTGCTTGTGTATTCTTGATTTGCGCTTTTGTAGCTTGATTTGCTTTTTCTGCTTCTTTAAGAGCAGTTTCTGCATCTGTTTGCGCTTGTTTGCTTGTTTTTTCGGCTTCTACGGCTTCTTTTTGTGCTTCTTTGGCATTTTCCAAGCCTTTGCCATTAACCGCGTCTGTGGCGATTTGAACCGCTTCTGTAGCACTTGTAAGTGCTTTTTCTTTTGTAGCTTGAGTATCTTCTTTTTCTGCTACAACCGCTTCTTGTGCAGATACCGCTTGACTTGCTTCTGTAGCTTTTGCTTCTGCATTTTTAAGAGCTTCTGCTTTTGCAGGAACTTTTGCTTCTGCCTTAACTACTGCTTTCTCCGCTTCTGTAATAACTGCTGGGCTTGCCTTTTTCGCAAAATCCTCTGCTTTTTTCACAGCTTCTGTTTTCTCATTGACAAGAGAATCCGCTTCATTTGTAGCACGCTTGGCATCTTTGACCGCCTGTTTTGCTTCTACAACATCTTGATCCGCTTTCTTAGCTTCTGCTTCTTTTGTAGCAACCTCTTCTTTTGTCGCTACCGCAGGAGCAGTTGTTTCCACAACTTCCGCCTTTGGCGCTTCCACATTCACTGATTTTGGAGCGACTTCTTCTGCGCCTACTGTGTTAAATAGAGAAACTGTAGCAGCTGCGGCTGCTGTCATTGCGATTGTTGATTTTTTCATATTGTTTCCTCTTTTTTCTTTATAAACTTATTATACCACAAAACAACCTTTAAAGGTTTTTTATATATAAAATAACTTTAAAAAGTCTAAAATTTGTACCATTTTGACTGTATCATGTAAGTAGCGAGGTACTACATGACAAATAACAAAAACAATCTTCAAGATTACATCTCTAAAAGAATCCGTCTATTACGTTTAGAAAGAGGATATACTCAAGAACAACTAGAAGAGATGGCTGATTTGGGTACTAATTATATCTACAAATTAGAAAATCTTTCAACTAACTTAAAGATTCAAACGCTAGAGAAAGTAATGGAAGCATTAGAAGTAGATTTAGATACATTCTTTGATATACAGTTAAAAGAAGAAGACCCAAAAATTTCTATACTTGTTGATGAATTAAAAACTCTTCCAACTGAACAACGCTCCCGAGTCTTAGATGCCTTGATACTTATCCTTAAAGAAATAAGATAGAAAATGTTCTACTTTTGTTCTACCTTTTATTTTTACAGGCAATTTAGAGAGTGGCAAAACCTTGATTTATCAATATTTTTGTTACTCATTTTTACTTATTTTAACTCTAAATCGACTGTAGGGGGCATCTAAATCAACAGGAAAAAGCCTTGATTTCAGGGCTTTTTTTGCTTGTCTATAACTGATTTACCCCATCATTTGTCCCACATTTTAAATCTATCTTTTCTTTTTGAATCAAATTACATCTTTACAAATAGTGTAAAGCCAGTTACTTTTGCTTTGATGCCATACAATATTTTCATGTAGAGAAGACAAATTTTATCTTCTCTTTTTATTTTCAAAATAATAAAAACTGATTTTCTTTTCATAAATCAGACTGAAACTTCCAAATTTTCCATTTTGTTTATTGATATTTCCTCTAAAAAGGTGTATAATATTTTTATTATCAAACTATACTATACTATATAGGGGGTATTGAAATGAAATTTTCTAATCGTTTATCGCTATTCCTTGCAGGAGTTGTTTTTGTCCTTTTAGGACTTTTCCTATTTACAAACCCAGTAGCTAATCTTGTTGCTTACAGCTGGTGGATTGCATTTGGTTTACTGGTTTCTTCTATAGCAGCTATTTTAGGCTATTTCTCTGTACCAAAAGAGCTTCGCTCACCAGCTCATCTTTTCCAAGGGATTGTTAATCTTCTCTTAGCTCTTTACCTCGTTGCCTATGGCTTTGTGACGCTGCCAGTTGTCATTCCAACTATTTTAGGAATTTGGTTAATTGTAGAAGCCATTATAGTTTTCTTTAAAGGCAATCGTCTGGGATTGATTTTCCCTATTATTGGCAACCATATCATGTGGATAGCGTTGCTTGCATTTTTACTAGGTCTAGTGATTTTGTTCAATCCAGTAGCTACAAGTGTCTTTGTCGTTTATGTCGTTGCCTTTGCATTTTTAATTGTTGGTTTCACCTATATCCTTGATGCCTTTCGTAAATAATCTAGCTGCCATTTTGGGCATATTAAAATAGCTGGGAAGTTACATTCTCAGCTTTTTCTGTTGCCTCCTTAGCTCAGTTGGTAGAGCAGTAGACTCTTAAGCTATGGGGCGCAGGTTCGAGCCCTGCAGGGGGCACATCTAAATCAACAGAAATAAGCCTTGAAACCAAGGCTTTTTTTAACGTCTAATAGCTTTTTGTAGAAAAGTATTTAAAAATAAAAGAGAAGAGAATCTCTCACTCTCTTCTCAGTATATCTTATTAAATTTAGTTTTTCTTAATCTAGCTGATTTTCCTTTGCAACGACAAATTCTTTAACCAGTCGATAGATAACAGCAAATATCGGTGTAAAGAATATCATCCCAAGTAAGCCAAAGAGATTGCCTCCAATACTAGCAGCCGCAAGCGTGAAAATAGCTGGCAAACCAATAGATTGACCTACAACTCTAGGATAAATAAGGTTTCCTTCAATCAGCTGTATAACTTGATATAGAAGAAGAGAAAGTAAGGCTTGAGTAGGACTCACTGTGAAGATAAAAATCGCTCCCACAACACAAGCAATCATAGGCCCTACATAAGGAATGAACGATAGCACTCCTGCAAATATACCTGTCATTACCCCATAAGGTAGTCCAAACAGGCTGTAGCCAACCGCTATCATAACTCCTATGATGACTGCTTCAATCAGCTGACTCATCAAAAATTGGTCATAAGTCTCTAGTGCTACTTGTCCAATGTAAGTTAACTTTGTCACCACTTTCTCTGGAAATATAACTTTTAGAAGTCTACTCGTCATCGCTGCCAGATGTTCCTTACTGGATAAAAATAAAAAGGTAAATACTATAATCAGAAAGGCATTCATTATACTTGAAAAAATATTGCCGATATTACTAGTCAGACCGGATAAGAAGGTTATCAAAGCTTGACTAATAGAGCTAGACTGTCCCTGAATTCCTGATACGATAGTTGACAGCATGTCTTTGGTTACAAATTCCGAGCTGTCTAGCAATTTCCCAAGTTGAGTCAGGACTGTTGAAAGGACTGCTCCCAGCTGACTAATAGTCTGAGCAAGGGTTGGAAGCACCAAAACCAAAAGACAGATCACGATTAAGATAAGAGATAGGAAAACAAGCACCATAGCAATCGGACGGCGCAACCCTGCCTTTACCTTCAATTTAACTAAGTACTGTTCAATTTTTTTCATAGGAACATTAAGCACAAAAGCAATGACAGCACCATAAATCAAGGTAGAAGTTACTTCAAAGAGAGATACTGCCCCTGATATAAAGCTTGATGCATTCAGAATTACAAGAGTAACCAGCCCTATAAAAAGTATTAATGGGGTGTATTTTTTTACTAAATTCATAAATTCTCCTTAATAAACATGTTTAGATACGACTATACTATTTGGTTTTTCAAACTCTCGGTCAAGGTAAGCTTGGTAAGTTCCTGGTGCGATAAATCCTTTGGGTGAGAGGATATCGGTGCCAGCCTGACCGACTATGGTATCAGCCAAGAGCACACAGTTTGTAGATAAGACAAAGTAGGATTTAAACTTAGATTTGATAAATTTATAAAGTTCCCCATCTGTCTCATGTCTGATTTTATAAGCGTAGGTGTAGTCTTCCTTACCATCACCTGTCATGATTTTATCTGCACTTGGCTCCCATGGAATCGTCAGTTGTTTCAATTCAGCCAACTTTTTCTGAACTGCTTTTTCCATTTCAGGCGTCAAATCTATCCCATAACCAAAAAGCGTTTTTTGACTCTCACGTTTACATAGGTCAATGTACTTGTCACGATCACAGAAATATAAGACACCATCTCCTACCATGCCAAATAAGGTCTCAGAAGACGGATCATAGTTGCCATAAGAAATAACACGGCCTTGATAGCAGATATCCACATGACCAATTGCCGAAAACAGAGAGGTCTCAGCTGTATGAACAAAAATTTCAAGCTCCGCTGTCTTACCAGACTTCACCATTCCAAGATGGATATCCTCTCTCTCATCAGCATTTTCCTGCATGAATTTGTTGATTTTTGCTAAAGTTCTTGCAGGGATGAGAGCGGCTAGGACAATAGGTAAGCTAATTCTAATACGACGTTTGAGATGGTTTTTCCCAATTTCCCCTTCAAATAAGAAACCGTCACGGATATTGGACAGACCATAAAGGAAAAAATAAGCCCCTAATACAAAGAGTTGAAAGACAGAATTTCCTGTAGAGGACAAAAGACTAGTCCCACCAAGAAAAACTAGTACGAGTCCATCTAGTAAGAGACGAAAACGAGGTCGAATTTTGTTTTTGCGGTAGAGAACATAGGTGACAAGGTTAATACTAGCATGAAAAATCTGATAAACTCCAATCACAAGAGCCAAAATATAAATCGGCACATCCGTCGCAAGATTGGAGCCAAGCAAATATCCCAGCACTAACAATTTAACCAGTGCAACTCCCAAGGTATCCGTTGACTGGCTTTTTTTGAAAACTCTTAATAGCAAATCTACGACCGTTGCTATCCAAGCTAAAAACAGAACCAGGCGAATAACTGTTACTGGCAACCAAGTCCCCGTGACCATCAAGATGAGACCTAGCAGAACAAACAAGAACCCCTGAGCAAGTAATTTCTTACCTGTCAGACCTAAAGATAGAATTTTCGCCATATAAAAACCTTTCAACAATAAAAATTAAACACTCCGATTAAACTGACTAGTAAATAGCCAACACTACAAACAGCCTGTGCCAGCAACATATGGTGACTAGAAATGACTGTAGTAATGTCACCATCTTGTCTTATGCACTTCTAAAATTTGTTATATTGATTAGAAACCAGAGCTTATAAAAACTAGCTAAACTCGAGAGATAGACACAATTGCGACGAAAAAATGTATAACCAATTCAACTTGTTAAGGTAAGAAAGCATTATTTCCAATCTATTAATTATTCATCTATTACCTATTATGACACAATATTCCCTATAGTTCAACTTTTTACTTGTTTTTATATTACACGGACTAAAAAGTTTTCAACAGTTGATTGCATTTGTTTTAATAAGTTTTAACCTTTCTTGGTTAGATAAAAAAAGAACCATACAGTTTAGAATCTGTATGGTTTTTGCCCCACTTTTGTCCCATTTTTAAATCATGACATTGAAAATACCTAAAATCACTTATATTTCAATATTTTTAATTGCTCTCAATATGAAAGTCCTTTCCAAATCCCTGTAGGGGGCATCTAAATACAACAGGAAAAAGCCTTGATTTACTAGGCTTTTTTGTGTATCTGTTCTACTTTTGTTCTACCAATGGATAGTAAAGATATAATTTTGTGAACACCCTTTCCAGACAGCTCTAATCTGATTGCACTTAAAATTTTAAAAAATTTAAAACAAAAGTCTTGCTTTTCTTTTTATTTTTGATATACTTGTTCTTGTATCTGATACAAGTTTATTAAGAGAGGGATTCATATGGATACAAAATTCTCAGTTGCTTTGCATATCTTAACAATGATTAATGAAAGCAAGGAAACATTAAGTTCTCAAGCACTAGCTATTAGTGTTGGGACTAACGCTAGTTATATTCGAAAGGTGATTTCCTTATTGAAAAATGCAAATTTGATTCATTCCCAGCAAGGAAAAACAGGCTATCAACTCAGTAAGCCTCCAAAGAAAATGACTTTACTAGAGATCTACTATGCTACTCAAGAAATCAATCATATTAGTTTATTCCCTGTTCATCAAAATAGTAATCCCGATTGTCCCGTTGGAAAACATATCCAAGGAGCAGTTTCACCGCTTTTCGCTAGTGCCGAATCTCAATTAGAGGAGGAATTAGCAAATCAAACTTTAGAAGATGTCATTGACAATCTATATAAACAAGCCAAACAAGTCCGAAACTGATTTGATAACAAGTCAGTTTTTACTGGAAATAACATATACTTGTATCAGATACAGGTATAATAATCATATTAAAAAAGAAAAGAGAAAACACATGAAAGCCGCACAACACACTACTTATAACAAAAATAATATCACACTGAACATCACAGAAATCGCTAAACCAAGTATTACAGAAAAAGAAGTTTTAGTTAAAGTCACCGCAGCCGGGGTTAATCCTCTCGATAACATGATCTCTCGTGGTGAGGTTAAGATGATTGTTCCTTACAAACTTCCTCAAACTGCAGGTAACGAAGTGGTTGGAATCGTTGAGGCGACAGGTAGACAAGTCAAAAATTTCAAAGTCGGAGACCGAGTTTTTGGCCGTCTGCCACTTGATCATATCGGCGCCTTTGCAGAATACGTAGCTGTCGATAGCCAAGCCTTAGCCAAGGCTCCAGACTATCTATCAGACGAGGAAACTGCTGCTGTTCCTCTTACTGCCTTGACTATCATGCAGGCTCTTGACCTCATGGGCGCTCAAGCTGGGAAAACGATCTTTATTTCTGGTGGTACTGGAGGAGTTGGTGGAATGGCCATTCCAATTGCCAAGGCCAAAGGTTTGAAGGTCATTATAAACGGTTCTGGAGATAGTGCTGAGCGTGTGTTGAAACTAGGAGCAGATAGATTTATCGATTACAAAACAGAGGATTATACAAAAACTGTTAGTCAGGTGGATTATGTCCTCGATACTCTCGGTGGAGCTGAAACTGAAAAACAAATGTCTATCATGAAAAAAGGTGGTCATCTTGTTTCACTTCGTGCCATGCCAAACGGTGCCTTTGCCAAACGCATGAATCTACCAAAATGGAAACAGATTATTCTAGGCCTAGCAGGTCGCAAATTTGATAAGATGGCGGAAAAATATGGCGTCCACTACCATTTTATCTTTGTAGAAAGCAATGGCGCTCAATTACAAGAGGTAGCTGACCTCTTTAGTAAATTAGAAATCAAACCCTCTATCGATACAGTTTATCCATTTGAAGAGGTAAATAGCGCATTAGACAAGGTCGCTAATGGTCGCTCACGTGGAAAAACAGTCCTCAGCTTTAAGAAATAAAAAGGAAAACACAATGTCATATCTTACAACTAAAAATCAATACATCACAGTCGACGGGAACAAAATAGCTTATCGCGAACTTAGTAAAAGTAAATCAAAACTACCTCTTCTGATGCTGGTCCATTTGACAGCAACTCTCGATAACTGGGATCCTAAACTCTTAGACTTGATTGCTGAAAAGCACCATGTCATTGTAGTCGATCTTCCTGGAGTAGGAGCCAGTCAGGGCAAAGTTGCTCCGACGATTCCTGGAATGGCTAAGCAGACAATTGACTTTGTAAAAGCGCTTGGTTACGATAAAATCAATCTTCTTGGCCTTTCTATGGGAGATATGATTGCCCAAGAAATCATCAGAATAAATCCTACTCTAGTCAATCGTTTAATCTTGGCTGGAACAGGACCTCGAGGCGGAAAAGAGGTCGATAAGGTCACAGGGAAAACCTTTAACTATATGTTTAAAGCGGGACTCGAGCGCATCGATCCTAAACGCTATATCTTCTATAATCATGATGAACAAGGGAAAATTGAAGCTTTGAAAGTCCTAGGACGAATGGGTTATAAGAACAAAGGAATTTGCGGATAAAGACATGAACCTACCAGGATTCCTAACTCAACTCAAAGCTATTAAACGTTGGGGAAAAGATTCGCAGGACGACCTTCAATTCATCACCCAACCAACCTTAATCGTCAACGGGGATAAGGGTATGCAGGTTCCAACGGAAAATTCTTATCACATGCATGAAAAAATCAAAAATAGTAAACTCATCATCTATCCAAATGCTGGCCACGGTTCGATTTTCCAATATGCAGACGAATTTTCAAAAGAACTACTGGCTTTCTTGGAGGACTAATATGGTCAAAACGATTCTGATTACAGGTGCTACTGACGGTATCGGTAAACATTTGGCAAAGAAATTGGCCAGTAAAGGGCATCATGTCATCCTCCATGGTCGAAATCCCCAAAAACTTGAGCTGGTGCTTCAAGAGGTTCGGGCAGTTTCCTTGAGAGGGAGAGTTTCTAGCTACTTGGCAGATTTTTCAAAATTAGACGATGTTTATCGATTTGTAGAGGAAATCAAGAGAGAATTTCAAAGTATTGATGTCTTGTTTAACAATGCAGGCCTGTATGCCGGAAAAGAACGAAAAGCGAGTGCTGAAAATGTCGAGTTGACTTTTATGCTATCTGTTCTGGTTCCTTATATTTTAACAACTGAGCTAAGTCCCTTGTTAGAAAAAGCGGCTGACGGCCGTGTCATTAATACTTCTTCCTATATGCATCATTTTGCCAAGGTCAAGGATTTAGACTTTGGATTTGAGAACAACTATAATCCCGGATTGGCCTACAATAATTCCAAACTTTACACTATTTGGATGACACGTTATCTGTCCAGAGACTTCTTTTTAAGTGGTTCAAGCATCACCGTCAATTCTTACCATCCTGGCTTGATTTCAACCAACTTAGGGAATGATTCCAGTGATGAAAAGACGAAAAAGTCTCTCTTTGGACGCTTGATGAAGTCATTTTCCAAAAATCTAGACTAGGGAATTAAAACAGGCTACTACCTCACCTTATCAGAAGAAGTCACTGGTTTGACAGGCTATTATTTTGATGAGAAGAAAGTGAAATCTGTATCTGAAAAAGGCTATACTTTTGAGAAAGCTCGAGATTTAATCGATTACTGTGATGATAAAATTGAGTTATTTAAACAGAAATCTGCTCTGCTTAATTAGAAAAAAGTTCTCTTTCCATTTTGCTAGAAAGAGAACTTTTTCTTTAGGAGAAATAACTTAATTTTTAATCAATTCGTGATAGCTCAGCTGGCACTGTTAAGTAATAAGTTGCAGTCAAGCTTGCTTCACCTTGATTGACAAAAATCTCGATGGAATTTTTATCTAGAACAACTTCCAATTCTTTAGCTTCAATATCTACATACCGTCGACTAGTGTCCTTTTCTTCTTCACCTAGAATTTTTTGAACAAGATGGCTACGATCAATGTAAACTTGCTGCGCATTACTGTCATAACCAAATTCAAGATAATCTGTATCATTTCCTAAGTGGTAATGACAATTTTTATCTATTTGGATTTGATATTGGCCTTTTTTAACAGGGAATTGTCTTAGTTTGCCATCTTCCAATCTTAGAATTCTAGGTAAAGTCATGGCACATGCCCATTTGTGTTCTTGGTCATGGGTTGGAAGGGTACGCCCCCATGTCTGCATCCAAGCAATCAGGATAAGACGATTTTGATCATCCAACAATGTTTGAGGCGCATAGAAGTCTTGACCATGATCAATTTCTTGAACTGATTCTGGGATAAAACGTTTTTCTCCCCAATCTACCTTACCCGTGAACAAAACCGATGAGTTGATGTTATGATATGAGTCTCCCTCACGCTGATAACGCATGGGTGACATAATAAGGCAATCTTTCCCATCTAACTCGAAGTAATCTGGGCATTCCCACATAAAGCCTTGATGTTCTACCCCTTTTAAAAAGATGGATTCGAACTGCCATTCTACTAGGTTATCGGACCCTAGTAGAACGATACAGCCTACATTATCCTTGTGTTTGGCAGCTACTACGGAGTAATAGCGTCCATCTTTTTCAAAGAGTTTTGGATCACGGAAATCAGCAGCAATCAACTCATCTGGCAAATCTGCTCCAGTTGCGACTGGATTTTGTTCAATCTTTTCAAAGTGAATCCCGTCATCTGAAAATGCCATATTTTGAACTTGACGAACACCTGTTTCTTCTTCGATATGTCCAGTGTACATGAGCCAGAGGCGATCATCCTTGACAATGGCAGAGCCTGAGAAGCAACCATTTCGGTCATAATCTTGGTCAGGAGCAAGTGCCACTGGCAAGTGCTCCCAAGTCACCAAGTCCTTACTTTTAGCATGTCCCCAGTGCATAGGCCCCCAAACACTATTATATGGATAGAATTGATAAAAGAGATGGTATTCTCCACGAAAATAGACAAATCCATTTGGATCATTGATCCAACCAATCTCAGCTGAAAAATGTTCTTCAGGCTTATATTGAGTATTTACGAGATGTTTATTTTCTGCTATAAAACGATTGGCTTTTTCTACTGTAAATGTTTTATTTATCATAAGTATATCCTATTTTATTCCAGTTCCGGAACCACCCAGACCTTGAACAATATATTTCTGAGCGACTACATAGACCAAAATCAACGGAATCGTTGAAATAGTTAATACAGCCATTACCTGATTGATATAAACTGGTTGAGTTGTATTAATAGTTGTAATTGCAACCTGCATTGAAAATTTAGAAGAATCTGTCAAAACCATCAATGGCCAAATATAATCATTCCAGCTTGAAATAAATGATAAAACACCAACTGTAGCAACTGCAGGTTTAGACATTGGAAGCATAATTCTAAAGAAAATTCTAACGATACTTGCTCCGTCCATCTTTGCAGACTCAAGAATCTCTTCTGGAATTGCAATAAAGAAATTCCTAAATAAGTAAATATTAAATACACTCGCCAATCCTGGAATAATAACTGCAAGACGATTATTGACCAAACCTAAGGAATTGATAATGGTAAATTGTGGAATTAACACAGTTTCTACTGGAATAATAAGTAAAGCAAGTAAGAAACCAAACAAAATTTTCTTACCTGAAAAATTTACTTTTGCAAAAGCGAAACCGGCCAGTGCATTGACAATAATAGAACCAATAGCAAACGTTCCAGCATAAAAAATGCTGTTCCCTAGATATGTAAAAATACTAAAGCGCTCAAATACTTCCTGATAAGGTTTAAACCAATCAGCGGGATTTAAACTTGGTAAGAAGGCTTGCCAACTAGTCAAATTTTTATAAACATCCGCTTCTGGCTTCATAGCTGAAACTACCATCCAAACCATAGGAAAAAGGAAGAGTCCTGCCAATAAAGTTAACAGAATATATTCTAAGATTGTTGTTGGTTTAAATCGTTTCATCTTAGTCATCCTCCTTCAGAACGCGACGTTGTACTAAGCTAATCATACCAATTAACGTTGTAAATACTAAAGCGATTGAGCTAGAATATCCTACAAGACGATCAGTAAAACCTTGTTGATAAATATAGTACACCATAGTAATTGTTGAGTTTAATGGCCCACCTTGCGTCATAACCATTGGTTGTACAATCAGCTTAAAAGCAGAAATTAAAGTTGTTAACAATACAAACAGGGCTGTTGGTTTTAGTAGAGGCATCGTGATATAACGAAACTGAGCCCATTTTGAGAATCCATCTAATTCAGCAGCTTCATAGACATCTTGTGGAATATTCTGCATTCCTCCTAAAAATAAAAGCATCTGATAACCTGCACCCTGCCAAGCAGAAACAAAAACAATTGCATACATAGCTTGTTTAGGACTAGTCAAGAAAGGTTGAGAAGCAATACCTACCTTATTTAAAATAGCATTTAATAAGCCACTATTTGGATTTAAAAGATAAAGCCAAAGAATAGAAATAACTACCAAGGACATGACAACTGGAGCAAAAAAAGCCACTTTAAAAAACATATTCCCTTTGCGCTTTTTATTAACAATCAAAGCCATTCCTAAGGCTGCTCCCAATTGAACTGGAATAATCCAAACAACAAATTTCAACGTATTCAAGAAGCTCTTTAAGAAAATCGGATCCTTTATTAATCGAATAAAATTTTCAAGTCCAACAAATTTTCTTTCATCTGGTGTCAACAAATAATAATCTGTAAAAGCGTAATAAATGACCATTCCAACTGGAATTACTAAAAAGATACCTAATAAAATTAAAGCTGGAGCTAAAAAACTATAACCTAGTATGTTATCCTTTATTTTTTCACGTCTTTTTGTATCCACAACAGTTTCTTTACTCATATCCATCTCCTTTAATCATATATATCAAACTAGGCTATTAACAAGAAAGGGGAAGGTAGTTCCAAACATTTTCCTTCCTCCTTCCTTTTTACAGATTATTTGAGCGACTGATCAATAGCAGTTTGCATTTCTTTTGTACGAGTATCCAAGACTTTTTGCACATTTGGATTTTCTTCATAATAGCTAATATCTTGCATTGCTTGTTGAAAAGCACGAGAAACCTGAGGATATGCTACGACAACTGGGCGAGCATGAGCTGTTTTTGAATTTTGTTCCATCAAGAAACGCATTGGTTCGGACACTTTATCTTTGATATTTTCAATTGTAGATTTACGAATCGGAAGGACCGAATTCCCCAAGCTAATAATTTCACTTGATTCTGTATTTGTAGCAAATTTAACAAATTCAGATGCTGCCTCTTTTTTATCAGATTTTGTCGTAACAGCTAATTGCCAACTACCTGAAGGGGATACTAATTTTTTCGTCTTACTAGATACTGGGTAAGGAAGGATACCAAAATCAATATCTTTGTAGTTTGTATTCATGTCAGCAATCGTCCAAGAACCACTCAAAAGCATTGGATACTCTCCTGTTTCAAAACCTTTTTCGACTGGACTAACAGTTGTGTAACCTTCTTTTACAAGATTTTGAATGAATTGAACTGCTTCTACACTCTCTTTTGAGTTGAAGTATCCTTCTGCCTTTGTTCCATCTTCGTTTACGACAGAACCATTATTTGACCAAATCAACGGCATATAAGCATATGGTAACATTTCATCGTTTGAATTAATACGAAAATCAATTGCCGGTTTGTTATAATGATCTTTCAATTTTTTAGCAATCGTATTAAATTCATCCCATGTCCATGGCTTTTCTAGCGTTGGAAGCTCTGATTCCGCAATTCCGGCCTCTTTGAACATTTTTTTGTTGTAATAAACACCAACATTCGATTCAGAAAATCCAAATGCATAGAATTTGCCATCATAAGTTCCTTGTTGTTTAATACTGTCCAAAACATCATCCATATTATTATCTTTTAGATAATCATCTAGCGGAGTAATCACTTTAGATTTTGCATAAGCTGCCGTATTTGGTCCATCAAGGGTAATAACATCTGGAAGACTATTAGTCGTGATAGCAGCATTAACCTTGTCTTCATATCCTCCACCACTACCACTACGAGGAATATACTCAGTTACAACCTTGTACTTACTTTTTCCTGATTGATTAAAGTTATCAACAACTTTTTGCCAAGCTTTTCCTTCATTGGTTTCGTCAGAGAATTGTACCCAGACTTTAATATCATTTGAAGAACTCGCTTGTTTTGAGTTAGTTCCTCCACTACAACCTGCAAGTATAGCTAACGATAGCCCCGCAACAACAGATAACATTGTACCTTTACGCATATTTTTCCTCCTTTTTGAAACGTTTCATTTTTTATTTATTTTTAAACAAGTTTTTCAACTTGTTTTTGAAACGTTTCATTTATAGTTTATATTATAACAGCGCTTTCATTATTTGTCAAGTGCTGTTTAAATTTTTTTTGTTGTTTTATCTCCCCAAAAATATGTGGGAATTACGATTCGTTTTTCTAGAATCTCTTCTCGCTTAATCATTTTCAGTATCATTGCAACAGATTCTTTTGCCATCATACCAATATCTTGAACTATTGTAGACACTAGATAAGATTGATCGACAGAAGTTTTTAAACCATCAAACCCAATTATCTGGTAATCATCAGGTGCTATTTTCCCCAGTTCCTTCATAATACTAATAACTCTCAGAGCCATCATATCATTTATTGTAAATATACCATCAATTTCTTTATGAGATTGCAAAAAAATTCTTATCTGATCTTCAGGATTTATTAAAGGTTCTTTCATTTCAAAATTATAGACATCTACTCCTAATTCCTTAGCTTTTTCTCTGAATCCTTTACTTCTGAGTATAGTCTCATTCTCATACATATTAATTGAACCAATAAAAGCAAGGTGCTTATTATCCCTTCTAACCAGTTCCTCTGCTGCAGTTTGTCCTCCTTTGTAATTTGCTGAAGTAACATAGCATACATTTTCCGAAAAATGTCTATCTATACTTACAAACGGTAAATCAGATAAAATATATTTGTCAATATCAGAATATGTAATACCAATAATTCCATCCACTTTATTTTGTTTCAACATTTCGATATATTCGATTTCATTTTGTGAATCACTATCAGCGTTACAAATAAATAATTTATAATTATATTTTAATAACTCTTTCTCAACATGATAGGCAAACTCCGAGAAAAATGGATGCCATATGCTCGGAATAATCAAAGCGATAGTTTCTGTTCTATTCTTTTTCATACCTCGAGCATAATTATCAGGGATATAGTCCAATGTTTTTATAGCCCTTTGAACTTTCCTTAAAGTTATTTCTTTAATGCCTTTTTCTTTATTAATCACACGTGAAACTGTTCCAACACTAACTCCTGCTTCTAAAGCAACATCTTTCATGGTAATTGATTTTTTTCGTTCTACCATATTATCACCTCCTTTCAATATATAGTATCATGCAAACGTTTTTTTGGCAACTATTTCTCAATCATTTTTGGCCAGATCATTTATCCCATCATTAATAAAATCACTCCAATTAGCTTTTGAAAATACTTCAATTTTCATGTGTAAACATCTACATAAAACAGGAAAAGCCTTGGTTTCATGGCTTTTTTCGTATCTTCTACAAAAAAGCAAGAGTTTTAGAGGGCTATGAATCTAGATGTACATTTTGCTTAAATGATTGAAGGTATTTTCTTAACAAAAACACCCAAAAAATTAGATTTTTTCTGTCTAACTTTTGAGGTACAGTTCAAACGCTAAATAGCGTTTTTTTGTTATTTTAGGTTACTAATCTAATCGAATAAACATCATTGCGTTAAGCAAAGAGATGAGAGCGACTGTATTGACATTATTGGAATAGATTAGTCTCTTATTTTCAATAGGAGGAATAATAAAATTAGAAATAATGATATCGTAAGGTGAATCTTTTAGAGACTCAAGTGATAACTCTAATTCATTCCAAACTTCCAGTTCAAAATTGTTGCTGCAATAATAAGAAAGTGTTTCCGCTACTGATTTTGCATGATACTGATCAAAATTGCTCATGACTAAAACCTTTAATTTAGGTTGATTTTGTAAAAGATTTAGAACTAAGTGTTTGCTATGGGTGATAAAAGTATAGGACAAATGATTGACTTTCATCGAATTACAATCCATACCTAAAACCTCTAGATAATGTTCAATTCCTTCCTTCACCTCTGAAACAAATTTAGGAAAAATATTTTGAAAATTCCTGATTGTATTCCCTTTTTGATCAAATAGAATAAACTCAGTGGACAACTCTTGACGATACAGATGTGCGGTATTATGCAGATGCCAAATCAGATTATCCTTATTCTCAATCTCAATCTGATACTTGACTGAAATCTGATCAATAAAATCACTCAATAGATGGTAAGATTTTTCAACATAGCTATCATTTTTTACGCATTTTATAAAGAGACTTTCATCTATGAAAAACATTTTTTGAAAGTAAGACACAAATAATTGGCAAACAACTTCTTCATCTAAAGAGAGATTGTATTCTGATTCAAAACTCTGTGCAACACCTTCTATTCCTTCTGCCTGCATCAAAGCATTCAAACTTTGGTCGTTAAAAGAATTTTTCTCAACTTCCAAGAAATGACTAAACTTTATTCGATATAAATTCGTAACGAGGAGCAACTTTAGCATTCTTTGAGTTGCGAAATTGACAGGAAATGCTGTTTCTTTATAGACCAGTGCTAACAGCTTACACAAAGGTTCTACTGAAAAATCTTCAAAAGGCCATTCAAAGAAATAATATTTCTCTGAAAAATACTGAGCAAAAAAGTAACGGATATCAATCTCATTTCCTGTGATTCGAACTGGATTAAGGTTAATTTCAAAACGATATTGTTTCTTAATAATTTTATTAATATGACTGATGATACGGTAAAGAGAGGAAGAACTGATATAAAATTCTTTACAAATACTCTCAGCTTGACACCCTTCATTAAAGAAGATAAATTCTAAAATCAAAAAATGAGTTGAATGTTTAAAGAAATGATGGTAAACCATTTCAATATCACTATCATCGGTATTAATAATGCGTATACCATTAGTAGAAGAATGAAAAATCAAGTAAGGAAAAGCAGATTTAACATGGGATAGATCATCTTTGACTGCACGTTCTGTACAATTTAGTAACTCTGCTAGTTCAGAACGATGAAACCATCGTTTATGTTCAAATAATAATTCTAATAATTCTAATTGCCTATGACTTTTTTTAGATAATAAATCTCTCATGAATGTCTTTCTCTCTTTATAAATTATCGGATTAAACCTCTTGCAATTATACCACAAAGAAAAGGTATAGCATGCTATAACGACTTTTACTAAGATCCTTTATCTCGTATAATAACACTACGGAGGCAATATATAAACAATTTTCTTATTTTAGCGTCTATTGAGGGCGTGAATACAGAATCAAATTCAAGTCGAAAGATTATATTTTTAATTTTAAAAATTATATAATAGCAACAATCAAAAAAATTGATTTTTTGAGATTAAAATAAAAAAGGAGGGTAAGCAATGTTGTGGTCAATTATTGCAGGAGGTCTTATTGGTCTCTTGGCAGGTAAAATCACTAAAAAAGGTAGTTCTATGGGAATCATCGCAAATGTATTCGCTGGTTTAGTCGGGGCATCTGTAGGACAATCCCTTTTAGGTAGTTGGGGCCCATCAATCGCTGGAATGGCTTTGATCCCATCTATTGTAGGTGCAGCTATTGTGATTACTGTAGTGTCATTCTTTACAGGTAAAAAATAATTACTTGTAGAATAAACTATTTTTAAATAGATTAGACGGGTAAAAATAGTTTAATGTTAAATCGAAAGGATTGTATATGTCAAAAGCAAAGAAAATATGTTTAATTATTTTCTGTATTTTAATCTTGACAATTTTCCTTCCTGTTTTGATAGATTATCATCAAGTTAGTGATCTAGGCATTCAGCTATTTAGCTGGAGACAGAATCATTTCGTTGAATTCTATCTCTCTAGATATATATTCTGGGGGATAGTGGCTCTATCAACTTTAGTTTTGTTATCGATGTTAGTTGTGTTGTTTTATCCTAAACGTTATTTGGAAATTCAACTTGAAACTAAAAACGATACATTGAAATTAAAGAATTCAGCAATCGAAGGTTTTGTTAGAAGTTTGGTGAGTGATCATGGATTGATCAAGAACCCAACTGTTCATGTAAATTTACGAAAAAATAAATGTTTCGTTCATGTAGAAGGTAAAATTCTTCCTTCGGACAACATCGCTGACAGATGCCAACTAATTCAAAATGAAATAGCTAATGGATTAAAGCAATTCTTTGGTATTGAGCGTCAGGTGAAATTGGACGTCTTGGTAAAAGACTATCAGCCACAGCCTAAAGCTCAAAAGAAAAAAACTGCTAGTCGTGTAAAGTAAGGAAGTAAAAATGGAATGGCTTAAACAATATCGATATCCAATAATCGCAGGTCTCATAGGCGTATTTCTCGCTTGTTTGATTGTCTCCTTTGGCTTCTTCAAAACAATATTTGTATTGATTTTAGGAGCACTGGGAGTTGCAGCTGGATTATATATCGAAAAAAACTATATAGATAAATAAAAAAAATAAAAATTACTAATTTAATTAAAGGAGTTTCATATGTCAAACGAAAAAAACATTAACACTAACGTAGAAAAGAAAGATGCTACTGCTGTAGCTCACGAAATCAAAGGAGAACTTACTTACGAAGATAAAGTTATCCAAAAAATCATTGGTCTGTCACTAGAAAACGTTTCAGGTCTTTTGGGAATCGACGGTGGTTTCTTCTCAAATCTTAAAGAAAAAATCGTTAACAGCGATGACGTAACAAGTGGTGTCAACGTAGAAGTTGGTAAAACACAAGTTGCAGTTGACTTAAACGTTATTGTTGAGTACCAAAAAAATGTTCCAGCTTTATATTCAGAAATCAGAGAAATCGTATCTTCAGAAGTTGCTAAAATGACTGACTTGGAAGTTGTTGAAATCAACGTAAACGTTGTCGACATCAAAACTAAAGAACAACATGAAGCAGACTCAGTAAGCCTTCAAGATCGCGTATCTGACGTTGCTGAATCAACAGGAGAATTCGCTTCAGAACAATTCGAAAAAGCTAAATCTGGTCTTGGATCTGGTTTCTCAACTGTTCAAGAAAAAGTTAGCGAAGGTGTAGAAGCTGTTAAAGGTGCAGCAACTGGTGTAGTATCTCACGAAAAAACTCGTGTAAACTAAGATAAAATAAATATAACAGGAGAAATTATCATGTCAGTAGAAGAAAAATTAAATCAAGCTAAAGGTTCTATTAAAGAAGGTGTTGGGAAAGTCATCGGTGATGAAAAAATGGAAAAAGAAGGAGCAGCTGAAAAAGTTGTTTCTAAAGTAAAAGAAGTTGCTGAAGATGCCAAAGACGCTGTAGAAGGTGCTGTAGAAGGTATCAAAAACATGTTGAGTGGCGACAATAAATAAGGCTAAAAGTTACTTTATCTCTTTAGTAACATTAGTCAAAAGAGTCTGAGTCAAGATGATTCTCAGAAAACAAAAAGCTAGAGATTTCCAATTGCGGAACTCTAGCTTTTTAATTTCACCTCTTTCTCTTATTATATTTCAGCAGGTTGTTGACCGTGAGTACGAATCCCATGTCAATTCTCACTTTACGCTTACCTCTCAGATGACATCTCTTATAACCAAACAAACCTTTATCTGCCCAAAGACAGATTTCATATCAATCTTACGTTTAGCGGAAATTTGTCTACCCTTGGAAGATAAAAATGCCTGATATTCTTTAGTTTTTAAACACTGGTAACGTTCATTCATATACAGTCCCTTTTGAGGAGCTGATTCAGGTTCATAATCGCAGTCAACATTGATTTCAAGGATTTTTACTTTCTATCTACTCTTTTTCATGATGTATTTTCGTACAGGTGCTTCAACCATTTGAACGATTTCAAATCCTTCTTTTTGATAAAGGTGCTGGGCTGCTTGATTTGCTTCGAGGACATTTAAAGAAATACTACCTATGTCTCCATTTTCAAAGATCAAACTAACAAATTTCCTTAAAGCCTGCCTACCTAAGCCTTGTCCCTGTTTCTGGGGATTGATAAAAAAGCGTCCAATATGAAGATTGCTGTCTTCTTGCCTGATTTTCTGGATAAGCCCCACAAACTCTTGTCCTTCAAAGATTGAAAAGATTCCTTCCAAATCTTGCAAAACTTGAATGGTCAAGGGAAAAGGAATCCTTGGTCCCATCCATTGTTCTTGAAAGGATTTGCCAAGGGAGTTGGACCATTGGCATACAAGCTGAGCGTTTTCTGTGCTCACCTTTTCTTCAAAACGAATTATCATCTTTGCCTCACAATCTTATCTATGTTTCTCCATTATACTACTTCTCCTATTTTTTACGAATAGATAAGTATGATTGATTTTTATTTTTTTCTTGTCGGGAGCATTCTCGCTTCCTTTCTTGGTTTGGTCATTGACCGTTTTCCAGAGCAATCCATTATCCAACCTGCTAGTCACTGCGATTCCTGTCAGACTCGCTTGCCTCCCTTAGATTTGATTCCGATTCTCTCACAGGTCTTCAATCGCTTTCGCTGTCGCTACTGCAAGGCTACATATCCTGTCTGGTATGCCCTTTTTGAATTGGGCTTAGGACTCCTCTTTCTGGCTTGGTCTTGGGAATTGCTTTCCTTGGGGCAAGTCGTCCTAATCACCGCTGGTTTGACCTTGGGCATCTACGACTTTCGCCATCAGGAATATCCCTTACTAGTCTGGATGACTTTCCACCTAATCCTAATGGCCGGATCTGGCTGGAATCTGGTCATGGTCTTCTTCCTTGTCCTTGGAATTGTGGCTCATTTTATCAATATTCGCATGGGCGCAGGGGATTTTCTCTTTCTAGCTTCTTGCGCTCTCGTCTTTAGTGCGACCGAATTACTCATCTTGATTCAGTTTGCTTCTACGATGGGAATTCTAGCCTTTCTCCTGCAAAAGAAAAAGGAAAGACTTCCTTTCGTGCCTTTCCTCTTGTTTGCTGCTTGTGTGATTATTTTTGGTAAGCTACTGCTTGTGTGATAAAGTCCTGAATCGGCTCTCCTTGGTGGAGAGCTTTTACAATTTTCGAACCGACGATAACGCCATCTGACACCGCATTGAAACGTTCTACATCAGCTTGACTAGATACGCCAAATCCTGTCAAGACTGGGATATCGGCCACTTGATGAAGTTGTGCCAAGTGCTTGTCCAAATCTGCGCGGTAATTGCCTGATTTCCCTGTCACCCCGTTGATAGCAACAGCATAGACGAAGCCTTCTGCTCCCTTGATCAACTCTTTTTGGCGCTCAATCCCTGTTGTCAAGCTTACTAAAGGAATCAAAGCAATGTCTGTATCTGCCAAAAATGGTTCTACAAAGTTGGCATGCTCATGAGGCAGGTCTGGAATAATCAAGCCCTTAACCGCTGTATCTTCCAAATCTTTGACAAAGTTCTCCACACCGTACTGAAAGAGGGGGTTGAAGTAGGTCATGATGATCAGCGGAACCTCTGTTTCAATAGTTTTCAAGGTTTCAACCAAAGCTTGTGTCGAAGTCCCATGGGCTAAACTACGCAAACCAGCTTCTTCGATAACAGGTCCATCTGCGACAGGATCTGAAAAAGGAATACCCACTTCAATGGCCGAAACACCTAAATCTTCTAAAAAGTGAATCGTTTCCCCAAGTCCATCCAAACCTTTCTCATGGTCTCCAGCCATGATATAGGGAACGAAAATTCCTTTTCCAGCTGCTTTAATAGCGTTTAATTTTTCTGTTAGTGTCTTAGGCATGAGTTTCTCCCTTCTTTGCTGCATCTGCTTCCAAGCGGTCTTTGACTTGAACCACATCCTTGTCCCCACGACCTGATAGGCAGACAATCATAGACTTTTCTGGTCCAAGTTCTTTGGCCAATTTCACCGCAAAAGCAATAGCGTGGCTAGATTCCAAGGCTGGGATAATCCCTTCCACACGAGACAAGAGTTGGAATCCTTCCAAGGCTTCTTCGTCTGTCACAGGGACATAGCTGGCACGTTTGATATCGTGGTAGTGAGAATGTTCTGGACCGATACCAGGATAGTCCAAACCTGCTGAGATAGAGAAGGCTTCAAGAATTTGACCATGGGCATCTTGGAGCACATCCATGAGAGAACCGTGAAGAACACCAGGACGACCCTTGGTCAAGGTAGCTGCATGATGCTCCGTATCCACACCAAGTCCTGCTGCTTCAGCTCCATACATAGCTACTGACTCATCTTCTACAAATGGATGGAAGAGACCGATAGCGTTAGAACCACCACCAACACAGGCTACTAGGGCATCTGGTAAATCTTGACCTGTTAAGTCACGGTACTGTTGTTTAGCTTCTCTACCGATGACACTTTGGAAGTCACGAACGATTTCTGGGAAAGGATGAGGCCCCAAGGCAGAACCAAGGATATAGTGGGTATCATCGATATTAGCTACCCATGAACGAAGTGCTGCATTGACCGCATCCTTGAGCACGCGCGAACCATCTGTCACTGCCTCAACCTTGGCTCCCAAAAGCTCCATACGGAACACATTGAGGGCTTGGCGTT
Source organism: Streptococcus mitis (assembly GCF_001281025.1). Lineage (NCBI taxonomy): Bacteria > Bacillati > Bacillota > Bacilli > Lactobacillales > Streptococcaceae > Streptococcus > Streptococcus mitis. The sequence goes on from NZ_CP012646.1 coordinate 1,861,135, forward strand.
TGACATCTTCCTCACCCATGTAGATAGTACATTCCATGTTAAAGAGGGCTGCAGCAGTTGCAGTTGCCACACCGTGCTGACCAGCACCTGTTTCAGCGATAATTTTCTTTTTGCCCATGCGTTTAGCCAGAAGAACTTGTCCCAAGGCATTGTTAATCTTGTGGGCCCCTGTATGGTTAAGGTCTTCCCGTTTGAGATAAATCTTGGCTCCGCCGATATGCTGAGTCAAGTTTTTTGCGTAGTAAAGAGGAGTTTCACGCCCCACATACTGGCGTAAGAGCTGGTTTAATTCCTCTTGGAAACTTGGGTCTGCCTGACTTTCACGATAAGCCTTTTCCAACTCCAAAACTGCTGTCATCAATGTTTCTGGGACAAAACGTCCGCCGAATTTTCCGTAAAATCCATCTTTATTTGGTTCTTGATATGCCATTCTTTACCCTCTCTATAAATCTTCTAATCTTTTCATGATCTTTTTGTCCGTCTGTCTCCACTCCGCTTGATACATCGACTGCATAGGGAGTAAAGTGTTGAATTGCTTTTACGACATTGTCTTCATTAAGCCCACCTGCGATAAAGAAAGGCTGAGTTAGTCCAATCGTATCCAGTTGAGCCCAGTCAAAGGTCTGACCACTCCCAGCCACAGGGGCATCAAAGAGTAGATAGTTTGCCTGAGAATTGGGCACATGACCCTCTCCATCCACCTGCACAGCCTGAATACTGGCACAAGGCAAATCCGCAAACAAATCATCTGCCACCTGACCGTGAACTTGAACCAAGTCCAAGCCAACTTTGTCAATGACTTCTAGCAGTTCTGCCCGACTTGGTGAAACAAATACACCAACCTTTTTGACATCTGCAGGAATAAGCTTTGCCAGCTCAACAGCCTGTTCCAAGCTCACCTGTCTTTTACTGGGTGCGAAGACAAAACCGATATAGTCTGCCCCTGCTGAAACGGCTGTTTCTACCGCTTCTTTGGTAAATAGTCCACAAATCTTAACCTTTGTCAATCTGCAACTCCTTGATTCTCTGGGCTACATCTTCTGCCTGCATAAGAGCTGTCCCAACTAAAATTCCATTAAAGTATGGTGCTACTCGTTCCGCATCCTGCCCTGTGAAAATAGCAGATTCAGAAATGTACAAGCAATCATCTTTGAAATGTTTAGCCAAATCTACACTGGTCTGCAAGTCAACTTCAAAGGTAGTCAAATTGCGGTTATTAACACCAATAATCTCCGCACCAAGTCTGTGAGCTACCTCTAGTTCAGCTAGATTGTGAGTTTCCACCAAGACTTCCAGACCAAGCTCTGTCGCATAGTCATAAAGTTCCTTGAGGCGTTCTTCGGACAAGGCTGCCACAATGAGCAAGATGACTGTCGCACCAGCATTGCGGGCGCGGATGATTTGCTTTTCATCGATGATAAAGTCCTTGTTGAGCGTCGGAATCTCTACCTGACTGGAAATCTCTTTTAGATAATCCAAATGCCCTTTAAAGAAGACTTCATCTGTCAAAACCGAAATCATCACTGCGCCGTTTTCTTCATAAGTCTGGGCCTGTTGCACAATATCCACATCGAGATTGATATCTCCCAAACTAGGGCTAGCTTTCTTGACCTCAGCGATTACCTGTAAACGGTCTTGGTGTTGTTTTAGATAGTCAGCCAAGCGATAGGTCTGGCGCAGGGGCTGGATTTCCTCCAGCTCCATCTGCTCAACCTCACGCGCCTTTTGCTCCAAGATTCGTGCTAAAAATTCCTGACTCATTTTTGGTACTCCTGTAACAGTCTGAGTTTTTCAAGAGCCTTGCCACTAGCAATGACTTGACGAGCTAAGGCAACTCCATCCTTGATATTATCTACCTTACCATTAGCATAGAAACCAAGACCAGCATTTAAAACTGTCGTTTCCAAGAATGGACTTGGTTCATTTTTAAGAACGCTGAGCAAAATTTCTGCATTTTCCTGAGCATTGCCACCACGGATATCTTCGATAGCGTAGCGCTCCATCCCCAAATCCTCTGGAGTAAAGCTTGACAAGGTGATTTCGCCATTCTCAAGAAGTGCAATCTTGGTTGTTCCATTCAAACCAGCTTCATCCAATCCTTCTGGCCCAGCAACCACGATGGCACGTTTACGACCCATGTTTTTCAAAACCTGAGCTGTACTTTCTAGAAGTTCTGGACGACTAATTCCAAGAAGCTGTGTTTCCAAAGCCATTGGGTGAATCAGTGGACCAGTCAAGTTCATGATCGTTGGAATTCCCAATTCCAAACGAGCTGGCATGATGTATTTCATTGCTGGGTGCATATTTTTAGCAAAGAGAAAGACGATGCCAGTTTTATCAAAGACCTTACCTAGTTCAGCTGGTTTGAGGTCTAGGTTGATGCCCAAGGCTTCTAGGACATCTGCAGAACCAGATTTAGAAGAAATCGAGCGGTTACCGTGCTTTGCCATATGAACACCGCCACCAGCCAAGACAAAGGCTGCAGTTGTGGAAATATTAAAACTAAAAGACTTGTCCCCACCTGTACCACAGTTGTCCATAGCATCATGAATTACAGTTGGAATATGTTGGGCATGCCCTCTCATGACTTGAGCAATGGCTGTGCGTTCTTCAGGTGTTTCCCCCTTCATCTTAAGGGCCAAGAGAAGAGAAGCAATCTGCGCTTCGGTTACACGCCCAGTTACGATACGCTCAATGACATCCGTCATTTCCACACCTGATAAATTTTCAAATTTTGCTAGTTTTTCAATAATCTCTTTCATCCTAGTTTCCTCACTTTACAACCTTCTCGATAAAATTCCGAATAGAAGACAAGCCATCTGGCGTTCCGATACTCTCTGGATGGTATTGGAAGCCATAAATCGGCAGGCTTTTGTGTTGAATTCCCATAATAGCCTGGTCATCAGTCGAACGAGCTGTCACTTCAAACTCTTCTGGCATTTCTTCAATCAAAATACTATGATAACGCATGACTGGACGACCATCCTCAATGCCTTGATAGAGAACAGATGGCGCTTCAAAGCTGATATTGCTCTGTTTCCCATGCATGACTTTTGGAGCCAAGCCTAGCTTCCCACCAAAGACTTCTGCGATGGCTTGGTGACCCAAACAAATACCTAGAATCGGCTTCTTACCTGCAAAGTCACGAATCATGTCTTCCATCTTTCCAGCATCAACCGGCCAACCAGGACCAGGAGAAAAGACCAGACCATCTGCTTTTTCAGCTTCTTCATACAGCTTAGGATCATCATTTCTCAAGACCTGTACTTCTGCGAAATTCCCAATGTATTGCGCCAAATTATAGGTAAAAGAATCATAGTTGTCAATCAATAAAATCATGGTCTTAGTTCTCCAATTCTAGTCATAGATTTAGCCTTGTTAATGGTTTCTTGGTATTCGTTTTGGGCGATGGAGTCATAGACAATCCCTGCCCCAGCCTGCACATAGGCTGTTTGATTTTTGAGAATCATAGTTCGGATGGCGATAGCGAAATCCATATCACCCGTCGCAGACAAGTAGCCGATTGCTCCTGCGTATACACCACGTTTTTCTGTTTCCAGTTCATAGATGCGTCTCATGGCCCGAATCTTTGGTGCTCCTGAAACTGTTCCAGCTGGAAGTGTAGCTTTCAAAGCATCCATGGCAGTGAGTTCTGGAAGCAAACGTCCCTTGACCACGCTGGTCAAATGCATGACATAGCGGAAGAGCTCCACTTCCATATACTTGGTGACTTGAACACTAGCAGTTTCAGAGATGCGACCAATATCGTTACGCCCCAAGTCTACCAACATCCGATGTTCTGCTGTTTCCTTCTCATCAGAAAGCAGGTCAGTCGCCAAGGCCTTGTCCTCTTCATCCGTAGCCCCTCTTGGTCGCGTACCTGCAATCGGATTGGTTGTCACGATGCCATTTTTGACAGAAACCAAACTTTCAGGACTGGCACCGATGATTTGATAATCCCCAAAATCATAGAAATAGAGGTAATTAGAAGGATTAGTCACGCGGAGATTTCTGTAGAAGTCAAAAGGATTTCCAGTAACTTCTGCTGAGAAACGCTGACTGAGCACGCATTGGAACATATCACCATTACGAATCAAGTCACGAGCGGTTTCCACCATTTGCTCAAACTTCTGAGGAGCGATGTGCGGTTTGAAGTCTAGCGGAGATAAATCCAAGTCTTCAAATTCATTTGGAGCAGGAATGCGTAATTCCTCAAGCACTTGCTTCAAGGCTTTTTCCAAATCCTCTTGACTGCGATCGCTATAGAGAGCATCCTCTATGACATGAATTTTTTCCTTCTTGTGGTCAAAAACCATATAGCTCTCATAGACAAAGAAATGCATGTCTGGTGTCCCAATGGTATCTTGAGGGATTTGACCGATTTCTTCATAGAGCGAAATCATATCGTAACCCACAAAGCCAATGGCTCCCCCACCAAAAGGGAGGTCTGAATGGTGCTGGCTCTTATGAGTCACTTGATAAAGGAAATCCAAAGGATCCCGATCAATCACTTGACCATTTTGATAGAGGACTCCATTTTCAAACTTAATCTCAAAAACAGGATTATAGGCTAGGATAGAAAAACGAGCGGTTTCCTTGTCTCTCGGAATACTTTCTAAGATCACCTTGTGTTGCCCTTTTAAGCGCATATAAGCCAAGATTGGTGATAAGACATCTCCATGAATGATTCGTTCCATTGTAATTTCCCTTTCAGTTCTACTTCTAGTCCGTGGCGACTGTATGAAAAATCCCCACGCAAAATAACTTGCGTGAGGACGAAATTCGCGGTGCCACCTCAATTATAGGATTTCTCCTATCTCTCATTCCTGTCTCAGAACTTTCCTATAACAGGCTGTGCGATAAAGGGCACTCCCTTGAGAATTATGTTTTCTTCTCTCGTTTCAGATGGACCCAACCTTACAGCTTTCTCTGCTTGTTTCCAGCAACCACAAGCTCTCTGTGAGAGAAAAGACTGTAATTTTTCCATCTTTTATTTTTTAGCTTCTAGGTAGTCTGCAATAGCAGCTACATCCTTGTCTCCACGACCAGAGACATTGATGATGATAATCTCATCTTTACTTAGTTTCGGTGCACGTTTAACCGCTTCTGCGATAGCATGCGAACTTTCAATCGCTGGGATAATCCCTTCTGTCTTACTAAGAAGGAGCAAGGCTTGAACAGCTTCTTCATCTGTCGCTGCTACGTATTCTACACGGCCTGAATCTTTAAAGTAGGCATGTTCTGGGCCAACCCCTGGATAGTCCAAACCAGCTGAGATAGAGTAAACTGGGGCCAGCTCTCCATCTTCCTTAAAGACTGCATAGGTCTTCATTCCGTCAACAATTCCGACACTACCTTTTGTCATAGTTGCTGCGTGCTTGTCTGTATCAAGTCCATGCCCAGCAGCTTCAACCCCAACCAATTTGACTTCTTCATCAGCCACATACTGCGAAAAAGCACCGATGGCATTGGAACCACCACCTACACAGGCAATAACGTAGTCTGGCAAGCGTCCTTCTTTTTCTAAGATTTGACGACGAGATTCCTCACTGATGACTTTTTGGAATTCATGAACAATTGTAGGATAAGGATGAGGTCCTACAGCAGATCCCAAAACGTAGAAGGCCTCAAGGTCATTCATCCATGCTCCAAAGGCTGCATCAACCGCATCCTTAAGAGTTCGTGTCCCCGTTTCAACTGCGTGAACAGTCGCTCCCATCATCTCCATACGGAAGACATTGAGACGTTGACGCTCCACATCTTCTGCCCCCATGTAGACATCACAGGCCATACCAAACTTAGCTGCAGCAGCTGCTGTCGCAACACCGTGCTGACCAGCTCCTGTTTCTGCGATCACTCGTTTTTTGCCCATACGTTTGGCAAGAAGAATTTGTCCTAAAACATTGTTGAGCTTGTGAGAACCCAGATGGTTAAGGTCTTCGCGTTTGAGATAAATCTTAGCTCCACCTAGGTGGTCTGTCAAACTTTCCGCAAAATAAAGCGGTGTTTCGCGACCTGAATAATCCTTCAAGTAATGGCGAAATTCTGCCAAAAATTCTGGATCATCCTTGTATTTGTCAAATGTCACTTCCAACTCATCCAACAAAGCCTGAATCGGCTCCGGTACAAAACTACCACCAAATTGTCCAAAATAACCTTTAGTTGTCATAAATTTTTCCTCTTTCCATATTAATTCGGCTTTTTGTTTGCTTTTAGTAGTAGGCAAGGAGCTGCAGATAGAACTCAAGTTCATCAAAGCGACTTAACGCCCTAATAAAAATAAACAAAATGACCGAAAGAAAAAGCCCACACACAGATTGGATTCTGTGTGAGGGCGTTGGTAACGCGGTGCCACCTCAATTATAAAGGGACTATTCCCTTTACATCTCTACCTTGTCTAACAACAAGTTGCACTGTAAGGTGTGCGCACCGAATTTTCATTGTTTCAAATTCATTTTTAAAATCAGCCCACTTTCACTACTTTCAACCACCTGTTCACAATCACCACAGGCTCCCTGAAGATCAAACATAGTTACTTTTCTGATTTGTTGAGAATATTATATGCTATTGTCCGCTTTTTGTCAAGATTTTTTTATGATTTTTTTCCAGAACCGAGGATTTCTTCGGAAATTCTCACCAAAGTCTTAACGATGTAATCAACTTCTTCATCGCTTAATTTTGTATGAAGAGGAAGCGTAATTTCATTTTCAAAGAAGGCATAGGCTCTTGGATAATCTTCCATATCAAAACCAAGATTCTTATAGGCTGTCAAGAGAGGAAGCGGTTTGTAGTGTACATTACTTGCAATTCCTGCTTTGGCCAATTCTTGGATGATGAGGTTGCGTTCTTCTAAACTTGCTCCTTCTACATGGGTGATGTAGAGGTGGCGTGAAGATTCGACAGTATCAGTCTTGTGTGCCAGTGGATGGATACGAGTACCCGTAAAACCACGATCATAGCGGTCCACGATGTCCTTACGACGTTGTAGCAAACCAGGGTAACGGTCCAATTGTACCAAACCAATCGAAGCCATGATATCCGTCATGTTGCACTTGTAGGCTGGTGTTACGATATCGTATTCCCAAGAACCCAATTGCATCTTGGCAAGAGCATCCTTTGTTTGACCGTGAAGGGAAAGGATTTGGAACTCCTTGTACATCTCTTCGTCATCAATCGCTGGATTGGCTTTCCAAGTGGCACTTCCTCCCTCAGCCGTTGTAAAGTTCTTAACGGCATGGAATGAGAAGGAAGTAAAGTCCGCGATCGAACCAGCTGGCTGTCCTTTATAAGTAGATCCCAAAGCATGGGCACTATCAGAGACAATCACGATACGGTTAAAGGCTTTTTGCCACTTGCTTGATGCAGAAAAGAGGTCACGTTTCTTCTCCACAACTTGGAACAAACGGTCATAGTCGCAAACAATCCCTGCAAGCTCTACTGGGATGATAACCTTAGTTTTCTCAGTGATAGCTTGCTCAAGTAAGTCATAATCCATCTCAAACGTATCTGCATGGATATCCACCATGACAGGTGTCGCCCCTACGTGAGTGATAACACTACATGAAGCTGTATAGGTCATGGCTGGAACGATAACCTCATCACCAGGTCCAACTTCCAAGACGCGCAAAATCAACTCAAGCGCGGCAGTCGCAGAGTTAAGACAGACAGTCTTGGGCGTCTGTGTGTATTGAGACAAGCGACGCTCCAGTTCTTTTGTCTTGGGACCTGTTGTAATCCAACCAGAACGCAGGGTATCCGCTACTTCAGCAATTTCTGCTTCTGTAATATCGGGTGGTGAAAATGGAATATTGTAATTTGGCATTGATTTGCTCCTTTTATCTGTACTCATTCTCTCATGACTACTTTATTTTAGCACTTCAAACACGGTTTGAAACATGATTTTGATGTCTCCAAGGAAACTAAACTCTCGGAGATAGGCGAGGTTATAGCGCATCTTTTCAGGAAGAACGTGTTCGACATAGGCTTGGTCAACCGACAGACCTTTCTCCGTCATTTGACTGATGATAGTGTCCTCATCCTTGTAGTTGATGCTGGCTGGAGAGGTAATCCCTGCTGGCAAAAGCAAGGTCGCCATCATTTCAGGGCTATACTGCTCTGTGTAGCGTGGCACTTCAGGTCGTGTACCGACAAAGGACATTTCGCCTTTAAGGACATTGACCAGCTGAGGCAGTTCGTCCAAACGCACACGGCGGATGAAATTGCCAACCTTGGTAATGCGACTATCGTTAGCAGAAGTCACCAAACTTCCTTTTTTGTCTGCATCCGTCACCATGGTACGGAACTTCCAAATCTTGAAAGGTCGATTGTACTGGGTCACACGCTCTTGCTTGTAAATCACTGGCCCCTTGCTATCCAACTTGATCCAAATGCTCAAGATGAGAAAGATGGGAGAGGTCAGAACCAGTACAACCAAGGCCAAAACCCAGTCCAAACAACGCTTGAAAATCAGCGAACCCTTCCTTTTAGAGACAAGCTGGTAGTAAGACTCAACCTCGCTTGATTTCATTTCCACGGGCAAGTCTTCCCATTTCAGCATGCTGTTTCTCCTTTGTTTTTATTATACTATTTGTCAACATTTTTCATTATACCACAAAATGGAAAAGGCGGTGAAAGAAATCTGTAATTTGAAGGATTTCCTTCTTACACTCAATGAAAATCAAAGTACAGCTTTGAGGTTGCAGATAAAGCTGACATGGATTTGAAGAGATTTTCAAAGAGTATTAGGACATGGCCCCAGCCTGCAAGCTATACATCTTGTGATAGGTTCCTCCCAGAGCCAAGAGTTGCTCATGGGTTCCACTCTCGATAATGCGCCCCTTGTCCAAAACATAGATACAGTTGGCGTCTTGTATGGTAGAAAGACGATGGGCGATGGCAATGGTTGTTCGTCCCTGTCTCATCTTAGCCAGTGAAGCTTGAACCAGACTTTCTGTTTCAGAGTCAATATTGGCTGTCGCTTCATCCAAAATCAGGATTTTAGGCTGACTAGCGACTGTTCTGGCAAAGGCAAGAAGCTGACGCTGACCAGTAGAGAAACTCGAACCACGCTCAGAAACAGGGGCGTCATATCCCTGAGGAAGTTCTTGAATAAAGGAATCTGCATCGACGAAGGCTGCAGCAGCCTGGACCTGCTCATCACTAATGTCTTGGTACATGGCGATATTGGACTTAATGGTTCCATGATAGAGGAAGGGATCCTGCAAAACTAGCCCGATATTTTCCCTTAGCTCTTCCTGACTGTAGTCTCTAATATCCACACCATCTAAAAGAACTCGCCCTGACTGGAATTCATAAAAGCGCATGAGGACATTGATAATCGAAGATTTCCCAGAACCCGTATGCCCTACAAAAGCAATGGTTTCACCCTTGTTAACGGAGAAGGAAATGTCATCCAGAATCTGGTGTTTCCCGTCATATGAGAAACACACATGTTCAAAACGAATATTGCCTTCTTGGATTTTGGCTTGCCCATCTTTTTGAAGGGGCTCATAGGTCCTCTCGTCAATCAAGGAAAAGACACGGCCTGCAGAAACCATAGACGTTTGCAGAGTTGAAAAGTTTTGCGTCACCTCAATTAGGGGATCAAAGAGGCGGTTGATGTACTGGATAAAGGCATACATGGTTCCTGCCGTTATTCCCAGATAAAGGCCACGATAGCCAAAGTAGGCCATCAAGACAGCATAGCCTAGGAGTTTCAGTAAACTCATAGCAGGGCGCAAAAAGAGGGCATCCAAGGCTACAGAACGGTAGGCATAGACCAAGTGTTCTTGGTTGATCTCATCAAATTCTGCCTGCAGGCGCTTCTCTTGATTAAAGGCCTGGATTATTCTGATTCCTTCGATATTTTCTGCCAGCTTGCTATTGATATCTGACAAGAGACTTCTGGTTTTCTCAATGATTTTCACTGATTTTTTCCGATAGAGATTGACTAAAAGGAAAATCAAGGGGAGAAAGAGCAAGACTAAAGCAGTCAAACGAAAATCCAACACCAACATGGTATAAAGAGTTGTCAGAAAGATGAAAACTGCTGAGATAAAGCTAGATAAAATCCCCGAAAACATATCACTGATGGTCTCAGTATCATTGGTCAAACGAGAGACGATAGAGCCTGCTGGCGTCTTGTCAAAATAAGACATGCCGAGTTTCTCCATATTGGCAAAGGCATCGCGACGAATATCTCTAACGATGCTGTAGGATACCCGCGCAAAGAGAAGATTGCCAACATACTGGACCAGAGTTTGAAGGATATAAAGGCCATAGTAGACCAGCAAAACGGTCACAGCGAGTTGGTTGAGATTGCTGAGATACTGGTCGATAAAGTGGGAGGCCACAAGAGGAATGACACTTTTAATGACCGTCGTCGCTAGGAGAAAACTGAGTGCCAAAAAGGTCAGGAGGCCGTAAGGCTTGAGATAGGACATCAAGCGCTTCAATACAGTCCATTGTTCTTTCTTACTCTGCATCTTCTTCTCCTTTCATTTCCAACTGCTGAGACTGGTAGGTTTGGGCATACCAGCCATCCAAAGCTAGCAAGTCTTCGTGCCTGCCTCGTTCGATGATTTGACCATTTTGCAGGACTAAAATCAAATCTGCATGGACAACCGCGCTGAGGCGATGGGCAGTGATAATGGTTGTTTTGTCCTTTCGCGTCTCCTTGAGGTTGTCGATAATCGCATACTCCGTCTTGGCATCCACGGCTGACAAAGAATCATCCAAAATCAAGATATCAGGGTCTAAAATCATAGCCCGACTCATGGCCAGACGCTGCTTTTGACCTCCAGAAAGACTGACTCCCTTTTCGCCAATCAACGTATCAAATCCCTGAGGCATGGCTACAATGTCTTGGTAAACTTGGGCTAGCTTAGTAGCTTCCTCGACAGCTGAAAGTGTTAAATCAGGATTCCCAAAGCGAATATTGTCTAAGATTGAAGTCGCAAAGAGGAACTGGTCCTGAGGGACGTAGCCCATGAGACTGCGAAGGTCTGTCAAACGATAATCGCGAATATCGTGACCGTTTAGGTAAATGGCTCCCTTATCCACATCGTACTCACGCAAGAGAAGCTTGATCAAGGACGTTTTTCCAGAGCCTGTCTGACCAACCAAGCCCAGGGTTTGCCCTTTTCCCAAACTAAAGTGAATATCCGTCAATGTTTCCTCATTTTCAAAGGCAAAGCTATCAATATCGTACTGCAAGCGCCCGTTTTCAATGCCATCTAAAGGAAACTCAGGGTCTTGTACAGGTGATTCCTGAGACAAAAGATCCTCAATCCGTTGGTAAGAAACCTTCCCTCGCTGAGTGATATTAAAGAGGAAGCCAATGGCCATAAGAGGCCAGACCAGCATATCCAAATAGCTGATAAAGGTAACTAGATTCCCAACTGTAATCTGCCCTTTCTGAACCATCAAGGAGCCGACCAAGAGCGTTAAAACATAGGAGGAACCAACAAATAAAAGAACCATGGGGTCAAAGAGACTATCGTATTTCATGGTTTGGAGGTTCTTTTGGAAGGTCAATTCATTGACTGTCTGAAAGGATTTCAACTCGTCCGCCTGATACCCAAAAGACTTGGTCACTTTAATACCTGATACAGACTCCTGCACCTTATTATTGAGTTCAGAAAAGGCAGCCTGTGATTCACCAAAGGCCTTGTGGGTCTTTCTCCCTAGACGACTGGTCGCATAAGCCATGAAAGGCAGGGGCAAAATGGCAACTAAGGTCATTTGCCATGAGATGCTAAAAAGCATGGTTAGCAAGGTCACTAAAGCTGTGATGGAGGCATCCACCGCAGACATAACACCGCCGCCTGCCAGACGGGTTAAGGCATTGATATCATTTGTAGCGTGTGCCATCAGGTCTCCCGTTCGATAGGTCTGATAAAAGGCTGGAGACATTTTTGTGAAATGCTCAAATAAGCGAGACCGCATAATCTGCCCCAAACGGTAGGAGGTTCCGAGGATATACATACGCCAAACATAGCGCAGATAATACATCCCAAAGGCTGCAAGGAGCAAGTAAAATAGGTCAAGAAGGAGGTCCTGCTGGGTTAATTGCCCCGATGTGATGGCATCAATGACCCGCCCCATGACCATAGGTGGAATGAGATTGAGGACGGAAACCAAGACCAGGGCCACAATCCCGACTAGATAACGGCGTTTTTCTAACTTGAAAAACCACCAAAGTTTTTGAATAATGGACATAAAATCCCTTTCTGATTGCAAATGGAAACCTGAGGCCAATACTCAATGAAAATCAAAGAGCAAACTAGGAAACTAGCCGCAGGCTGTACTTGAGTACGGCAAGGCGACGTTGACGCAGTTTGAATTTGATTTTTGAAGAGTACAAGACCCCAGGTTTTTCTTATTCATAGGTTACGACTGTAACAGCACCCTTGTCATACTCAGCGATAAAGATGTTGGCTACATTGTCATGCCCTTGCTTGCTGAGATTATCAAGCAGCCACTCTTCGCTACGACCAATCGATTCCAAGACATCGACTTGGATCACACCGTCAGTCACAACTGGATACTTAGGATTTTCATCTCCCATTTGAACCACGATGAGTTGGCCATTTTGTTCTTGCACAGCTCGTTTAACTTGCTTCATCTGGAAAATCCCTTGGCTACGAAGTTTGAGGGCTACATCCGATGCAGACAAGCCAACTGAACGACAGGCTTCTGGGTCAATCTGCCCATTTTTGATGAGGAGAGTTGGTTTCCCATCAATCAAGCGTTTGACAAAGCGAACATTGTTATTGAGCCACTTTAGGGTCAAAACCAAAATCGTCCACATCATCAAAATCACTGTGTATTGCAGGATACTGATTGAACTATTGTAAATTACCCCACCGATGATACCACCAAGAACATAGTTCTGAATTTGGTCTGTAGCAGAGTTAGGTGCTAGATTCCCCTTTCCTGTCACATTAATAACAAAAACAAGAGAGAAAAGACCCAAGGCCAGTTTGATTAAAATTTCCATATAGTTGAGTGTCATTTGTTTACCTCCACCAATTCAATAGCGTCTGTTTGATTCAATTCTAATTTCTCTAAAAGATACTTGTCTGGTTGGCTCCCGTTCATGGCGCGGTAGAAATTTGGACCTACCTTGACAAGCGCTCCATCAGTGGCAGCTGAAGTATTAACGTAAACTTCTGATTTATCCACCCCCAAGTCTTTGGAAACAACCTCTATGAAATGAAGTGAGGTTTGAAATTGATTGTTAGAGGCTTGATTGGTCTGGTATTTTGAGATTGTTACCAAAAGCATGGCTACCAAGGTCAAGGCCAAAATCATGACCAATTCCCGAAACTTAGTCCCCTTTTTATCTCGATAAGCCTTAAAAGCAAAAAATCCTGTGATAGCTAGGAGCACAATCCCAAAGCCAATCATGATTCCATTTTGTTGACTGATTTGGCTAAGCACATAGTCATATGAGTAAAATTTCATTTATTTTCACTCCCTTTCATAAAATCATTCTTTATTATAAACGAAAGAGGGTGATTTTTCAAACCATACGTTGGGAAAATAGACCTTTTTTTGGTATAATAAAATCTATAATCTGAATGAAAAAGGTAACTTTATGAAACTTATCTCATGGAATATTGATTCCCTCAATGCAGCCCTAACTAGTGACTCAGCTCGTGCCAAATTGTCCCAAGAAGTCCTACAAACCTTGGTCGCTGAAAATGCTGATATCATTGCTATCCAAGAAACCAAGCTTTCTGCCAAAGGCCCTACAAAGAAACACTTGGAAATTTTAGAAGAACTCTTCCCAGGCTACGAAAACACGTGGCGCTCTTCCCAAGAACCTGCCCGTAAAGGCTATGCTGGTACTATGTTCCTCTATAAGAAAGAACTCACACCCACTGTCACTTTCCCAGAAATCGGTGCCCCTTCTACCATGGACTTGGAAGGTCGTATCATCACTCTAGAATTTGATAAATTTTTCGTGACCCAAGTTTACACTCCAAACGCTGGAGACGGCCTCAAACGCTTGGAAGAACGTCAAGTATGGGATGTCAAATATGCTGAGTATTTGGCTCAACTAGACAAAGAAAAACCAGTCCTTGCAACCGGTGACTACAATGTGGCCCACAATGAGATTGACCTTGCAAATCCTGCTAGCAACCGCCGTTCACCAGGATTTACCGACGAGGAGCGTGCTGGATTTACCAACCTTTTAGCAACTGGATTTACTGATACCTTCCGCCACATTCACGGCGATGTTCCAGAACGCTACACTTGGTGGGCACAGCGCAGCAAGACCTCTAAAATCAATAATACTGGCTGGAGAATTGACTACTGGCTCACAAGTAACCGCATCGCTAACAAGGTGACTAAGTCTGATATGATCGACTCGGGAGCTCGCCAAGACCATACACCTATTGTCATGGAGATTGAACTCTAAGGAGAAAACGAATGGACTATCAAGCTGTCATTCCTGAATTTGTAGTATCTGACATCGAAAAATCACGCCACTTCTACTGCAACCTGCTAGGATTCTCTGTCGAATACGAGCGTCCAGAGGAGAAATTTCTCTTCCTCTCGCTTGAAGACTGCCAACTTATGCTAGAAGAAGGCAGCGTAAAAGAATTAGCTCAGCTGACCTATCCTTTCGGGCGCGGTGTCAATATTTCCTTTGGCATTGCAGATGTTCCTCAGCTCCACCAAAAACTGCTGGAAGCTGACTATCCTATCCATCGTCCCCTGACAAAAAGAGAATTTCGAGTAGGAGATAGCTTTATATATCCCCATGAATTTGCGATTTTGGATCCAGATGGCTATTTTTTAAGATTTAGCGAGTAGAATAATAAAGATTTGGAAAAAGTCTTTAAAGTAAAAAAGACATATTGTCAAGTGTTTAAAAACTTGATAATATGCCTTTTATGATGGAAAAACCTTCTAAATGTTAGCCAATAAGTTGATTTTTGCCTATTTTTATTATATTTGTTCGTTTTTAAAACCAAAACACTAACAAAATATTTGATTTCTAAAGTTATTTAGTGTAAAATAAAAACATTGGCTCAAGCCTATTTAAAATTGAATATCATTTTACTTGTTTATGTCGTGAATTGGCACGACGTTTCTACAAGGTGCCGGAACACCTAACAATAAGTAAGTCAGAGTGAGGTATGGCCGTTTTTGCCATGCCTATTTGGGGGACTTGCTTAGAGATTAAGTAAGTTCTTTTTCTATTTCTTGCTAGAAACCATAAACAAGCAAATGGATTGGCTTTTAGACTTTAGGAGGTCTTATGAAATTATTAGAAGAGCGCATCCTCAAGGATGGGCATATCTTGGGTGATAACATCCTCAAGGTGGATTCCTTTTTAACCCACCAAGTTGACTTTAGCTTGATGCGAGAGATTGGTAAGGTTTTTGCGGAAAAATTTGCTTCTGCTGGTATTACCAAAGTCGTGACCATTGAAGCGTCAGGTATTGCCCCAGCCATTTTTACAGCTGAAGTCTTAAACGTTCCCATGATTTTTGCTAAAAAAGCTAAAAACATCACTATGAACGAAGGAATCTTAACTGCCGAAGTTTACTCCTTTACCAAGCAAGTGACCAGTACCGTTTCTATCGCTGGAAAATTCCTCTCACCAGAGGACAAGGTCTTGATTATCGACGATTTCCTTGCTAATGGCCAAGCTGCTAAAGGCTTGATTCAAATCATCGAACAAGCTGGTGCCACAGTCGAAGCTATCGGTATTGTGATTGAAAAATCCTTCCAAGATGGCCGTGATTTGCTTGAAAAAGCAGGCTATCCTGTCCTATCACTCGCTCGTTTGGATCGTTTTGAAAATGGTCAAGTCGTATTTAAGGAGGCAGATCTCTAATGCAAACTCAAGAAAAACATTCACAAGCAGCCGTTCTTGGCTTGCAGCACTTACTAGCCATGTACTCAGGATCTATCCTGGTTCCCATCATGATTGCGACAGCCCTTGGCTATTCAACTGAGCAGTTGACCTACCTGATTTCCACAGATATCTTCATGTGTGGGGTGGCAACCTTCCTCCAACTCCAACTCAACAAATACTTTGGAATTGGACTCCCAGTCGTTCTTGGAGTTGCTTTCCAATCCGTCGCTCCCTTGATTATGATTGGGCAAAGCCATGGTAGTGGTGCTATGTTTGGTGCCCTTATCGCATCAGGGATTTACGTGGTTCTTGTTTCAGGCATCTTCTCAAAAGTTGCCAATCTCTTCCCATCTATCGTAACAGGATCTGTTATTACCACGATTGGTTTAACCTTGATTCCTGTCGCTATTGGAAATATGGGAAATAACGTTCCAGAGCCAACTGGTCAAAGTCTCTTGCTTGCAGCTATCACTGTTTTGATTATCCTCTTGATTAACATCTTTACCAAAGGATTTATCAAATCTATCTCTATTTTGATTGGTCTGGTTGTTGGAACTGCCATTGCTGCTAGCATGGGCTTGGTTGATTTCTCTCCTGTTGCGGCAGCACCGCTCGTCCATGTCCCAACTCCACTCTACTTTGGGATGCCAACCTTTGAAATCTCATCTATTGTCATGATGTGTATCATCGCAACGGTGTCTATGGTTGAGTCGACTGGTGTTTACCTAGCCTTGTCTGATATCACGAAAGACCCAATCGACAGCACACGCCTTCGCAACGGTTACCGCGCAGAAGGCTTGGCCGTACTTCTCGGAGGAATCTTTAACACCTTCCCTTACACAGGATTTTCACAAAACGTTGGTTTGGTTAAATTATCAGGTATCAAGACTCGCCTGCCAATCTACTACGCAGCTGGTTTCCTGGTTCTCCTTGGACTCCTTCCTAAGTTTGGCGCCCTTGCCCAAATCATTCCAAGCCCTGTCCTCGGTGGTGCCATGCTGGTGATGTTTGGTTTTGTATCCATTCAAGGGATGCAAATTCTCGCTCGTGTTGACTTTGCTAACAATGAACATAACTTCCTTATTGCAGCTGTTTCAATCGCTGCAGGTGTCGGTCTAAATAACAGTAATCTCTTTGTCAGCATGCCGACAGCCTTCCAAATG
The DNA here is from genome assembly GCF_001281025.1 of Streptococcus mitis. Classification (NCBI taxonomy): domain Bacteria; kingdom Bacillati; phylum Bacillota; class Bacilli; order Lactobacillales; family Streptococcaceae; genus Streptococcus; species Streptococcus mitis. The sequence continues at coordinate 1,878,175 of NZ_CP012646.1, forward strand.
TTCTTCTCAAACGGAATCGTCGTAGCCAGCCTACTCGCCATTGTACTCAATGCTGTATTAAATCATAAAAAGAAATAAGAAAAAGAGGTGTAAGCCTCTTTTTTTTTGTTTCTCTATATCCTTACCTGTCTTTCTTCTGACCGCTGACCCGTGACAAACATGGTAAAGGTTGCTTTGCAGACATTTCTGCCCTCTTGATTGGTAATATCCACATCCACGACACAGGTTGTGCGACCTTGATGGACACATTCTCCTTTAATAGTCAACACATCGTCGAGTTTTCCTGCCTTGAGGTAGTTGATAGAGGATTGTAGTGTCACCCCATCAAGTCCCAGCGAGATAACCACCAAACCACTGATCTGGTCGCAAAGGGTAAAGAGATAGCCACCATGGGCATTGCCATAGTAGTTGAGCGACGAGTCCACTACTTTGGTCGTCACCACAACGTGACCATCTCTCATTTTTTCAATTTCATAATTTTCAAAGGCAGATATAGCGTCAAAATGAAAATCTTTCATCGTTTCCTCCTGATATTTCAAACGACACTATGATACTACTTTTTATAGGACTGTGCAAGGAGAAAGCTCCTAGTCTGGCAAAATTCCGACCTGCTCCACAAAGCGCATAAAGGCTGCTTGTCCCTGTTCCGTTTGCTTGTAGACTCCTGCATCCTCAAGTACACGTGCAAAGATAGCACCAACAGAGTCCTTGACAATTTCAAGGGCTTTTTCTTTATCTGTTAGGTCTAGATGTTGGACTTTGAGTTGGTCTGCCCATTCCTGATGATAATCGGCAACTGTATCAGCTTCTCCTACAAGATAGCTAGCGACTTGCTCCACCTCTTCTTTTAGACGTGGTGGCAAGATTGCCAAGCCCATGACCTCAATCAAGCCGATATTTTCCTTCTTGATATGTTGGACATCCTTGTGGGGATGATAGATGCCATCAGGATGCTCTGGCGATGTCTGATTGTCTCGCAAGACCAAGTCCAACTCAAACTGTCCATCGCGTTTACGGGCAATGGGTGTGATGGTATGATGCGGTGTCCCATCAGTCTCAGCCAAAATCTGCACTTCAGGGTCTGAATACTGACGCCATTCCTGCAAAATCTTATCAGCCAAGTTGATCAAATCCTCTTTGGAAGCCGAAGTCAAACGCAACACTGACATTGGCCACTTAACAATTCCAGCCTTGACCTGCTTAAAACCAGTAAAACGGAAAGTCTTTTGCAAGGGAGCCAATTCCATAGGAAATACGTGACGGCCTCCCTGATAGTGGTCATGAGTTAGAATAGAGCCACCCACAATCGGCAGGTCGGCATTAGAGCCAGCAAAATAGCCTGGAAACTGCTCTACGATAGCCAGCAAACGCTCAAAGCTCTGCCGGCTAATGGCCATGGGACGGTGCTGGCCGTCTAAGAAAATACAATGCTCATTAAAATAAGCATAGGGCGAATACTGGAAGCCCCACTCCTGACCAGCCATTTCAAAACGGATAATCCGGTGATTGCTGCGAGCTGGGTGGTTGACCCGACCATGGTAGCCTTCATTCTCTAGACAAAGCTGACACTGTGGATAATTACTAGCTTGCACCAACTTGGCAGCCGCAATCTCTTTCGGATCCTTTTCAGGCTTAGAGAGATTGATGGTAATTTCAAGTTCTCCATAGTCAGATGGAACACGATAAGCTATATTTTTAGCAATAGCCTTGAGTTTGATGTAGTCATTTTTCTGACTGAGTTGGTAAAAATCCTCTATCGCTTGCTCAGGAGAGTGGGCATAAGCTTCCCAGAAGTCACGATTGACCTGACTCGGACAAGGGGTCACCAAATCCATCAGTTCAGCACCAAGGATTTCACGCGCAGTCTGACTATCCTCAATCGTCTCTAATCGAACGGCTTCCTCAACCAGCTGGTCCTTGAGGTCAATCACTTTATCCAGATCCGTCTCAACTTCCAAAACACCATCTCCCACTCGAGCCAAGACACGATTGGTCAGGTAGATTCGATCCATTTCTTCAAATGAACTTTCAGAAATGACATATGTTACAAATTTATCTACTAAGGTCACCATAAAGCCTCCTTTTGACTAGTCAAGGACGCGAGTGCCACCTGCAACTTCAGCGATATAGAAGCTTGGAGCGTAGCCAACTACTTCCTCGTAGTATTTACCAACAGCTTCCTTAAAGGCCTCAACAGCATCTTTTTGCACCAAAGCAATGGCACATCCGCCAAAACCTGCCCCTGTCATACGAGCACCGAGAACTCCTTCTTGTGCCCAAGCTGTGTGAACAAGAGTATCCAATTCCAAACCAGTTACTTCATAATCATGCTCTAGGGAAACGTGAGATGCATTCATCAAGCGACCAAATGTTTCCAAATCTCCTGCTTGAAGGGCTACTTGGGCTTTGAGAGTACGTTGGTTTTCAAGCACAGCATGGCGAGCACGTTTCAAACGATTTTCATCTTTAATCAGATAACTGTATTGGTCAAAGGCCCACTCGTCCAATTCACCCAAGGTCTGAATATCTAAGGCAACTTGCAATTCTTCCACCGCTTTTTCACACTCAGCACGACGTTCATTGTATTTAGAGTCCGCCAATTCACGGCGTTTATTGGTGTTCATAATAACAACGACATTGTCCTTCAAATCAAGTGGCACCAAGTCATACTCTAAAGTGTTAGTATCTAAGTAAATAGCACGTTGGTCCGCTCCCATTCCGATAGCAAACTGGTCCATGATACCAGAATTGACTCCGATAAAGTTATTTTCTGTTTGTTTGCCGATTTTAACCAAATCGAGACGCTCTAATTTTAAATCAAAGAGATGCTCTGCCACGACTCCTGTCAAAAGTTCCAAGGATGCTGAAGAAGACAAGCCAGCACCATTTGGAATATTCCCATAAACATAAAAATCAAAACCTTTGTCAATCACGTGCCCAGCTTCTTGCAAGAAATGAAGAACTCCTTTTGGATAATTGGTCCAGTTGTGCTCTTTTTCAAACTTGAGATCCGCTAAAGGCACTTCGATAATGCCCTTTTCCTCAAAGTTAGCTGAGTAGAAACGTAAAATTTGGTCGTCACGCTTACGAGCTGCACCGTAAGTTCCCAAGGAAATAGCAGCAGGAAAAACGTGCCCACCGTTGTAGTCTGTGTGCTCACCAATCAAATTGATACGACCTGGTGAAAAGAATGTTTGGTCTGCTTCTTGACCAAAAACAGCAAAAAAATCTTTGCGAAGAGTTTCAGCAGTAAGATGTTGTGTCATATGAATTCTCCTTTTACTGTCCGTTAAGTCACCTTAACGTGTAATCGTTTTCTTCTATTGTATCCAAGGGATTTCCCAAGGTCAATCCTTTTTACTAAAATTTTACTAAACTGTCAGTAAAAAAGCAGAAAAATATGATATACTAACCTTAAAGAAGGAGGATTTATGGCTACCTTAAAAGACATTGCACAGCTAGCCTCTGTCTCTATCGCGACCGTATCCCGTGTCCTCAACCGCGACCAGAGCCTATCTGTTACAGAAGAAACGAGACACCGTATTTTAACCGTTGCTGAAGAGCTGGGCTACACTAAGCATCTCAAGACAGGCGAGTCCCACAAGCCCAAGCAAAAGATTGCCATTATCCAATGGGTCAGCGAACAAGGGGAGCTGGACGACCTCTACTACTACCAGATTCGCCTAGGCATAGAAAAAAGAGCCCAAGAGTTGGACTACGATATCTTGCGCTATTTTAATGACCATCCTTTTACCCTAAGCGAGGAAGTAATTGGGATTCTCTGCATCGGAAAATTTAGCCGAGCTCAGATTTCTGCCTTTGAAGAATACCAAAAGCCTCTTGTATTTCTAGACAGCGATACACTTTCCCTGGGACATACCTGCATTATCACAGACTTTTACACTGCCATGAAACAGGTTGTCGATTATTTTCTCAGCCAAGGGATGGACCGCATCGGGATTCTAACAGGCCTTGAAGAAACAACCGACCAAGAAGAAATCATTGAGGATAAGCGACTGGAAAATTTTAGAAACTACAGTCAAGCAAAGGGAATCTATCATGATGAACTGGTCTTTCAAGGAAGCTTTACTGCCCAGTCTGGCTATGACTTGATGAAGGAGGCTATTCAGAGTTTGGGAGACCAACTGCCACCAGCATTTTTTGCAGCTAGCGATAGTTTAGCTATCGGTGCCCTCCGTGCCCTCCAAGAAGCTGGAATCAACCTGCCAGACCGCGTCAGTCTTATTTCCTTTAACGACACCAGCCTGACCAAGCAAGTCTATCCTCCCCTCTCCAGCATCACCGTCTATACCGAAGAAATGGGCAGAGCAGGCATGGATATTCTTAATAAAGAAGTACTCCACGGTCGCAAAATCCCTAGCCTGACCATGCTGGGAACCAGACTGACTCTGAGAGAGAGTACTCTGCCATAACTCCACAAATTAAAAATGACAAAAAATCCTAATAGAGAGTCTCAAATCTCCATTAGGATTTTCTTTTTTAGGCCATCACAATCATAGACTTAATGGTCTTACGTTCATCCATATCTTTATAAGCTTGATCAATATCTTCTAATTTATAGCTTGAAGTAAAGACACGGCCTGGATTGATATCACCATCAAGGACGGCTTTTAGTAAAAATTGCTTATCATATGTTGTCGCAGAAGCTGCCCCACCTGCTACAGAGATATTTTGCATAAATGTCGAACCAAGAGCACGATTATTATAGTGTGGGACTCCTACAAATCCCATACGCCCTCCATTATGAAGGACACCTAGCGCCTGTTCTACAGCAGCCTCCGTACCAACACATTCAAGTGCTGCGTCCGCTCCGCCACTGAGAATTTCACGCACCTTGGCAATACCTTCTTGACCTCGCTCAGCTACAAAAGCTGTCGCACCCGACTCCAGAGCCATCTTTTGACGATCTTCATGACGACTCATGAGGATAATTTGCGACGCACCACGCATCTTCGCCGCGATGACAGCACATTGACCTACAGCACCATCACCAATGACCACAACCTTATCCCCTTTTTGAACATTAGCAACACGCGCCGCATGATAGCCTGTCGGCATAACATCTGCAAGAGTCAAGAGGGACTTTAGCATACCTTCTGTGTAGTCAGAAGGTTGTCCAGGGATTTTAACCAGCGCCCAGTTTGCATAATGGAATCGGATATATTCCGCCTGGACACCATCTGACCAGTTGTTACCAATATGGCGATCACAAGTCCCGTCATAGCCTGCACGACAGGCATCACACTCACCACATCCATGTGTAAACGGGACAATGACAAAATCACCAGATTTTACTGTAGTGACGTTCTCACCAACTTCTTCGACAATCCCGATCGCCTCATGACCACTATTTCTATGTCCTTCTTCGATTTCGGGATTCCGGTAACTCCAGAGATCTGAACCACAAACGCAAGTACGTACTATCCTGATAATTGCATCATCTGCTTCTATAATTTGCGGACGTTCAATGCTAGCAAGTCCAACCTGGCCTGCCTTTGTATATACTGCTGATTTCATTTAATATTTTCCTTCCTTATAAAGTTTAATTTTGAGATTTAAACGATTTAAAGCTGTCTGTAGCTGAGACAAGCGCTCCTCTAATTTTTTCTTTTCCTCTTCTAAAATACCAAGCCTCTCCTTTCTCGTTTCATCCCCCTTTTGGTAGAGCGACATATAGTCAACTAAACTGTCTACAGAGACACCCGCCGAACGAAAACACTTAATAAATTCCAACGCTTCGATATCCTGGTCTTGAAAATCACGAATCCCTGTTGCGGTACGAGTAATCGGTGACACAAGACCAACCCGTTCATAATACCGAATCGTATCCGCTGAAATTCCCAACAAATCACTGGCAGATTTAATATTCATAGGCTAACCTCCTCTCATTTTATTTACTGAGTTTAAGCTATTCGAACTCACTTATCTCATTATATAACTTTGAGTTGACTCCAAGTCAAGCATTTTGCACCAAATCGAAGAACATTTTTTAATGATTAGTTCTCTTATCAGCATACCTTTTCATCAAGCAAAGAAAGAGGTTGGGGAAAGCGTATTTAAAAGCAAAAAGCGCATAGTATCAAATGCTTAGAAACCTTGATACTATGCGTTTTTATGTGTGAAGAATTACTTCATTTTCTCTTGAAATTAAGTTTTGTCCCAGCTGCTTTTTCTAGTGTTGATGCCCATGGGCTTGCTCTAAGGCTGTTACCTTTCGCTTATGTTGCGCATGATTGCTTTGACTGGTGTCCACTTCGATAGTAATATTCTGCACACCTCTTTCTTCTAAGAGCTGACGTACTTGATTCTTTGTTTCCGTCATCTCCTCCCAATCCTCTAAACAGATATGGATAATAGCATTATTTTCTAGACCATCCATGGACCAAATGCTAAGTTGATTGACACTTTTGACATTGGTCAGAGCCTCCAAATCCTTCTCCAAATCACCCGTCTCTAGTCCTTCTGGCACAGCATCCAGGAAAATCTTGAGTGCGCTCCAAAATCGAGGAATAGCTTTTGTTAGAATGAAGATGGAAATGACAAGCGATAAGAGCGGATCAAGGATATACCAATCTGTAAATCGGAGGATAATCGCCATTAGAATGACAGCCAACCAACCTAGAGTATCTTCCAAAAAGTGCAGGCTCAGAATTGACTCGTTCTTTGTCTTTCCCTTACGAACTACTAGACTAGCTAGCACATTGATACTGACTGCAATGATTCCTAGCCAGAGTACGCCTTCGTCATCAACGGGCTGTGGATTAAAAAGTTTAGTTATATTTTCCAAGATCACTAGAATGGATCCTGTGATAAGAATCACAGCAGTCACTAGGGCCCCTAAAAGACTAAATCGCTTGTAACCCAAGGTGTATTGCCTATCTTCTTCTCTATTTGAGATTGTTTCTAAAAAGGCCGATATGCCGATTGCTATAGCATCTCCCAAGTCATGGACAGAATCAGCAAGAACAGCACTTGAACCGAAGATTCCTCCTGCGATAAACTCAACAATAGCATAGCTTAAATTTAAGAAAAAAGCTACCCAAACAGTATATTTTGCCTTCATCTTTCTCATTCCTTTGTTATAATAGATTTATGAACACCTTGTTCATTATCCACTAAAACTCAAAGAAAGGATAGAAGCAAAACGTCAGCTTTATTCAGTTCTGAACAATTTGCCTCAAGTGTCCATATGACTACCATTGACCGCCGTATCAGCAAAACAAAAAAAGCCATCTATCAAGCTTTTCTACAACTTTTAAACGATAAGGGGTACGAATCCACTACCGTTCAGGATATCATTGATCTCGCAGATGTGGGACGATCCACCTTTTACTGTCACTATGAGAGTAAGGAACTACTTCTGGACGAACTTTGCCGCGGCCTCTTCCATCACCTCTTTGAAAGAGAGCAATCCATTTCAATCGAGGATTATCTCTCCCATCTCTTTCTTCACTTTCAAAAAAACCAAGACCATATCACCAGTCTACTATTTTCAAAAAATGACTACTTCCTCCGTCAACTCCATAAAGAGCTAGAACACCATGTCTATTCCGTGCTAGCTGATAAGTTGAAAAAAGCTCACCCAAGTCTGCCTCCTTCTTACCTCCAACACTTAGTCATGTCCAACTTTATCGAGACATTGACCTGGTGGCTCAAAAAAGGGCAAGACTTTACAGACCAGGAAGTTGTCCAATTTTATCTAGACCTTCTCATTCCTAAAAATTGAATACAGAGTAGAGCTCAGTTGCCTTATTTCTTGGTTACTGAGTTTTTTATCTTTTCAACAACAAAAGAGGACACGCCTATCCTCTTTTTCATAATATAAAATCCTTTATTATCAACTCTATCTGTTTTAACCGAAAACTCAAAACAGCACTTTTAAACATCTCTTCTTAGTTAGGTAAGTCAGTATTCTGCTTAGCTGCCTTGCTCCATTGATACCAACCAACTAGACTGTTAATGAGATAAATTAGATATTTCCCTTGAATTTGCAGGCTTTCTCCCCACCAAAGATAGATTGAAAAGACATTGGTAGCTGCCCAGAATATCCATTGTTCACGGTAAACAGCTGTCATGAGGATTTGCCCTACCCCATTGGTCGCATCTGTGATTGAATCACGATAGGGACGATTGGCACCGATAGACTGATAAATAAACCCAAAGGCCAACCACCAAAGAACACTAATGGAAAGATACTTGGTCCAACCCTTGCCGTCCAATTTACGTGCAACAAACTCTTGCTTTTCTTTCTTGAACTGTGCTTGGTAGATCCAAACCAAGAGACCAATTGGCTGCATAATTGTAAAATAGAGAGTTGTTAAAACCTCACCATAGAAGCCTTTTTGAAGGGCAAGCACCAGATAAATGATGGAATTAATCAAACCAAATAGGTAGTTACTAGCACGACCTTCAGCTTCTCAAAGAGCAGAAAAAAGGTTAGTAAGGCTTGAGAGATGAATCATTTTAAAGGCAAACAATTCCAACAAGACGTCATCATTGTCGCTGTTGGTTATTACCTACGTTACAATCTGAGCTATCGTGAAGTTCAGGAATTGCTTTATGACCGTGGAATAAATGTTTGTCACACTACGATTTATCGGTGGGTTCAAGAATACAGTAAAATCCTCTATCATCTCTGGAAAAAGAAAAATAAATAGTCCTTCTATTCGTGGAAAATGGATGAAACCTATATCAAAATTAAGGGGCGTTGGCATTATCTCTATCGAGCGATTGATGCGGACGGTTTAACATTGGATATCTGGTTACGAAAGAAACGTCGAGCAGACGATAACAGCTATAAGTTAGAAGATACCGCCTATCAAGAAGATAAAGCACGCAAAGCAGAAACCGAAGATAAGCTAGCTATTGAAGCAATGAAAAGCAAGTACACCACGCTATTGCTAGAAAATATGTTGCTAAGTCCGTTTGAAATGCAAGATACAAAAATCATGGCAGGATTGCAAGTCTATGTTTACCCCCTCTATGACGAACTGAAAGAATTAAGAGGGCTAAATAGTGTTAAAGACCACTTGTCTTATGTTGCCAGCAGACGTGAAGAATATTCTAAGCATAATATCGCACGCTACCTCAAAAAAGCCATTGAACAATATCTACCAACGGTTAAAAGGCAGGACTTAAACCATGAGTGAAGACTTAAAAACGATCAAAGAGCTGGCGGATGAGTTGAGTGTTACAAAACAAAATATTCAATATCACTACCAAAGGTTACCAAAAGAATTACAGCTTAAAAGTTCCAATGGGTCTAATCTAATAAATTCTAAAGCAGAAAAAATAATTTTAGGTAAAGTAGAAAGTAGTAGCAAATCAAATACCAAAGACCAACAAATAAGTAGCAAAGACCAACAAATAGAAAAACTAACTAATTTGTTAGACCAGTAACAACGATTAGCCTTGCAAGATAAAAAGTTGCTAGAAGAATACAAGGCGGAAAATGATAACTTAAAAGCCCTCAAAATGCACTCACAGGAAACAGAATTCAAACACTTAGACAATCAATATAAAGATGAAGTGAACGCTCTTAAAGAGAAGTTGGAAAATTTGCAGAAACAAATCAAAGATCAAAAAAGGATAGAAGAACAAGAAAAACCAATAAAATGGTGGGGACTATGGCGAAAATAGATGATTCAGTTAAAAAGAAAGTTCCAGAATTGCGATTTAAAGGATTCACGGATGAATGGGAACAGCGTAAGTTGGGAGACGAAGTTCGAATAGTGATGGGACAGTCTCCTAATTCAGAAAATAATACTGATGATCCTAATGGGCGCTAAAAATGCGAAGACCTATGAAGACCTATTTTGTATTAGTCAAACAAAAAATCCAAAAGAAATGGTATATGATTATGACCATGAAACAAAGTAAAATCAAACCGAGTGATCTGAGGAAGCACCCGATGATCATGAAACGTTATTAAACACAAAAGTCACCCATGTGAGTTCTTGCCAGAAGCTGAAGTTAATCCTTCAACCTGGAAAACCCGCAGAGGTGACTTTTTCTATACATCTCGATTTTTCTGGCAATAATCATTAACCGATAAATATGTCTGTGAATCACCCAGCGACTCCGCTATGTCCATAATCCGCGGTGGTAGTAATCCCACTCGCTGGACAAGTTCGTGATTGCTGAACAATTCCCGTGGACTGCCGGCGAAGCCAAACTTCCCGTGTTCCATAACATACACCGACTCAAACTCGGCGGCGACCCAATCCATGTCATGGGTGATGGTCACAACTTGGTGGCCCGAATCAGCCAACTGATGGAAAATTGCGGTCAACTTGCGCCGGCTTTCCCAATCAAGCGACATCATCGGCTCATCAAATAAATAAATCGCCGGATCCACTGCCAAAACTGTGGCAACGCTCAACAGCTTGCGTTCCGACAATGACAGGTCATATGGACTTTCAGCTGTTTTATCATCCAAGCCAACTCTTTTTAGAGCCGCTAAAGCCCGCCTCGTAATCGTGTCGTGGTCATCCATGACCTGCGCGACATTCCACTCCACCTCTCGTTGAACGGTCGGGTTGAAAAGCTGATCGTCAGGATTCTGAAAAGTAATCCCAACCTTCAGTAACTTTTCTACTGGTTTAAGATCATTAAAATTTTCTCCATCGATCTTAATCACACCGGTTTGTGGTGTCAGCAAACCCGTCAACAATTTGAAGAGCGTTGATTTGCCGGCACCATTTTGGCCGACAATCGCCACCATCGGATCGGTGAAGTGTTTGTCTTCAACATCCAAGCTAAAGGACCGTTCCGGATAAGTGAACGTCAGGTGGCTCAGTTCAATTGTGGACATAACGAACCTCCTTCAGATCAGCGTAATTCACCGGATACCGGCCATCAGCCAAGTGCCAATCCATTTTTTGAGCAAGTTGCTGGATTGTCGGGGCTGGAATCTGCCAGTCAGCTGCCAAATGATTAAACACTTCACCCGGCCGGCCCTGGGCTACCATTTGACCCTCGTGCAGCACCCACACAACGTCGGCGACTTCGCACAAATCGTCAATTTCACTGGTGACAATGAAGACAGTCGTCTCTTTGACTTGGGCCAGCCATTGGAAAAATTGCCGGCGGCCAAGGGGATCCATCTCACTGGTCGGATCATCCATAATCAAAACAGCCGGATTAGCCACAATCGCCGTGGCAATTGCCAACCGCTGGATCTGACCACCGGAAAGGCTCTCGGGACGCAAATTCAGCTGTTCAATCAACCCCATTTGCATGGCAACTTCTTCAACCCGTTTTTGAATCAGTCCTTCAGCCATTCCCTGATTAATCAAGTCAAAGGCGATTTCATCGGCAACCGTGTCTGCCAACCCGCTTAGTTGGCCAGCTGGATTTTGCAGTACAACTCCATTCATGGCATTATAAACGGGCCAATTGTCGGACACTCGCTGGCCAAACATGTGCCAATCGCCCTCAATCTCAGCAGACACAATTTTGGGAATGACCCCTGCCAGCACACGGCACAAAGTCGATTTGCCGGAGTGGCTATTCCCGATAATCCCAACCACCTGGCCAGCATGAACCTCCGCGTTAATCTGACGCAGTTGTGGTTGCTCAGTACCCGGATAACGGGTAGTCAAATTTTCAATTACAATCCGTTTATCTTCGTCCATATCTTCCACCCAATCAATAAAATTGCCAATCCAGTCAGACCAATGTGCAGCGTCCGCGACAGGCGATACACGCGCTGGGAGGTTCTGACAGTCCGGTTGAGATTATCAAAACCTCTCAGTTGGAGAGAAATCGACCTCGTCATCGATTGATCCAAGGTCTTAATCACCAATGGAATTAGAACCGGCAGGACTGACTTTAATTTCTGAATCAACGTTTTTTGCGGATTGGTTCCGCGAACTTTTTGTGCCTGCTGGATTTTCCGCATATTGCGCATCATTTCCGGCAAAATATAACACACCGACATCAGAACGTAGACGGTTTTATAAGACAATCCGGACAGTTCCAAATAGGCCGCGTTTTCTGAAATACTCGTGGTCACCATAAAAAAGCCACTGGTCAAAATAATCACCAATACTCGACAACCCAGAGTGGTGGCGTAAATCAGGCCTTCTTTGTAGAACGACACCCCAAGCACAGAAAACAGCACAGTTTGATTCCGACTGTAAAATAAGCCTTGGATGATCAGCATGGTGCAAATCAGAAACAGGCTGAATCCCAGCGCCTTAAAGGTGGTAGAACTCAATTTGGAAAATAACAATAGCAGTGTTGCGACAAGAATTAATCCGGCCTGAAGCAATAAATTCATACTGGCAAAGCTCAACAACGTCATGTCCAAGATGAACAAGATCTTAGTAATCGGATCGATCACCTGGTACCACTTGAGCTTGACCCGTGGCGCTCCAGAAATCAATGTTTTATCAGTCATCATTTATCATCGCTAAAGAAGTGCACCATCCGCTTCGGCAGCTGACGATAGATGAAGAATGACAGGTAGGCCACGCAGACTTTATCCAAAATATCCAAGACAAACTCATCGGTAAATGAGGCCAGCCACACTGGTGCATGATTGGCGACCATTACCGCAAACAATGAGTCACCCCAAGCGATACCGGTCTGACCACCCCAAAAGATGACGTTGAGTGGCGTTGAAATGACAGCTGAAACGATGGCAATAATAATAGCAGAAACAAATACTCGTCGCGCTGACGAGAACCACCCATTGGCGTGCAAAACTCCGACAGCAATCCCAATTCCGATGCTGGTAATCGCATACACGGTTGAAATTGGCGATAAGGTCAGCCCATAGATCAGGTTGTTGATGAAACCACTAATGGCACCGGCAACCGGCCCAGCCAACATGCTGGTAAGAAAGGTTCCCAAAGACCCCAGCCAAACGGGCAACTTTAATCCCTCCGCCAAGGCTTTGGCAACATAGTTAATCCCCACGGCAGCGGGAATCAAAGTCATGGTGGCAGCACTTAACTTAAATTTCCACATACTGGTACGATGAATCGGTTCTGTTTTCATAATCTTCTCCTTTTGTTTTTAAAGAGCCGTGTCTGGATAGACTTTCGGACGCAACGCTCTATTATATATCTACTGAACTGTCTATACACAAGATTTCCATCCTTAGTCGACATGAGCTGGGAATCTTTATTTGTTAAGTAGTTCACAACACATTATACACCTATTTTGTGAATAGTCAAGTGTATTTACAGTAAAATTTTAGAAAATCCTAAAAATTTCCTCTTATTTTCCATTTAAAAATGAAAATCATTAATTCTGACACCAAAAAAGCCCAGACAACATTGTCTGAGCAGTTTTCTATATGGTCGTTTAACAAAGTTGAGTTTGACATTTTCAAACTATTTCTTCAACAAACCTTGTTCTTGTAGAAACTCCTTGGCTACTTGTTCTGCTGACTTGCCTTCAACACCGACTTGGTAGTTGAGCTGGCTCATCTGGCTTTCAGTAATTTTACCAGCCAATTTATTGAGAACTGTTTCCAACTCTGGATGTTTCTTGAGGAGAGCTTCTTTCATTAGTGGAGCCCCTTGATAAGGTGGGAAGAGTTGCTTGTCATCTTCCAAAACCTGTAAATCGTAACGTGCCAATTCCGCATCAGTCGAATAGGCATCCGTGATTTGAATATCGCCCGACTGAATAGCCTGATAGCGAAGGGCTGGCTCCATGGTCGCTACATTGAGATTGAGACCATACATTGACTGCAAGCCCTTATTTCCATCTTCACGGTCATTAAACTCAAGTGTAAAGCCTGCCTTTAGCTGCCCTTCCACTTTTTTCAAGTCCGAAATGGTCTTCAAGCCATATTCTTGAGCGATCTTTTTCGGAACAGCTACAGCGTAGGTATTTTGATAAGACATAGGTTTGAGATAGGCTAGATGATCCTGTTTGGCAATACCATCACGCGCCACCTGATAAACCTGATCTGGCTCATGACTCACTTTAGGTGATGGTTGCAGCAAACTTTCAGTCACCGTACCAGTAAATTCAGGATAGATGTCAATATCGCCTTTTTTCAAAGCTTCATAAAGAAAGCTTGTTTTCCCAAAATTCGGTTTAACAGTCGCAGTCATACTGGTGTTTTCTTCAATCAGCAACTTATACATATTGGCCAAAATTTCTGGTTCCGGTCCCAATTTACCAGCAATGATCAAGTTCTCTTTCTCTTTTTGAGCCAAAAGAGCTGGACTATAAGACAGACCGAGCAATATGGTCACCAAGGCAAAACCAGAAAAAATCGTCCGCAATTTTGCTTTTTCCATCACTTTTAGTAGGAAGTTAAAGGCAATGGCAAGCACTGCGGAAGAAAGTGCCCCAATCAAAATTAGACTGGCATTATTACGGTCAATTCCCAAAAGGATAAAGGACCCCAGTCCTCCCGCCCCAATCAAGGCCGCCAAAGTTGCCGTACCGATAATTAAGACCGCTGCCGTCCGAATCCCAGACATCATAACAGGCATAGCAAGTGGAATTTCAAATTTCTTGAGACGCTCCCACCTAGTCATCCCAAAGGCAATCCCAGCCTCTTGCAGACTCGGATCAATTCCCTTTAGCCCAGTGATGGTATTTTGCAAAATCGGAAAAATCGCATAAATCACTAGAGCTGTCAAAGCCGGCAAGGTTCCAATTCCCATCAAGGGGATAAAGAGTCCCAACAAGGCCAGAGACGGGATAGTCTGGAAAATCCCTGCAATCTGCAAAACCCAATCCGCCAACTTCTCATGATAGCGAAGATAAACAGCCAAGGGAATCGCTATAAAGATGGCCAGCAACAAGGTCAAAAGTGACAACTGCAAATGTTGAGATAGAGCTGTCAACCAATCACTAAAACGATCCTGAAAAGTTGCAATTAAATTAGTCATGAACACTACCTCCAAACAAATCTGCAACAAAGTCTGTTGCAGGAGCTTTTAAAATGGTCTCGGGATTCGCTACCTGGCGAATCTCTCCATCCTGCAAGACAGCAATACGGTCTGCCAATTTCAAGGCTTCATCCGTATCATGGGTCACAAAAATCGTTGTCATCCCAAACTCTTTATGCAATTCTTTCGTCAGAACCTGCAACTGTTTGCGAGAAATAGCATCCAAGGCTGAAAAAGGTTCATCCATGAGGAGAATCTTAGGCTGACCAATCATAGCACGAACAATACCGACCCGTTGCTGTTCCCCACCAGATAGTTCACTAGGTAAACGATGCCCATACTCAGCCACTGGTAAACCAACCTTAGCCAAAAGCTCTTCTGTTTTCTGAGCAATTTCTTCCTTAGTCCAGCCCTTCATTTCAGGAATCAGGGCAATATTTTCCGCGACCGTTAGATTAGGAAATAGGGCAATAGCCTGTAAAACATAACCAGTAGAAAGACGAAGATCCCGCTCGTCATAATCTTTGATGCGCTTGCCATCCATATAAATATTTCCATCAGTCGGTTCCAAGAGACGGTTAATCATCTTAATCATGGTCGTCTTACCGGACCCAGATGGCCCAACTAAAACCATAAACTCGCCATTCTCAATCCGTAAATTAACATCTCTCAAGACATCTTTTTCTGTGTAACGTAAAGCTACATTTTTGTATTCAATCATTCTGTATCCTCAATTTAAAACTTCCCTCGATTGGTCAGGTCTTCTACCTTAGGCATGACTTCCTTATTATCCCAATTCTCCACAATTTTTCCATTTTCTAGACGGAAAATATCGTACTGGGCATAGGCAACTCCATCAATCAGAGTCTGACCATAGCTAACCACATAGTTTCCTTGTCCTAAGAGTTGGAAAACAAAGTCAAAAGTGGCCTTTACTTATAAACAGCTAATTTACTCCATTTTAAACCTCATTTTCCTCCTCTTTCAGATTAGCCAAAATTCTTTCTTGAAAGGCTTCAAACTGCCGAATTTCTTTCTCTGAAAATCCTTTGTAAAAAATCGTATCCAATTTCTGATTGACACGTTGCCCCACTTCTTTTTGCGACTGCCCCAACTCTGTTAAAACCAAATACTTCTTACGCTTATCTTCTCCACAAGGACTAATAGTTACAAGATTTTGTTCCTCTAGCTTTTTAATCATCGTCGTCAGTGTATTATTAGCAAGCCCAGTTGCCAGAGCAATATCTGTCGCAGTTGCGCAACCAGTTTTACTATTCCATAAAACCGCTAAAATCTTCCCCTGTTCACTCCGATAAAGAGCTTCAGAATCTTGGTTCACTAACTTTTGAAAAATCCGTCCATTCAACAAACGAATATGATGGGCTACCAAATGACTATCTTTCATGACACCTCCAATTTATTTCGATATCGAAACGAATAAAATGATTGTAACACTCATCGTTCTAACTGTCAACTATTTCGATTTAGAAATAATTTTTCCCAGTAAAAAAATCTCCTATACAAGGTAGAAGATTTTACTCTTATATACTTAATCCGTCATGTCCGATACCAAAGTTCGATGCTCTAAGGGAATACTGCACATAACTAGCAAGAAAATGAAACCAGACTGAATCCAGAAGAGGGCCAAGTCAAAGATTCCGTGCACAGCAACCACTGTAAGGAAAGATAGATAAAGACCAATAATCGGACGTTTCCCCGACTCCTGACTCATATCCATCATCAAGCGAACAGGAACAACAGAAGACAAAACTAATAAAATAGTCCCCACAACTCCGTAACTCAGAATCGTATCAATATAAAGGCTGTGAGCATGTTCATGATAAGGAGCATTTATCCGAGGATACGAGTGCATGTAGGTCAATGGCCCCTCACCCCAGAAAGGATTTTGCTTAAATAAGGCCATCCCAGCATCCCAGATAGAAATTCGTTCCTCCATAGAAGAGTCTAAAGTCCCCATCCGAACTCCCAAATCACTGGAAAAGAGGAAACTCAAGCCAATCGCAAAGACCCCAATACTAAGCCAAAAGGCCTTCCAGTTTTTAATGGTCGTAAAGAGATAGATGATTGCTCCAGCGATAATAGCAGGAAAGGCAGTTCGATTTTGAGTAAAGTTCAAACCAAAGAGATTCACAAAGCCTGCAAACACACAGAATACTTTCAACCAATTCAATTTGGTCGTTGTAAACAGATAGAAAGCAATCATGATACAGAAACAACAAATAATTCCATAATAATTAGGATTAAAGAAGGTCACTTCTGCACGATTCTGATGCCACACCTGCATATTGGGTGAAAGAAAAGCATAGTTAAATTTCTTCACAATTTGGAAATGTTCTAAACTCGCAAAAGCAGCTGACAAGACGCTACCAAACAAGACGAGCTGCAAAATCAATCGAAAGAATTTATGTGATAAAATCGACTGATAATGCAAAAAGAAAACAGTAAATAGAAAAATTCCTACTGAAGCCACAACTCCCATCCAATTTTGTGCAAAAACAGATATAACAGTACTATAGCCAAGAAAAAGAAGCAGCATCGGATGCTCCCCCATTTTCTGAAGAATACTTTTCATGTCTCCTGTAAAAATCAAACTAATAATATATAAACAGAATACAACTACAAAAAGATAAAAGGGTAAAAAGATACTCAGGATAATTCCCAATAAAATCAGCTCTTTACTAGACAACCCTTTCAGCTTTTCAATAAAGCCTATTGATTTCAAAATGAATCCTTTCTCTCCAAATCAGTTGATTCAGATAATAGTAAGCTACCCTTTATTGTACCACTTTTTTAGCAATTTGAAAACAAAGGAAACGTTTTCTAAAATAAAAACCCTATTTTATCAACCATATCAAGTCAAGGCTTCAAAATGTTACTTCAATTCCATTCTCAATTACCCGATAAGTCTGATTTTGCAGATCAATTTCTGCTACTGCTGTTACGGACTTATCTTTATTTTGACGTTTGATTACAATGCTGTGGGCTGTTGGTGTTTCAACGTCAATAGTTCCTTCTAGATCAAAGGCTTCTGAACGGTTACGGAAAGAAAATAGATTGAGAAGTGCCTTCACTACGGGACGTTGGACTTCTTCTGCTATTTCCTCATTGCTATAGTAATGACGATTAATATTTCGACCTTCTTTAGTTTCTTCTAATAATTTCAAGTCATTCTTGCCTGCTAATAGACCTACATAGTAAACTTGAGGAATACCTGGAGCAAAAGCTTGAATTAGACGAGCGAGAAAATACTTAACATCATCATCTCCAAGCGCAGAATAGTAAGTTGAATTGATTTGGTAGATATCTAAATTGTTATACTCGGCACTGGAGTACTTACGTTTGACATTAGCTCCAACCTTATAGAGTTCATTTGAAGCATAGTCAATCTCCTCATCTGTCAGGATATCCTTGACATCCACCACTCCAATCCCATCATGGGTGTCTAGCGTCGTAAATTGCTTCATTGGGCTCATCTTTAACCACTTAGCCAAACGCTCTGTTCTGGAACTGTAAAGAGTATAAAGTGTCACCATTGGAAGAGCAAAATCATAAACATAGTAATCATGGTCTGCTATTTTAAACTGAATCGAATAATGTTCATGAATCTCAGGTAAGAGCTCTGTCCCATACTCAGCAGCGATATCTCGAACTTTGTCCAATAAATCCCAAATATTTGGTTCCACAAAGAAATCATTAGTATCCAATTTCTTCACTGCATAAGCAAAGGCATCTAGACGAATCAAATCACACCCATTACTTGCCAAGTGCTGAATGGTCTTACGGATAAATTCCATCGTTACTTCTTTGGTCACATCAAGATCAATCTGCTCCTCACCAAAGGTATTCCACAAATGTTCCACTGACCCATCTTCAAACACAATCTCTTGCTTTGGTGCACGATCCTTACGCTTGTAAATTAAATCTACATCCGACTGTGTTGGACGGTTTTCTGGCCAAAACTTATCCCAGTTTAAAAAGAGAGCTTTAAATTCACTGGCTTCATGTTTTTCTTGATAGTCCTTATAATACTTAGATTGACGAGAAATATGATTAATCATAAAGTCAAACATAAGATAATATTTTTCACCTAAACGTTTAATATCCTCCCAATCACCAAAAGCTGAGTCCACTTCGTCGTAGTCAACTGGCGCAAATCCACGATCACCTGTTGATGGGAAAAATGGTAGAAGGTGAACTCCCCCAATAGCATCTCCAAAATGCTCTTCCAAATTCTCATATAAGTCTTTAAGATTATTTCCCAGACTATCTGAATAGGTAATCAACATAGTTTTATTCTGAATTGACATAATTACTCTCCTTTTTTTAATTGAAGCCAAGTCTCATATGACTTGGCTTCGTAAATCAAATTCATGTTATACTCTTCGAAAATCTCTTCAAATCACGTCAGCTTTATCTGCAACCTCAAAGCTGTGCTTTGAGCAACCTGCGGCTAACTTCCTAGTTTGCTCTTTGATTTTCATTGAGTATTAAATCTCTGTTTATCATCAAACTCGTACTAATATAGACTGTGATAAACTAAGTACCACTTTCTTGTTTTCTACATAGAATTATCAACAAGCTGAACCCTTCCTTTCCTCTGTGTCAGAGACTATAGATTCTATGAGCTCTTCTTACTTCACTGCCCCGTTGCTCATTCCTGAAATAATATGTTTTTGGAAGATGAGGTAGACGACAGTAATTGTTATAATTCCCACAATATAGGATGCAAAGCTTGGCCCATAGTCATTAAAATACTGACCTTGGTAGTTGTACTGGAAGAGAGGCAAAGTCCACATCTTGGAATCCTTATTCAAAATTAACAATGGCAACATAAAGTCATTCCAGAACCATAATGCATTGATAATCAAGGTTGTAGCATGCATGGGCTTCAGCATTGGAAAGATAATTCGACGGTAAGTTGTAAATCGATCAGCCCCATCAATTTCTGCAGCTTCATCTAAACTATCTGGTACACTGATTTTAATATAACCAACATACAAGAAGAGGGTCTGTGGAATTGCATAAGTTAGATAGAGTAGTACCAACCCCCACATATTTGCCAGGCCGAGTTTGCTCATCATAACTGTGATAGGAATCATAATCACCTGAAATGGAACAAATATCCCTAAGATCAAGAGCGAATACATAATTGCAAAGGCTTTTTTCTTGGACATATTTCGAGCAATGGAATAAGCTGCAGCTGGTATAAAGAAGGCCACTACAATCAATGATAATACCGTAATAACAGCTGAATTCCAGAAATAGCCTCCAATCCCATCCGAAACCAATCGTTCATAATTGCTTAATGTAAAAGGATTGGGCAAACCAAAGAAATGATTCATGATATCCTTGGTTGTCTTGAAGGAACTAAAAACCGTTACCAACAAAGGAACAAGTATGAGAATACCACCTACTATCAAGAGGACATACTTCCAAAACTGATTCAATTTTTCTTCTTTTTTCATGTGTAGGACTCCCCAATTAGATTTCAAATTTCTTTGATAGTTTGATTTGGATCAGAGAAACAATTCCAATAATTAAGAATAAAATCAAGGCAATTGCATTCGCATATCCATATTGATTACTCTTGAAGGCATAGTTATAGACTAAAAGACCAAGAGACGTTGTAGCATTATTTGGGCCACCACTCGTCAAGGCAAAAATTTGGTCAAAGGCAGTCAAACCAGACTTAAGAGCTAGGATAAAAACCATAGAAATCGTTGGCAACAAATATGGTAACTCAATTTTCCAAAAAGTTTGTTTGCTTGTTGCACCATCAATTGATGCCGCCTCCAAAATATCAGATGGAATACTCTGAAGACCAGCAAGAAAGAGAATAATTGGCATTGCTACTCCTTGCCATAGAAGAACAAAAATAGTTGCTACTACCGCTCCGATCGGTGTTCCTAATAGACTTTCTTGTAAAAAACTAATCCCTAAAATTTTTCCAATCGTTGGAAGACCATAGTTGAAGAATTGTTTAAAAATCAAGGAAACTGTCAAACCAGACAAAACCGCCGGGAAAAAGAACCATGCTCTAAAGAAGGTCTGCCCTTTCATCTTAGAATTTAAGGCTCGAGCGACAACCATCCCAATTGTAATCTCTCCAATAATCAATGCCAGGGTTAAAATCAAAGTAAAAGCAATGGCTGTGAAGAATTTCCCATCAATCATCAGCAATTTGTAGTTATTCAGACCAACAAATTTATAATTATAGGTCAATCCAGTCCAGTTAGTCAAACTATAGAAAGCACCTTGTACCATCGGAAAGTAAAAGAAGATAGCTTGTAATGCAAGCGGGATGAGCAAAAAAGTCCAACCCCAGTATTTATTTAAAATTTTTCGAATAGCCATATCATCTTAACTCCTATTCTAGTCCAAATCTGCCTTCATTGGATTAAAGAAAGCATTGAGATTGTTTGCCATATTTTTCAGATTTTTATCCATCAAGTAACCTGCACTTAGATTGAAAAAATCTTCTTCAGAATTCCAGTGTTGGCCCAACCAAACATAATGTTTATCCGTAAATGCTAGTTTAGAAATCTCTGCAAGTGCTGAATCTTCTTTTTCCTGTACACCTTTCACCGCAACTGGTGATCCATCCACATCATAATATGCTTGCATAGCTTTTGAACTAGTCATATAGCTGATAAATTCTTCGGTTTCTTTAGGATGTTTGGTAGTAGCTGAAGTTGATAATGCCATGTCCCCTGCACCAACAGTGACTTCTTTTCCTACTTCTTCTCCTGGGAAGGCAAACATCCCCACATTAAATTTTGGATCCTGTTGATTAATTGCCGCTAATGCCCATGATCCTTGTGGCATCATCAAGGCTTTTTCATTCGAGAATGCTACCACCGCATCATTATAAGAGGCACCACGCCATCCATCTTGAGCATTATCCGCCAACAAATCTAGTCGTTCTGCATCTGCTTTTAAAATAGCATCATCTACAGAAATAGAATTTGGTTTTGAAAAGCGAAGATAGTTATTAGCTGCGTCTCCACTGCCTGTAATGGTAATGAGAGAAAGTTGGTGATAACCGTTTAATGTCCATCCTTCATTGCCTGCAACTGCAAACGGAGAATTCCCACTATCTTTTATCTTTTTAACAATCTCTTGAAACTCTTTAAAAGTCTTCGGTTCCTCAAGTCCTAATTCTTTAAACTTTGTTTTATTGTAATAGATTCCATAAAGGTTAGCAGTTAAAGGCACACTATAAATCTTGTTATTGATTGCATACTTTTCTGCATAGTCATTCTTAATATTCTCAAGATAAGATTTCCCTGTCATATCTGCAAAGTAACCTGCTTTTGCCCACTCCTGAAAATCCATATTTTGAGGATAGATATTAACAATATCTGGAACATCTCCTGATAAAATCCGAGTCTTCAGAACAATTCCAGCTGCCGGAACAGTCGTCAGTTTTACATCAATAGTAGGATGATCCTTTTCAAAATTATCTACAATTTTTTGCAAAGTATCCGCCATTTCGGTCTTCTGGTTAAAAAATTCAATCGTTACCTTTCCATCAGTCGATTGATTATTCTGACCACAAGCTGTTAGACCTAGTAAACTAGCACCAGCGACTAAAAGAAAACCTGCTTTCTTATACCATTTCATTGGAAAGCCTCCTTTATAAATTTATACACCTTTATTATAGTCTTCTAAAAATATACTGTTTACTCAAAAAATCTCCCTGGGATAAGATAACAGTTAAACCTGCATACATGAGTTCTGCACCTGAGTAAACTACTCCATTTTCCTGTAATTCATACAGTCCCTCTTCAACCAAATCTTTTAATTTTAAAGTTGTTTCCATGGTCTCTACAACAGATAAAACTCGGACGTAGCTTACAATCGTTTGATTTCCATAGTTAAATTGTACAGCTACTTCATTGGATTTAGCATCGGGATTGATTAACCTATACTGGTTTCCCAACTGGACTACTGGTCGCAATTCTTTATACAAGTTCACCTGATTAGCAATCTCAGCTTTCTCTTCATCTGATAAACTTGTCAAATCAAGCTCATATCCCAAATTTCCCATCATTGCTACATGGCCACGTGTTTCTAATGGTGTCATTCGTCCCATCTGATGATTCGGTACTGCTGAAACATGAGCCCCCATAGAAATGGTTGGATAAAGATAGGATGAACCGTATTGAATTGGTAAACGTGCAATAGCATCAGTATTATCACTTGCCCAGACTTGTGGGAAATAGCGCATCATACCAAGATCATTTCGTCCACCACCACCAGAGCAGGACTCAAAGAGAATATGTCTGTGCTTCTCTGTCAGATAAGAAACGAGTTCATAAAGCCCCAGCATGTACTGATGAGATTGCATCTTTGTCTCTAGATAAGTTAATCCATTCCCTAGCTTAGTCATATTACGATTCATATCCCATTTAATGTAATCAATCTCATGATAAGATAGGAGTTCATCTAAAACATTTTTCAAATATTCTACTACCTGAGGATTGGCAAGATTAAGTACTAATTGATTCCGAGAATAGGTATGTTCATATCCTGGAACCTGAATAGCCCAGTCAGGATGTTTACGATACAAATCGCTATCTACAGAAATCATCTCAGGTTCTAACCAAAGCCCAAACTGCAAACCTCTTTCATGGATAGCTGAAATCAGACTTTCTAGACTTCCACCCAGTTTTTTCTCATTAACAACCCAATCACCTAAAGCACGATTATCATCAAAACGATTGCCAAACCAACCATCATCTAATACAAAAAGTTCAATGCCAACTTTCTTAGCTTCATCTGCTAACTCTAACAGTTTTTCTCTCTGAAAATCAAAGTAAGTAGCTTCCCAGTTATTAATTAGAATTGGGCGTTCTTTTGTAACAAATTTACTTGGCATAATGTGCTTCAGTATAAAATTCTGACTTTCATGACTAACACCAGTTAATCCCTTATCTGAATAGGTCATTAAAGCTACTGGTGTTTCGAAGTTTCCCTCAGGGTCTAACTTCCAAGAAAAATTTTCCGGATTAATTCCAATAGCCAGCCGAACTTCATTCAATTGATTCTTTTGAACAAAAGCTTCAAAGTTTCCACTATACATTAGTTGAATAGCAAACACATTTCCAGCATCCTCTGTGACTCCTTGATCACATAAGAGAAGAGCTGGTGTTTGAGCATGCCCAGAAGCCCCACGGTTCGAACTAATCGAAAAGATTCCTTGTTCTACCTGTTGACGTCTGACAGTCTTTTCACGAGCATAAGCACCCTGCAGAGTTACGATTTCGTAATCTGCAGCTGGAACATCAGCCATAAAAGAAAAATCTTTATGGATGACAACTTCCTGATTACTATTATTTTCCAATTTACTATAGCTAGCAATTGTCGAATCATTATTAAAAGCAGTATAATACAAATTCAGACTAAGTTGAGCCTTAGAATCTTCTAACATTAAGGCAAGAGTCTCTGTACCATCCATGCTATGTGGAGAAGGTAAACCCTGTGGACCATTCTGACCTTTTAAAATCTTTGCTTCTACAAATCGAAAGTCTGTTACTTCAGTTGCATCATGCTGAAACTGTAAAGTTGGTTTTCTAAAGTCACCCAAACCATGTTGTCCAAAAATTTGACGTTGAGTATCTAAACTAAAGGTTCGATTAGTAGCCGTTGGATTTCCTGAAAAGGCATGGTCTCGTTCATAAACACTGTTGGAACCTTTATAGTTCTTAATAGTCTTTCCTAAATGTTTCAAAAGTAAGTAGCCATTTCGATTTTCAATAATCAAACTTAGATTTTTACTCTCAACATAAAATAGATTATTCTCTATCCTAACTCCCATTTACTTCACCTCATCACTTTATTGACTATATTTTATCATCTGTAATCGCTTTCTAAAATAGAAAAATGTCTCAAGAATATGGTAAAATGTTAGGTAGGAGGTGGCACATGCTAGTTTTTTCAGAATACCAGACTGGAACAATTGACCTTTCCCTAAGCTTTTATGGATATGAGGAATGCAAACCTAATTACTCTTTTGGTCCAGCAATTCGAGATACATACGTCCTACATTACATTACCAAAGGACAAGGAAAATTTCATTACAAAGGTAAAATTGTTGATTTAAAAGAAGGAGATTTCTTTCTATTAAAACCAGAGGAACTAACCTTTTATCAAGCAGATAGTAAAGAACCTTGGGCCTACTACTGGTTAGGAATCACTGGAGGGAAAGCTCCTGACTATTTTGCTCTTTCTCAAATTTCTGATCAATCCTATCTCATCCAATCTGAAACTTGTCATACCCAGACCACTGCAAAACTCATCTCAGACATTGTCCGCTTCGCTCAGATTACCAAATCAAATGAATTAGCTCAACTCCATATCATGGGACAACTCCATGAACTGATGTTTCATCTGGGAACTATTGCTCCCAATCAGAAAAAAAAGAATATTTCATCAACCTACCAACTCTATATTGAATGCAAAAGATTAATTGATAGTCACTATCCTCAATCACTTACAATTCAAGATTTAGCAAAAGAACTATCCGTTCACAGAAGCTACTTATCAAGCGTATTCAAAGAATTTAATACCTTATCACCCAAAGAATACTTACTCTATGTTCGAATGCACCGAGCTAAACAGCTTCTCGAAAATACCCAAGAGTCTATCAAAGTAATTGCATATTCGGTAGGTTTTTCAGATCCACTCCATTTTTCAAAAGCTTATAAACAATACTTCAATCAGACTCCAAGTCATACAAGAAAAGAATATTCTCAATACCAACTAGTAAGAAAGGAAACACTATGAAATCCTACCAAGCTGTCTACCAGATTCTGACAAAAGAAACCGACTATATCAGCGGAGAAAAAATTGCTGAAGAACTATCCTTAAGCCGAACATCAATTTGGAAAGCCATCAAGCGGCTAGAACAAGAAGGTATTGAAATTGATAGCATAAAAAATAGGGGCTATAAACTATTGAATGGAGATCTTCTCCTGCCAGACCTTATACAAGAAAATCTCCCAATTACCGTTAATTTTAAGTCAGAAACTAAATCTACCCAAATTGATGCAAAAGAAGCAATAGATAGAGGATATGAAACAAACACCCTCTATCTAGCTTCCTATCAAACAGCAGGCCGAGGTCGATTTCAACGTTCTTTCTACTCACCACAAGGTGGCATTTATATGACCCTCCATCTTAAACCAAATCTTCCCTATGACAAATTACCATCCTACACACTACTTGTAGCAGGAGCTGTCTACAAAGCCATTAAGAACCTAACTTTAATAGATGTCGACATAAAATGGGTCAATGATATCTACCTAAACAATCATAAAATTGGAGGAATCCTTACTGAGGCAATGACGTCTGTAGAAACAGGCCTAGTCACAGATATCATTATTGGAGTAGGGATCAACTTTACTATTAAAGACTTCCCTCAAGAATTAAAAGAAAAAGCTGCTAGTTTATTCAAAGCTCCAGCACCTATTACCAGAAATGAATTAATCATTGAAATATGGCGTGCTTTCTTCGAAACACCTGCAGAAGAGCTATTATACCTTTACAAAAAACAGTCATTCGTTCTAGGAAAAGAAGTTACTTTCACACTAGATCAAAAAGACCACAAGGGACTTGCTAAAGACATCTCTGAAAGTGGTAAACTTTTAGTTCAATGTGATAACGGAAAAGAAATTTGGCTAAATAGCGGAGAAATTTCACTCAAGGGTTGGAAGTAATAATAAACTAGCACAACCATAAAATCGACAATATATAAAGATTTTAGCTTTTCTTCAACCCACTACAGTTGACAAAGAGCGCAAAAAAACTTCAGATAAGTAATCCAATTAAGTTTTACAAATCTGAAGTTTTTATTCTACTATTCTTAAAAATACAAAAAAAGAGAGTTATAAACCCTCATTCAAACGGAGAATAAGGGATTCGAACCCTTGCGCCAGTTACCCGACCTAACGATTTAGCAAACCGTCCTCTTCAGCCTCTTGAGTAATTCTCCAATTAATGGGCACGAGTGGACTCGAACCACCGACCTCACGCTTATCAGGCGTGCGCTCTAACCACCTGAGCTACGCGCCCAAGTTAAAAACTTGGTAATTTGAACAAAGTTCAAAGCGGGTGACGAGAAGTGAGCCGTTACCCCACCAACTAGCTAATACAACGCAGGTCCATCTGGTAGTGGTGCAATTGCACCTTTTAAGCAAATGTCATGCAACATCTACTCTTATGCGGTATTAGCTATCGTTTCCAATAGTTATCCCCCGCTACCAGGCAGGTTACCTACGCGTTACTCACCCGTTCGCAACTCATCCAGAAGAGCAAGCTCCTCCTTCAGCGTTCTACTTGCATGTATTAGGCACGCCGCCAGCGTTCGTCCTGAGCCAGGATCAAACTCTCATTAAAAGTTTGAGTTCTCACTCATTTCTGTCACTGACAGATTTATTGTTTTTTCATTGTTCAGTACTACAACCTTAGTTGTAGTGCCCTGCACATTGGTTCGTCTTGTTCAGTTTTCAAAGGTCTTTGTCACTTACTTCTCTCAAGTGACAACTATATTAGTATATCACAGCCGCTTTCGCTTGTCAACACTTTTTTGAAACTTTTTTAATCTTTTTTCATCAAGTGTGCCATCCGCAACATACCATAGTCCGTACGGGATTCGAACCCGTGTTACCGCCGTGAAAAGGCGGTGTCTTAACCCCTTGACCAACGGACCAGAGTTGTTATTTTCAACTCTTACTATTATACAGACTTTTTCTGACTTGTCAACTACTTTTTTGAACTTTTCTAATTAATTTTACAACAGCTTCCGTTCGAGCTGTATGTGGGAACATATCGACCTACTGGATATAATGAAGATCATAGACTTCTACTAAGCGTACTAAATCACGAGCCAAGGTCGAAACATTGCAAGAAATATAGACCATCTTTTCTGGTACATAGGTAAGAATAGTATCTAATAACTTATCGTCCAGACCTGTACGTGGTGGATCCACAATCAGAGCATCTGCTCGGTAGCCTTCCTTATACCAGCGAGGAATAATCTCTTCTGCCGTTCCAGCTTCATAATGAGTATTGTCAAATCCCATTCTTTTAGCATTTCGCTTGGCATCTTCAATAGCTTCTGGAATAATATCCATACCTCTGAGTGTTTTAACTTTCTTTGCGAAGGCAAATCCAATCGTTCCAACTCCACAATAAGCATCAATCAAATGGTCTTCTTTATTTACATCCAAGGCTTTTACCGCCTCATTATAAAGAACTTCTG